>NZ_CP169368.1:0-317834 GCF_042485795.1 Lonepinella sp. MS14435
ATGAACTTCGACGTGTCAACCCTATGGCAACAATGCCTTTTGCAATTACAAGATCAAATTTCTTCTAACGACTTTAATATGTGGTTGCGTCCGTTGCAAGCAGATGCTAACAACGATAATCTGATCACCTTATATGCCTCTAATCGGTTTATTAAAAATTGGGTAGAAAGTCATTATTTAGAAAAAATCATCTCTTTAGCCCAACAAGTTAGCCATAATCCAGATTTAGTGGTGAAATTACAAGAGGGGGTAAAACCTAGCCCTAAAGCCCCGATGAATACTGTTGAGATGACGGATAATAGTGCGGTGAAAAATCCTAGGATTTCAAATAATAAGACATTTGAAACCCACCTTGAATCATACTATACCTTTGAAAACTTTGTGGGAGGGAAATCAAATCAATTAGCCCGTTCTGCAGCCTTGAAAGTGGCTAAAAATCCTGGCGACAAATTAGCCAACCCTCTGTTTTTATATGGTAGTACAGGCTTAGGTAAAAGCCATTTATTACATGCGATTGGCAATGCCATTTTATCTGACAACCCCAAAGCTCGCATTATGTATGTTCGTTCTGAGCGTTATGTACAAGAAATGGTAAAAGCACTAAAAAGTGAAAAACTAGAAGAATTTAAGAAAAAATACCGCTCTTTAGATGTGTTACTCATTGATGACATTCAATTTTTTGCAGGAAAAAGCGGAACACAAGAAGAATTTTTCCATACCTTTAATTCCTTATTTGAGGGGGGACGACAAATTATTCTCACCTCCGATCGCTTACCCAAAGGTATTGAAAACTTTACTGAACGTTTAACATCACGCTTTGGTGTGGGTTTAACCTTACAAATTCAACCCCCTGAATTAGAAACCCGTATTGCCATTTTGCTGAAAAAAGCGGAAGAAAAAAACTTAAACTTACCCGAAGATGTTGCCTATTTTATTGCAGAAAGACTGCGGAGCAATGTGCGTGATCTGGAGGGGGCATTAAACCGAGTACAAGCCTACGCTGAATTTACGGGCAAACCGATTACCAGAGATTTTGCCGAAGAAACCTTAAAAGATATTTTGGCATTACAAGAAAAATTAGTTACTATTGAGAATATTCAAAAAGTGGTGGCTGAATATTACCGTATTAAGGTTTCAGATTTAAAATCTAAAAATCGTTCTCGCTCCGTTGCTCGACCACGTCAATTAGCTATGGCATTAGCTAAAGAACTGACTAATCGTAGCTTACCTGAAATTGGTAAAAATTTTGGTGATCGTGATCATACCACGGTATTACATGCTTGCCGCAAGACTTTAGAACTACGTGAAACAGATAGTAATATTGAAGAAGATTGGGTAAATTTAAACCGCACTTTATCGGCTTAATAAAAGGGAAATCACTATGCAACTCATTATTTCAAGAGAAGATTTATTAAAACCATTACAACAAGTTTGCGGTGTGTTGAGCAATCGCCCTAATATTCCTGTATTAAACAATGTCTTATTACAAATAAAAGGTAATATCCTGACTATTACAGGTACTGATTTAGAAGTCGAGCTTTCCGCACAAGCACCATTACAAAATAATGCGGAGGGTAACTTCACTATCCCTGCCAGAAAATTCTTAGAAATTTGTCGTAGTTTACCTGAAACAGCTTCGATTACGATAGATTTTGAAGAAGATCGAGCTATTGTCCGTTCAGGTCGCACCAAATTTAATTTAACCACTTTTCCTGCGGATGAATACCCAAATTTAACCAACTGGCAATCGGAAGTCGATTTTACTGTAACCCAAAATATTATACGTCGTTTAATTGATGCAACACAATTCTCCATGGCAAACAATGATGCTCGCTATGCGTTAAATGGAATGAAGTTAGAAACTGAAGGTAATTTATTACGCACGGTTTCTACAGATGGTCATCGTTTAGCGGTTTGCACTATTCCCCTTGAACAAGAGTTACAAAATCATGCCGTTATCGTGCCTCGTAAAGGGGTATTGGAACTGGCAAGATTATTAGACTCAAGCAGTGAAGAACCTGCTCATTTACAAATCGGTACCAATAATTTACGTGTGCAATTAGGTTCGTTAGTGTTTACTACCAAACTGATTGACGGACGTTTCCCTGATTATCGTCGCGTCTTGCCACGTAATGCAGATCGTATTTTGGAGGGTGATTGGGAAGCCTTAAAACAATCTTTTGTGCGTGCCGCCATTCTTTCCACAGATCGGGTTCGTACCGTTCGTTTACAATTAAGTGAAAACCAACTTCGTATTTTAGCCACCAACCAAGAACACGAAGAAGTCGAAGAAATTTTAGACGTATCTTATCAAAGCGAAGAAATGGAAGTAGGCTTTAATGCCAGCTATATTTTAGACGTACTCAATGCGTTAAAATGTAAACGTGTACGTATGCGGTTAGTTGATGCCTCATCAAGCTGTTTAATTGAAGATTGTGAAGACGGCAGTGCAGAATATGTGATTATGCCTATGCGGTTATAAAAAATATTACTAATATAGACCGCACTTTATGGCAATCTCTCGCTTACTTATTGAAGACTTTCGTAATTTTACCGCCGTGGATCTTGAATTTGACCACGGCTTTAACTTTTTGATCGGCAATAATGGGAGCGGAAAAACCAATTTGCTAGAAAGCCTTTTCTACCTAAGCCATGGTCGATCCTTTAAAAGTAATGTGACCACCCGAATAATCCGCTACGAACAACCGCATTTTACTCTACACGGGCGAATTCAAGAACAGCAACATCAATGGTCAGTAGGGCTACAAAAGCAACGTAAAGACGGCAATACCATTGTCAAAATCAACGGCGAAGACGGTAATAAAATTTCCGATCTGGCTCATTTACTCCCCATGCAAATTATTACCCCTGAAGGTTTAACCCTACTCAATGGTGGTCCTAGCTATCGTCGTGCTTTTTTAGACTGGGGGTTATTTCATCATCAAGCAAGTTTTCATGCGATATGGTCTGCTCTCAATCGTTTACTTAAACAACGTAATGCCGCCTTACAGCAAACTTACGATTACAACGCCCTAAAAATTTGGGACATTGAACTTGCCAAACTTGCTCATCAAGTTACCCAATGGCGAAATGAGTACGCACAAGCTCTCAGTCCAACCATAGAACAAACTTGCCAATTATTTTTACCCGAACTAGAAATTCAACTGAGCTTTCATCAAGGTTGGGAAAAAGACAGTGATTATGCTGATGTGTTACGAGAAAATTTCCAACGGGATAAACAAATCGGATATACGGTTTCAGGTCCGCAAAAGGCTGATTTTCGTTTTAAAGCTAATGGATTACCAGTGGAAGATGTGCTTTCTCGTGGTCAACTAAAATTACTGATGTGTGCCTTGCGACTCGCTCAAGGCGAACATTTAATGCAACAAAAAAATCGCCACTGTATTTTTCTCATTGACGATTTTGCCTCAGAACTCGATGAAATCAAACGTTCTTTACTCGCCGAACGCTTGCAACAAAGCCAATCACAGGTATTCATTACGGCAATTACTCAAGATCAACTAGCTCAAATGTCAGTAGAAAAGCACCGCAGTTTTTCTGTGATAGAGGGAAATATCACATTATTAAATAAATAAACTGCGGTTATTTTTGCCTAAATTTTAGGTACTATTCTTCCCTTTGCAAAATCTGTTGGATCTCAACCATGGTTTCCTGATCATGCTCCAACGAAATTTTAACCATTTCTTTATTTTGGAATTTATGTTTAAAACTTGGATCATAGACTTCTGCCATTAAGCGAGTACGGTGACGATCTCGCTGATAATAACAGTGACTAATTTCACCTGCTTTTTGTTCATCTATACCTAAATCTTCTAACGCATAACGCCCCATTCGCACCGCAGAATCAAAGGTTTCACGTACTTGACGATCTGCTCCCATTTGATAGAGTTCATAAACGTGAAATAAATCATTTGCACGTGCTAAAATACGGATATTAGGATTCATTTTTCTGGCAAGTTCTACTACATGTGATGCTTTTTCTTTTTTGCCTGATGTAACAATCAGCATCTCGGCATTCTCAACGCCTGCATGATGTAAAATTTCAGGGCGTTCTGCATTGCCATAATAGGCTTTTATACCTAATTTTCGCATACCTGAAATAATTTCTTCATCACGATCAATCACCGTGACCGCATAGCCTGACATAGTCAGCATACTGTTGACCACTTGCCCTACTCGACCAAATCCCACCAAAATAATTGGGTGTTTTTCATCAATATGATCGTGTTCTCGTTCCACTTCTGTGCGAGCAAAATAGGGTTCAATATATTTCTTATGGATTATGATTAACAAAGGACTTAGTACCATAGATAACACCACAATAGCCACACCATTGGCTTGTTGTTGTGAAGTAATCACATGTTGATTTGCGGCAGCTGCAAACACCACAAAAGCAAATTCTCCCCCCAATGCCATAATAAAAGCACGCTCTAAAGCAACGGCATTACTACTACGACTCATTCGTGCTGCCAGATAAATCCCTAATCCGTTAGCAAACATTAAGGCAAATACACTGAATAAAATAAAGACAAAATTATGAAAGACTAACGACAAATCTAAAGACATGCCTACGCCTAAGAAAAAAAGCCCTAATAATAAACCACGAAATGGCTCAATATCCGCTTCTAGTTGATGACGAAAACTTGAATTTGATAATAATACGCCAGCAATAAAAGCACCCATGGCAGCAGATAATCCACTAGCTTCCATTAATAAGGCTGCCCCTAAAACCACTAATAACGCTGCTGCCGTCATCATTTCACGTAATTTAGTCCGTGCCAGAATACGGAATAGCGGATTAAGCAACCAAAGTCCAGCTACCACCAGCATTACAATAGATCCACTACCTACCGCCAATTCCTGCCATAAAGGCTCAGGGGTTTTGGTATCAATTGGTGACAAAAACGCCACAACTGCCAATAATGGAACAATTAACAAATCTTCAAACAGCAAAATGGAAATCATTTTCTGCCCACTTTGACTACTCATTTGACCACGTTCAGCTAACACTTGCATAATAATGGCGGTGGAATTTAGCACAAAGCCAGCACCAATAACAAAGGCGGTCTGCCAAGAAAAGCCTAATAAATAAGCTCCCACTAACATTAATAACACACCACAGATAGTGACTTGCAATGCCCCTAAACCAAAGATCTGACGGCGTAATCCCCAAAGATGAGAGGGTTTCATTTCTAAGCCGATAATAAACAAGAACATCACCACGCCAAGTTCAGCCACGTGAATAATAGAATTCGGATCTTTAAACAGTTGTAAGCCAAAAGGTCCTATGGCAAGTCCTGCTGCCAGATAACCTAATACTGAACCTAATCCCAGACGTTTGAAAAGTGGTACGGCAACAATAGCTGCCCCTAATAAAATCACCACTTGAACTAATTGATTAGCACCTTCAACAGCTGCCATAATCTCCCCCATGTAAATAAATTTACTAAACTATAGCAGTTTTAAGGCTAATTTAAAAATCGCTATATAAAATAAAAAAGTGCAGCTAAATTCACCGCACTTTCACTAAAAATTTCTTTATTTCTGACTACATACTGCAATGAAATTCAGTTTTTTATCAGGATCATTAAACACTTTAAACATTTTCTTAAAGGTTTCCCTATTTTCTGATTTCATTGCATTAGATACGATACGTAACGCCCCAAAAAAACCTTCATCGTGAATCATGCCTTTTGGTGATAACAAACTCATCTCACCATTAAAACTATCCACATTGCGGAATCCTGCTTGCTTAAATAACTCTTTCCAACCATCACGTGTCAGTGGTGTTACGGTAATATTAATGGCTTCACGTAACTGCTTAATCACTGGTTCAGCATCTTCTGTGGTTAACATCACATCATGAGTTAATAACAAACCATTCGGTTTTAGCACTCGAAAATATTCTTCAATCGCTTTTATCTTCGCCTGTATTGGCAACATAGTTAACATAGCTTCGTTAATCACAATATCAAAGGTATTATCTTCAAATGGTAATTTCATTGCATTGGCACGTTGCACATGAATTTTATCTTGTAAACCATTTGCTTCAATATTTTTCTTGGCTTTTTCTAATGCTGCTTCATCTAAATCAACCCCTTCAATATGACAACCAAATTGTTTAGCAAGACCAATAGCCGTGGTTCCCATATTACAAGCAACCTCAAGCACTTTCTTATTGGCATCAAAATCACCATTGGCAATTAACCAATCAGTCGCTTTTTTACCACCAGGGCGTAAACGAGTTTTACCTAAACGAGCTAAAAAATTATGTCCGACTTCATCTTTTTTCATTTGCTTGCTCCTCAAATTAAAATACTTGAGTAAATATATCAGATTTTATACGATTATTCATAAAAAAATACGGTGAATTTTCACCGCACTTTCGTTATTCTCTCGTTCCATACACCACTATGGTTTTACCATGAGCAGTTATCAGATGTTCATCTTCTAGCATCTTCAAAATTCGCCCAACGGTTTCTCTTGAACAGCCCACCATTTGACCAATTTCTTGGCGAGTAATCTTAATCTGCATCCCCTCTGGGTGCGTCATTGCATCTGGCATTTTGGCAAGATTCAATAAGGTTTGTGCGATACGACCTGTCACATCTAAGAAAGCTAAATTTTTTACTTGCTGAGATGTGGTTCTTAAACGTTTCGCTAATTGCCCAGCTAGAATCATTAATACATCAGGATTAACTTGCACTAACTGACGAAATTTTTTATAAGAAATTTCTGCCACTTCACAAGTAGTTTTAGCTCGAATCCACGCCGAACGCACGTCATTTTCATTAAATAAACCCGCCTCGCCAAAGAAATCGCCAGACCCCAAATAGGTCAATAGCATTTCTTTGCCGTCTTCATCTTTGGTCGATACAGATGCAGCTCCTTTAATTAAATAATATAAAGTTTCCGCCTTTTCACCTGCATGAATAATAGTCGTTTTCATGGAATATTTATGAATGTGGCAATGGGAAACAAACCACTCTAATGTGGGATCCATAGTATGAGCGGGTTTCTTTTCTTGATGAGCTTCAACTTGTTGTACTTGTTCTGGCATAAATAACCTCTTTGTCCTAATCAACCATAGGCTTTGCTATCTCCCCTAACTTACTTTGAGATAAACAAACCTATCGCAGAAAATCCGTTTTATTCTTAATATCAATGGTTTCGTGTAATTCTGACCAAACAATAACAACTTTTTCTTGCCGAATTTGATCAAGTAAATTTTGTGTTTTCTGGCTTAAAGATAATTCTTCAACACCATAATCTGTACCTTCTCGCAAAATAAAACTCTCCACAAGATTAATCAAGGTATCTTCTGCAAGCTCTTGCCAAGGAATAATCATCGTTATCCTCTATGCAAATAAGGGTTCAATAAGTTGCCATTGCTGGTCAAAACTTTGATTAACCGTTCGGCGAAAATTTGTTCGCACATAACGCATAAATTGTCCCTCACAAAAAGTGACGAGATAACTTGCAATAGTCCGCTCATCTGTGGCAAAGGTTTTACCCTCGCGTAATTTCCGCATCTGTAAAATATTCACAAATTGTAATTCTAGCCGATCAAAGAATTGAGCCACTCGAGTTTGTAATTGTGTATCTTCAAACATCAAAGCATGTCCCGTTAAAATACGTGTCATACCTGGGTTTTTACGAGCAAAATCCAAAATCATCTGCAAAATATCATGCACTCGATTTTGCGTGTTAGTTTCCATTTTCGTTGATTGTGAAATACGAATAAATAAATTCTGTTCAATATTTTCAATCAAGGCTTCAAACATTTTGGTTTTGCTAGGGAAATAACGATACAAAGCAGCTTCCGACACCCCCACAGCTTCGGCTAAACGTGCCGTTGTCATACGCTCCATGCCACGTTCGGAATGAAGCATACTTGCCAACACGGCTAACACTTGCTGACGGCGTTCTTTAACACTACGCTTTTCTATTTTGGGTACAGATTTTTCCACCATAGCAGGCTCAATATCTGCAATTTCCAACTGTTCTACCATTATTTATTTACTCGCATTATTGTTTTCCTGAATGTCCAAAACCACCCTCACCACGGTCTGTTTGAGTAAATTCTTCCACAATATTAAATTCCGCTTGTAGCACTGGCACAAAAACTAATTGTGCAATACGATCGCCTACTTCAATTTTAAATGGTTTATCGCCACGATTCCACACAGATACCATCAAAGGTCCTTGATAATCACTGTCGATCAAGCCAACTAAATTGCCAAGTACAATGCCATTTTTATGCCCTAAACCTGAACGTGGTAGAATCACGGCTGCCAAATTTGGATCCGCAATATAAATAGATAACCCTGTTGGAATTAATTTGCTTTCCCCAGGTTGAATTTCAAAACTTTGTTCTATCAATGCTCGCAAATCTAAACCTGCTGAACCTGTGGTCGCATAAGTGGGTAACGGAAATTCGTTGCCAATACGGCTGTCTAAAATTTTTACATCAATTTTTTTTGTATTTTTTTGCATAGTATTTCTCGACGATTTTATTCACTAATTGTTGAGCTAATTGTTGTTTGCTGGTTTCAGGTAACTGTTCTGAGCCATTTTGCCAAAACAATTTTAACGCATTTTGATCTGCCCCGAAAACCTGTCCATTCGATACATCATTAGCACAAATCATATCCAATTTCTTACGTAATAATTTATCTTGTGCATACTGCTCTACTCGTTGCGTTTCAGCCGCAAATCCCACCGTAAATGGACGATTTTCGGTTAAATGACCCACATCGGATACAATATCTGGATTTTTCACCAAAGTAAGTTGCATTTCATCACTGGATTTTTTAATTTTTTGTTCGGCAATGTCAGCCACTCGATAATCCGCTACTGCCGCACAGGCAATAAATATGTGATTTTTCACCGCACTTTCAAGTGCAACTTGCCACATTTGTTGAGCGGAAAGCACATTAATTCGATTAACCTTACTAGGTGTTGCTAAATTAACTGGTCCACTAATTAAGGTGACATTCGCTCCACGTTGAGCAAACGCATTCGCAATAGCAAAACCCATTTTACCCGAGCTGTGATTACTAATATAACGTACTGGATCAATGGCTTCTTGAGTAGGACCAGCGGTAATTGCAATATTTAAACCAACTAAATCCTGCGAAATAGAAAAGTGTTGTTCAACGGCGGTAAAAATTTCTTGCGGCTCTGACATTCGCCCAGCACCCACATCACCACACGCCTGTTCTCCACTATTCGGTCCAATAAATAATATACCACGTTGTTGTAATGACAGAATATTCTGCTGTGTCACCGTTTGACGGTACATTTGTTGATTCATTGCAGGAGCTAACAAAATCGGGGCTGATGTAGCTAAACACAGGGTTGAAAGCAGATCATTCGCCATACCTACGTTTAAACGGGCAATAAAATCCGCACTGGCTGGAGCAATCACCACAAGGTCTGCCCACTTGGCTAATTCAATATGCCCCATGGCTAATTCGGCTTGCGGATCAAGCAAAGATTGAGCCACGGGATTGCCAGAAATAGCTTGCAAGGTTAAAGGTGTGACAAATTCCGCACCCGCTGGAGTTAATACGGTTCTCACTTCAGCACCCACTTTGCGTAATAAACGAATAAATTCAATAGTTTTATAGGCTGCAATGCCACCTGTTATCCCCACTACAATTCGTTTATGTTGCAAATTTGTCATTGTTAGTCCTTTCTCACATCTATTACCACCCATTTTACTTCAATTTGGCGGAAGAAAACATAGGATTTTTTGATCTGTATTCCAAAATCAGCATAAATTTCTCGCCAAACTCATTAAATTATCACAAAGTGCGGTGTGATTTTTTATAATTTAGAGTAAAACCATGTCAACTTCACCCTTAATGCCACGAGAAAAATTACTCAACTTAGGCGCTTCCGCTTTAACCGATGATGAATTATTAGCCATATTCCTACGTACTGGCATTAAAGGCTGCCCAGTAATGCAGCTATCTGCTGCGGTTATCCAACATTTTGGTTCATTACGAGGTTTAATTTCTGCTACACAAAAACAATTTTGTGCCTTTAAAGGTATAGGGATTACTCAGTTTATCCAACTGCAAGCCTGTACCGAAATGACCAAACGCTATTTATTAGAAGAAATAAAATTTTCTCATATCTTCAACCAATCGGAAACTGTACGGCTATATTTGCAGGCGGAAATGGAACATTATGAGCGAGAAGTGTTTTTAGTGTTATTTTTAGACAACCAACACCGTTTAATTAAACAAGAAGATATGTTCCTCGGTTCAGTGAATTCAGCCAGTATTCACCCTAGAGAAATCATCAAAACTGCCTTATATTGCAATGCTGTCGCACTCATTTTAGCCCATAACCACCCTTCAGGTCTTGCCAATCCTAGCGAGTCAGATAAGCTAATCACAAAAAAAATTAAGCAAGCGGCGGAATTAATGGATATTCGTGTTTTAGATCATTTTATTATTGGAAAGGGTTGTTATTTCTCTTTTGCGGAAAATGCCTGTTTATAAGATCTCAAATAAGGATCATTTTGCAGATTGAAAGCAAAATCTCCTGCATTTTTCACAGAAAACGTATTTTTTCCTTGAGAAAGTCGAATTATGTGAGTATAATTCACAGCCTTTAATATAGTAAGCGGGTCGGCTACAGCGACCTGACGAGGTGGCTATCAAGGCTTTCCTTGAAATTGTATCCGAACCGTAAGCTCGAGCTTATATTTAATTATTGGAGTTTATTATGTCAAGAGTCTGTCAAGTAACAGGCAAGCGTCCAGCTGTTGGTAACAATCGCTCACACGCATTGAATGCGACTCGTCGTCGTTTTCTACCTAACTTACACACTCACCGTTTTTGGGTTGAGAGTGAAAACCGTTTCGTAACTTTACGCTTAACAGCGAAAGGTATGCGTATTATTGATAAAAAAGGCATTGATGCAGTATTAGCTGAAATCCGTGCTCGTGGCGAGAAAATCTAAGGAGCTAAAAAATGGCAGCTAAAGGTGCTCGTGAGAAAATTAAATTAGTTTCTACTGCTGAAACTGGTCATTTCTACACAACAACTAAAAACAAACGTAATATGCCTGAAAAAATGGAAATCAAAAAATTTGATCCAGTAGTGCGTAAACACGTTGTTTATAAAGAAGCTAAAATCAAATAATTTGATTTTAAACAGAATGAAAGACCCGACTTGCTCGGGTTTTTTTATAGGTAAATTTTAAGGAATACAATATGCCCGAATTACCCGAAGTGGAAACCGCTAAAAATGGTATTGCTCCTTACCTGACTGGTTTTACTATTGAAAAAATTATTGTTCGCCAAGCTAAATTACGCTGGCAAGTTTCGCCTGAGCTAAGTCAACTTTCGCAAGTAAAAATCACCGCACTTTCACGCCGTGCTAAATACCTGATTATTCATACGGAAAAAGGCTACATTATCGGGCATTTGGGGATGTCGGGATCGGTTCGTATTGTTGAAAAAGATGCTCCCGTGGAAAAACACGATCATCTGGATATCGTGATGAACAACGGCAAAATTATGCGTTATAACGATCCTCGTCGTTTTGGGGCATGGCTGTGGACGGATAATTTAGATGATTTTCATCTCTTTATGAAACTTGGACCTGAACCGCTTTCGGAGCAATTTACCGCAGACTATCTGTTTAAAAAATCTCGTAAAAAACACACCGCACTTAAAGTCTTCTTAATGGATAATGCTGTCGTGGTCGGCGTTGGCAATATTTATGCTAACGAAGTGCTATTTCAATGTGGACTTCACCCCCAAAAATTAACGGGTACGATCACTAAAAAACAAGCAGAATTACTCGTCTCCACCATTAAAAAAGAGCTACAACGTGCGATAGAACAAGGCGGCACCACCTTACAAGACTTTTTACAACCTGATGGCAAACCAGGTTATTTTGCTCAAGAACTACAAATCTACGGCAAAAAAGATCAAGCCTGTGTAAAGTGCGGTGGAAAAATTGAAAGTTTAGTGATTGGTCAGCGGAACAGTTTCTTTTGTCCAAAGTGTCAGAAAAAATAGTTGATTGTTATTCCCCCCATTTTTGATTAAAATACCCCTAGTTTTTGAAGTTATATAGGACAGGTTATGGCGAATTGGAACGGCAAATACATCAGCCCTTATGCCGAACACGGTAAAAAGAGCGAGCAAGTCAAAAAAATCACAGTATCCATTCCAATTAAAGTATTGGAAATTTTAACCAACGAACGCACGCGTCGCCAAATTAAAAACCTACGTCATGCCACTAACAGCGAATTACTGTGCGAAGCCTTTTTGCACGCATTCACAGGACAACCTTTGCCAACTGACGAAGATTTACTCAAAGATCGCAATAATGAAATTCCTGAAAATGCCAAGGATATTATGCGTGAATTGGGGATTGATCCTGATGAGTGGGAATATTAGCACCGAAAATCAACCCCAAGGCTGGGGTTAATTTATTTTTATCATGCGACACCATATTTCTCACGATATTCTCGCATCGCTGGTAAATACTGCGAATATTGACTATCATTTTCAATAAACTGCATTAAATCGTCTAAATCTACAATCGACAACACATCACATTGATAATCCCGTTCCACTTCCTGAATTGCTGACAATTCGCCCTTTCCTTTTTCTTTGCGATTTAAGGCAATGACCACCGCACTTAGGCTTGCACCGTTGGCTGCAATAATATCCATAGCTTCACGAATTGCTGTACCTGCGGTAATTACGTCATCTACCAGCAACACTTTGCCTTGTAATGGTGAACCGATTAGATTTCCGCCCTCACCGTGATCTTTAGCTTCTTTGCGGTTAAAGCAAACGGGTTTATCTAAACCAAATTGATTAAACAACGCCACCGAAACCGTTGTGCCAATGGGAATCCCTTTATAAGCAGGTCCAAAAATCACATCATAAGCCAAGCCATTGGCTTGAATAGCTTGTGCATAAAATTCGCCTAAACGGGCTAAATCTGCTCCCGTGTTAAATAAGCCAGCATTAAAGAAATACGGGCTTTTTCTACCTGATTTGAGGGTAAATTCGCCGAAACGTAACACATTGCGACTTAAGGCAAATTGGATAAATTGTTGTTTGTAATCTTGCATATTTTTCACCGCACTTTTATTGAGTTAACGCTTCTCGCTGTGCCACAAAAATTTGCTCACAACCCTGTTTGGCTAAATCTAACAAATTCAATAATTCTTGATGAGAAAAAGGTTCCCTCTCTGCGGTGCCTTGCACTTCGATCATTCGCCCGTCTTCCATCATGACGACATTCATATCGGTTTCGGCGTTGGAATCTTCTACATATTCCAAATCGCACACGGCTTCGCCATTCACAATACCGACTGAAATTGCCGACACTAACCCTTTGATTGGACTGGCTTTTAAGGTGCCATTTGCGACTAAACCGTTGACCGCATCAATTAACGCTACGCAAGCTCCAGTAATTGAAGCCGTGCGAGTGCCACCGTCCGCTTGAATAACATCACAATCAAGTGTAATAGAGCGTTCGCCTAGGGCTTCAAGGTCGATCATGGCACGTAAAGAACGCGCAATTAGGCGTTGAATTTCCATGGTGCGACCACCCTGTTTGCCTTTCGCTGCTTCACGTTGCATACGGCTATGGGTGGAACGTGGCAACATTCCGTATTCTGCCGTTACCCAACCTTGCCCTTGTCCTTTTAAAAAGCGTGGTACGGATTCATCGACACTGGCGGTACAAATCACTTTGGTTGCACCAAATTCCACCAGTACCGAACCTTCGGCATGCTTAGTGTAATGACGAGTAATTTTAATTGGACGGGGGGCGTTATTGGCGCGGTTATCTGGACGCATTTTTATTCCTTATTTTGACAAATTTGCGGTTATTTTAGCACGCAAAATGACAGAAACGAAATTTAACAGTACAATAAGAGCGGTAAATAGATATAACAAGTTAAAGGATAAAAATATGATTTACAGCATGACCGCTTTCGCCCGCTTTGAAATTAAAAAGGACTGGGGTGATGCCGTGTGGGAAATCCGCTCGGTAAATCAACGTTATTTGGAAAATTTCTTCCGTTTACCTGAACAATTTCGGGGCTTAGAAAACAGTTTACGTGAAAAACTTCGCCAAAATCTGACCCGTGGTAAAATTGAATGTAACTTACGTATTGACACGAAAAAACAAACCGCTACCAGCCTAAATTTAAATCAGGAACTCACTGAGCAAGTGATTCAATCTCTAAAATGGATTAAAGCTCAAGCTGGTGAGGGAGAGATTAATTTAACCGACATATTACGTTACCCAGGAGTAGTCGAAACACCAGAACAAGATTTAGATGTGATTAGCCAAGATCTGTTGACAGGTTTTGATCAACTGCTGGCTGAATTTATTGTTATGCGTGGGCGTGAGGGTGATAAATTAAAAGAAGTCATTGAGCAACGTTTACAGGCTATCAAGATAGAGGCGGATAAAGTGCGGTTAAAAATGCCCGAGATTTTGCAATGGCAACGAGATCGTTTACAACAACGCTTTGATGAAATTCAACTGCAAGCTGACCCCACTCGCCTAGAGCAAGAAATGGTGTTGTTAGCACAACGTATTGATGTAGCAGAAGAATTGGATCGCTTGCAAATGCACGTTAAGGAAACAGCATCTATCCTGAAAAAAGGGGGAGCGGTAGGGCGTAAACTGGATTTTATGATGCAGGAACTCAACCGTGAATCCAATACGCTGGCATCAAAATCCATTAATGCGGAAATCACCGCTTCCGCCGTAGAGCTTAAAGTGTTGATTGAGCAAATGCGTGAGCAAATTCAGAATTTGGAGTAAGTATGAGCATCATTTCTCTTGAACAATATCGCTTAATTGAAATTGCAGGAATAGACGCAGAAAAATATCTGCAAGGGCAACTCACCTGTGATGTCACAAAATTAGCCCTTGGCGATCATACGATTACTGCCCATTGTGATCCTAAAGGCAAAATGACTTCCATTTTTCGTTTAATTCGTATAGAAAGCGATCAGTTTTATGTGATGATTCATCATTCTCTGTTACCGACAGGATTAGATCAGTTAAAAAAATATGCGGTATTTTCCAAAGTCACCTTTACCGAGCTTAATGCTCAACTTGTTGGTCTAATTGACGAAGATAGTGAATTTTCGGCTCAAGTTTGCGTCAAATTTAATAACCGCTGTATTTTAATCAACCCCGAAAGTGCGGTGCAATTTAATGCAGATTCTACACAATGGGATTTAGCCGATATTCAACAAGGCTACCCGATTTTAACCGATAAAACCCAAGGGGAATTTATTCCACAAGCCTTGAATTTACAAACCTTAGAACAGGCAATTTCATTCCAGAAAGGCTGTTATATCGGACAAGAAACGGTGGCACGAGCCAAATATCGGGGGGCAAATAAGCGAGCGATGTTTGCATTCCAAGCTACAACAAATATGACACCAGACATTGGCGGTGAAATTGAAATGCGGTTGGAAAGTGGCTGGCGAGCTACTGGCACGATTATTAGTGCGGTGAATTTTGAAGGAATTCTATGGTTACAAGTTGTGTTAAACCAAGATACTCACGAAGAACAGCTATTTAGATTACCCAATTCAGAAGTTAGTCTAAAATTATTCAATTCAGCCCATTAAATTTAATTATATTTATTGCAAAATATCCCCTTACTGCCTCATTAAAGGGGATATTGTGTCTATCTTAAGCTCAATACAAGCTATATAAGATATAGTATCTGTTTCTTTTTTATACGGTTTTATCCTTACTTTCCAATGATATAAGGTCAGACCTCTTTCCACTAAAATAAATTGAAACAATATTTATTCCCATGATAAACTTTCGCCGAATACTAATTATTAGGGGTCAACATCATGGGATAGATGGTGACTAATTGGATTTTATGAACAAAAATTTATATAAAAAATATTGGGTAATGACTGCTTTAAGTGTATTACCTACCCTTGCTATGGCTGGAGAAATTGACGTAAAAAGGGAAGAAATTGTTATTTTCTCTCGTCTAGGTGAAGATCAACTCAGTACAGCGATTGAGCAAATGAAAACACTATATCTTCAAACCAAAGATAAACTAGTGCGAGATGACTTAATTGCTTTATTAATGAAGAAAAATCGTTTTAGCGAGGTTGTATCAGTATGCTCAAATTGTAAATTGAGCAGTTTCACTGAAAATGAACTAGAAAATATCGCTAAAGCAGCTCGTAATATTAAGAAATATCAATATTCTATTGCCTTATACGAGGAACTAAACCACCGTTTTAGTAAAAATTCTAATGGTCTGTTGGGATGTACATTAGTTTCCATTGATATGGGTGATTTTAATATGGCCAGACGTTATTTGACTAACTATCAAAAACGTTTTGGTAAAGATCGTGGATACATTGATGCCTCTACTTATTTGAATGACCGTACTGAAGGGGATATGGCAAAATTAGGACGTTTACAAAACGAACTAGCTTTGCACCCAGAAAACAAAGAAATCGCACTCCAATTATATCGTTTAGCTGCAAAATATAAAATTGATGTAGTAAGAGAACGAATTATCCGAAATTATCCTACTCTACTGAAAGATAAGGATTTATTATGGCAAGAGTATGAGCATACCATTAATTTTGTTCAAGTTTCTAACTCTGATCCTGTATTACAAGAACAAGCCTATGCTAAATTATTGAATCTATCTAAAAAACTAGATAAAAATTCCCCGTTATATAAATCTGTTTTACAAGATCGTTTTGTTCTTGCCACCAAATTGAATAAAAATAAAGACGCAAAACAACTTTATTTAACCTTACAACAGCAATACGGTGATAATGAATTACCTAACTATGTGAAAGAAAGTTATGCTGATTACCTTTTAGCTTCGGGTTCTCCCTTTAAAGCATTAACTATTTATAAAGAAATTGAAAAACAGCAAATTGCTAAAAATCACAAAGCAACACCTGAATTATTATTAAAACTATTCCGAGCCTCTAGTGATGCAGGTTATTTTGAACAAGCACAAACTTATTTAGATAGCATTAAAGCAACGCCGTATATCTTGGATTTCACCCAGAAACAACGTATTGCTAATCCATTGGCTGATGCAATCTATTATGCAAAGATTAATTTGAATACTTGGCGTGGTAAATCATCTGAAGCTCTTGCTTTATTAAATGAAAGATTAGCTAATAAAAAAATGGATCCATGGGTAATGCTTGCTCGCAGTGAATTTGAGCGTTTTCATAATAATAATGATGATGCTCTCTATTGGGCAAATAAAGCTCAAGCATTGCTATTTACCGAAAACCATTTAGCCGTGCAATCAATGAGAACTCATATTGCTCTTGATAATGGTGATTATACTCAGGCAAGTAACATTATCAACCAATTCACTGAACAACAAAGAAACTCACAAAAAAGTTTAATTGAACGCTATGAATTGGCTCGCAAAGCTCGTTTAGTTGGTTCTTTAGGACTTTCTCATCGAACCTCAAAAAATGCAGAAGGATTATCAAGTATTGGTAATGAATTTAACCAAGAATATTATCTCTACTCACCTAAAACTGAAGATGGGCATAGTATTTACTTGCATTATATTAATACCAAATCACCTGATATAAAATTTAAGAATAAATTCAGACTAGAGCGATTAGGGACAGGTCTAGATCTTAATTTTTATCCATTTAATTTAAATCTTGAAGTAGGGAGATATTTAAATTTAAACGATAAAATATTTGAACAATACCAACTAAAAAATAAAGTTTATCTGCAAACAAAGGCTAATTATAGATTAAACCAACGCTGGCAATTTAATCTTAATGCGTCTAAAAATGGAAGCAATACGCCTGTTAAAGCCATTTATCAAAATATTGACACAAAAAATATTGGACTTGGCATGGTTTATACTTACGCTGATTTATTTTCATTAGGTGCTAATTTCGGTTTAATGAAATTTGATGATGGTAATAAACGTAAAAATGCAAGTTTTTTGGGGAAAGTTCAGACGTTTGTTCATGATCTTTGGAATATCTCAAATTCATTACGTTTCGATTATATGAGAAATAGTAAAAATAATGAAAATATTTGGTATTACAACCCTCTTAATAGCCGTTCTTTAGAAACAGGAATAGATGTGAGCTATAACCAACCATTAAATTATGGTTTATCATTAAATCACCATTTTAATGCGACACTCGGACATCACTGGCAATCTGGCATTATTAATGCCTCTATTCCGTCTAATAAATCAAGCGAAAAAACATGGTCTATAAGTTATGGACATAATTGGCGTATAGATAAAAAAATAGAAATTTCTTATGAGGTGGGTCGTAAACGAAATATTTATGACGGAGAAGCTGAATACAATAATTTTGCAAATCTAGGTTTCTCAATTATTTTTTAATTTTAGGTTAGGATTTTATGAAAAATATTTATTTCTTTGGAATAATGCTATTAACAGCACTATTCTCAGTAACTGGTTATGCTAAGAATAATGAATATGGCGTATTGGCTTATCATTCTGTTGTTGATGAAACAAATAAGGCAGGTACTAACTATTACTATCCACAAACGATTTCAGTACAACACCTAATTCAACATTTTAATTGGTTAAAAGAAAACGACTACCATGTAGTCAGTTGGCAACAAATAATTGATGCTGAAAAGGGTTCTACTACTTTACCAGATAAAGCAGTGTTACTCTCTTTTGATGATGGATACGAAACAATGTATAGTGTTATCTTTCCTTTATTGAAAGCCTATCACTATCCTGCTGTTTTCGCCCCTGTAGCGAGTTGGATAAATGCCCCTAAAAATGCCCAAATTCCATATAGCAATACTACTTTGCCTCGCTCAACAATGACAACTTGGGAACACATCAAAGAAATGTATCAAAGCGGGTTAGTTGAAATTGCCTCTCATAGTTATAATCAGCATTATGGTCACCCTGCTAATCCTGCTGGAAGTCAATTACCGGCAATTATTGCAGCAAAATATGAAAATGGTAAATATGAAACTAAAGACCAATATATACAACGAATTGAAAAAGATTTTAAAGAATCCGCAAAAGATATAAAACGAGCTATCGGAAAATCTCCACAGATTATGGTATGGCCTTATGGGAATTTTACCACAGCGGCTATGATAGCAGCTAGTAAAGCTGGTATGTCATATTCTTTTTCTTTAGACGATGACAACTTAAATAAAGTTGGTGAACATAATATAGGACGCTTATTATTAGATCAAGAAACAAGTTTTGATGCGATAAAAGAATATTTAACTACTGGTTCTAAAGATTCCTTAATCATTCGAGCTACTCATGTAAAACTAGATGATATATACAACCCAAATTTACAACTATTGAATAAGAATATTGATTCTATAATTGAGAAAATACATCGTTCTGGAACTAATATTGTCTATTTACAAGCGTATTCTGATGAAAATCAAGATAATATCGCTGATGCTCTTTATTTTCCTAATGCCTATTTACCCGTAAAGGCAGACTTATTCTCACGTATTGCATGGTCATTATTTACTCGTGCAGGCGTAAAAGTTTATGCTGAAATGCCGATTATGGCATTTAATCTTCCTCAGGCTAATAATAAACTTGAAGCAATTAAATCCATCTATAATGATTTATCCTATTATGCAAAGTTCAGTGGCGTTTTATTTAATGATCAAACATTAGCATCGGAACACCCAGCAGAGATAATAAAGCTCACCAATATACTAAAAAAAGAATTAGAAACCTATGCGATGATTCCTGATGGTCCTCTAAATTCAGCTTATAATTTAAATATAGATTTAAAAAATTATAATAAGCTAGAAAATAACTTAGAACAGCTATCTGCAAATTATGGTCAAATACTTCTTTCTGTCAATCCTGATTCAGAAGATATAAATGCAAATGATGTTAAAACAGAATTAACAAAATTAATTAGCTATACTAACAATAACAAACAGATTCTATTTGATTTTTCCTCTTCAAATAATAAAAGCAAAGGGAAATTCAAAGAACCAGAAATCATTAGCTGGATTAAATTACTAGAAAAACATGGTATTTATAGTTTTGGCTATAAAACTGATGATTTTAGTAAAGGCTATCCTAGTTTATAAAAAAGGATCGGGAAATTTAACATGTTTACTAATATTATTGAATTTCTAAATACTTTTGTATTTATTTATCCTGCATTAATGGCTGTTTATTGGAGTATTGCTGGATTATATTATTTTCTTATGCGAGAAAATAAATTTGGATATCCCAAATTTTACCAAAGGAATAAAAATGATGTTCCTTTAGTGAGCATAATGGTCCCTTGTTACAACGAGGGTGCTAATCTTAATGAATCAATACCACATTTATTAAATCTAACCTATCCAAACTATGAGCTTATTTTTATTAATGACGGAAGTAAGGATGATACAGGTGAAATTATTGATCAATGGGCAGCTAAACATCCAGAAATCATTGCATTACATCAAAAAAACTCCGGTAAAGCGAGTGCATTAAATCATGGATTAACCATTGCAAAAGGGAAGTATGTAGCATGTATTGATGGTGATGCCATTCTTGATTATAAAGCTATTGATTATATGGTTCATATACTGGAATCAGATTTAAGTTATGGAGCCATAACTGGTAATCCTCGAGTCCGTAATCGCAGTACAATATTAGGACGCTTACAAGTTTCTGAATTCAGTGCAATTATTGGCTTAATTAAACGAGCACAAGGTCTGATGGGAACAATTTTTACTGTTTCTGGAGTATGTTGTTTATTCCGTAAAGACTTAATGATTCGGATCGGTGGTTGGAGTACTAATATGATTACCGAAGATATTGATATTAGTTGGAAAATTCAAACAGCAGGATACAATATTGCGTATGAACCTCGAGCATTATGCTGGGTTTTAATGCCAGAACGTCTAAAAGGCTTATTCAGACAAAGATTACGCTGGGCTCAAGGTGGTGCAGAAACTATTATTAAGTATTTTCCTCAAGTTTGGAGATTAAAAAATCGTCGTTTATGGCCAATGTATATTGAATATTTTATTACTGCGATTTGGGCGGTTGTTTTAGCCGTTTTTGCAATAACAGATATTGTAACCAGCCTACTTAATGTAACTTTGGTAAATAATTCATTGTTCCATAATGGTATATCTATCATGTTTTTTTCATTCTTCTTACAGTGTGTGGTTAGTTTATATATTGATAGTCGTTATGAAAAAGGATTATTACTGTACGCCTTATCTACAATCTGGTATCCATACATATACTGGTTCTTAAATACAATCACTTTATTAATTGGGATTCCTAAAGCTATTTTCAGAAATAAATCTAAATTAGCGGTTTGGATAAGCCCAGATAGGGGGATCTAAATGTCCGATAGATACTTACAATCTTTAATGGTAATTAATAAAAGTAAAAGATTAAAATGGAAATCAAAACTAAAAAGTAAAATATTATCTCTTATCACTTGGTTTTTGTGGGGGTATTTAATTTACTTTATAATTAACCATTATTATTCAATTTTTTTCAACCCTATTTTCGATTCACTTTATTTCCATGAAATTATTGGTATTATGTTATTCATTGCTTTTATATTTATAATTATTGCCATTATATGGTCATATATAACAGTAAGAAGAAAACGAAGAAAATAATTTATTCGGGATTAACATTGTGTTACTTAGTCATAAACTTAGAAACTCGTTCAATTTATTGCAGATATTCTTTTTATTTGCAATAAATCTCCCCATGTCGAGTATTTTCGCTCAAACCAATGAAATAATCATACCATCTGAAAAGGAAAGTGGATTAGTATTAGATATTTCTCGGCATTTTTACCCTGTAGATAGCATAAAAAAATTTATTGATATTTTACATCAGTCAAAAGCAACATTCTTACACCTTCATTTTTCAGATGATCAAAATTATGCTATCGAAAGCAATATATTAGGACAAACAACAGAAACTGCGGTTAAAAAAGATGGTGTTTTTATTAACCCTATAACCAATAAACCGTTTTTAACATACTCTCAATTAGATGAATTAATTCACTATGCCAAAGAAAAAGGCATTGAATTGGTACCAGAACTTGATAGTCCAGGTCACATGCAAGCTATTTTGATGTTACTTGAACACAAAAATGGCAAAGATTATGCCCAATCACTAAAATCAAAACATGCGAATAATGAAATTGATATTACTAACCCAGAAAGTATTACTTTTATTAAATCATTGATAACTGAAGTTTGCTGGATCTTTGGGGATAGTAGTCATCATTTCCATATTGGAGGTGATGAATTTGGCTATGATGATGAAGATAGCCATGAATTTATCACCTATGTTAATAACCTTTCCTCTTTCCTAACAGAAAAAGGTTTAATAACACGCTTATGGAATGATGGTTTGATCAAAAAGGATTTACCCGCTCTCAATCATAGCGTTCAAATAACTTATTGGAGCTATGACGGTGATACACAAGATGTAAATGATGCCAAATATCGCCGTGAAATCAGAGCAAGTATGCCAGATTTAATTAATAATGGCTTTCAGGTTTTAAATTATAATTCCTATTATTTATATTTTGTGCCTAATCACAAAGCAAACCTAGTAGAGAATAGTCAATTTGCAACACAGGATATTAAACAGAACTGGAAATTAGGTATTTGGGATGGAAAGAATACACAAAATTCTATTCAAGATTCTCGCCTTATTTTGGGAGCGGCTGTCAGTGTTTGGGGTGAAGATATTGGATCGACCAAAACAGAACACATTCAAGAAGCCACCTCTCCATTAATTAAAGCGATGAAAGATAAGCTCTCTAAAGAAACGCAAAATTATTGAGTAAGAAAGCATTAACTTAAAGCTAGCGTAAACTAACTGCAGTGAAAAATACCATACATTTTCACCGCAGTTTTTATTACTAATGATTTTTACGCTGACTAAACAACCATTCTTTAATCGCATCAATATTATAAGCCACTCCCCAAGTTCCCATGTGGGCAGCCCCTTTGCTTTGTGAGGTCTGTTCCATTGGTAATGTACCGCCTGTAAAGCTGGCATAATGAATATTGCCACCTTGAGCTAACAGAGCATTCACCTTTTTATTCAGTTCTGCCACGGAATCTTGAGCGTTCCAGCCGTGGCTTTCTTGTACATTTGCCCCATTTGCCGTCAATACTTTCATAATTTCATTTTCGGTCGGAAAGGCTTTGACATCATTTTCGGAAACTAACACAAAAATATTATTTTTTGCCATCGGAGCGGTAACACTCGGTTCCCACTGCCCTGCCACAATATAGCTGGCAGCAAAGAAATCAGGGTGTTTGATATTCATGGCGATAGACATCATCGCACCACCTGATTGCCCTGTGGTGTAAAGGCGGTTTTGGTCGATATTGTATTGTGTTGCCAAGGATTTAATTAAATTAATCGTTGGTTCAAGATCTGCTGGGTCTTCTGATTTATCATTGACAATTTGATGATCAAACTGCGGAGCAAGCACAAAGGCTTCATGTTTTGCTTGGAATGACGGGCTGGCAAACGAAGTTGCTCCGTTGCCTTGTAATAAGGTATGTTTCACATTGCTGTTGGTTGAACCTGCATCATGAATAAACATCACTAGCGGATAGGCTTTGTTTGGGTCGTAATTTTTCGGCACAAATAAATTGTATTTCACCACCACACCGCTTTCATCTTTAAATTCCGCCTGTTGGAAATCGTCCACCACTTGATTAATCACTTTGCTACTGGTTAATTCGCTCGGTTTTACTTTGCCAGATTTGCTGGCTAATGAATTGACTTGTTTTACTGTTAAGCTGATATTACGTTCGGTGTAAGGGGCGGAACGATCATTGGGATCTTTTTCGGTAGTCGCCGCATCGGCATCTTGCGGATCCAATTCTAACACCACTTGGTTGGTACATTTTTGCTCGGTTAATTTAGCCTCGGTAATGGTACGATTCGTTACCGAAAAATCATTTTTTTTCACCGCAGTTAAGCACGTTTTTTCAGGGTAATTCACCACAGCTTGGGTGATTCGTTGCCCTAAACCGTTTGGTGTCGTAACTGCTGTCACGCTTTCAATTTGAGCATACGCAGTGCTTGCCATTGCACAGGCAACACTGGTTAAAATTAATTTCTTCATAAAATTTCCTGTTATTTAGTTTGATTTAAACGTTTTAACGCATCAATCGCTGGTTGCGAAACATGATCGCCACGAGCCGCAGATTTTTCATACCATTGTATGGCAGTGGTGAGATTTTTTTCTACCCCAATACCGTTTTCATACAGATAACCGAGCCAATATTGTGAAGTAATATCGCCACGATTCGCCGCTGTGGTAAAGGCATCAAAGGCTTTGCTTGGCGATTTGGTTACGCCCTCACCATTTAGATACATCAAGCCGATATAGCGTGACGCTTTCATATCGCCTTGTTCAGTGGCTTGTTGTAATAACGGCATGGCTTGGGAGAAAGATTGTTGTTTATATAGTTCTACGCCTTGCAGCATTACGGCTCGAGCTTGTTGTTGCTCTGGGGTATGGGTTGGTTGAGATACCGCACTGCAAGAAGTTAATAAAAATGGAAAAATAAGATAGCTGTATCGTTTCATTAAATATCTACTCTATATTGAATTGTTAGTTTAATTAGGACTGTTAATTCGCTCAAAAGTTCTAGGATTATTTCTGCTATTTTATAATAGTGAATTGAATTTCACCGCACTTTCTTGTACAATGTTTTCCCGTCCTGATACAACGTATCTCATTTATTTTTCACTATCAAAACAAGATTTCACTTATGACAACCAATTATATTTTTGTAACAGGCGGTGTGGTTTCATCGTTAGGTAAAGGTATTGCTGCAGCGTCCTTAGCCGCTCTTTTAGAAGCTCGTGGCTTAAATGTCACTATTATGAAACTCGACCCCTATATTAACGTTGACCCTGGTACCATGTCGCCAACCCAACACGGCGAAGTGTTCGTAACCCAAGACGGAGCGGAAACCGATTTAGATTTAGGTCACTACGAACGTTTTATTCGCACCAAAATGACCAAACGCAACAATTTCACCACAGGTAAAATTTATTCCGAAGTATTACGCAAAGAACGCCGCGGTGATTATTTGGGGGCAACTATTCAGGTTATTCCGCATATTACCAACGAAATCAAAGCCCGAGTAATTGACGGTGCGGCTGGTCACGATGTGGCGATTATTGAAGTTGGCGGTACCGTAGGCGATATTGAATCCTTACCGTTTTTAGAATCTTTACGTCAGCTTGCGGTGCAAGTAGGACGTGAACGTACCATTTTCATGCACTTAACCCTTGTGCCTTATATTCCTACCGCAGGCGAAGTCAAAACCAAACCGACCCAACATTCGGTCAAAGAATTATTGTCTATCGGGATTCAGCCTGATGTGTTGATTTGCCGTTCAGATCGCATGATCCCGAATAATGAACGTGCCAAAATCGCATTATTCTGTAATGTGCCAGAAAAAGCGGTCATCTCATTAAAAGATGTGGAATCCATCTATCAAATCCCTGCTTTATTACAATCACAAGGGCTAGATGATTTTGTGTGCAAGCGTTTCCATTTAGATTGCAAACCAGCGGATCT
Organism: Lonepinella sp. MS14435; assembly: GCF_042485795.1. Taxonomy (GTDB): domain Bacteria; phylum Pseudomonadota; class Gammaproteobacteria; order Enterobacterales; family Pasteurellaceae; genus Lonepinella. Next base: position 25,646 of record NZ_CP169368.1, read on the forward strand.
TTCCGAATGGGAGCAAGTGTTATATCGTCAAGCCAACCCAACAGGCGAAGTCACTATCGGTATGGTAGGCAAATATGTAGAATTACCCGATGCCTACAAATCTGTCAATGAAGCCTTAAAACACGCTGGCTTAACCAATCGTTTACAGGTCAATATCAAATATATCGACTCACAAGATGTAGAAACCAAAGGGGTTGAAATCTTAAAAGGTTTAGACGGAATTCTTGTACCTGGTGGCTTTGGCTATCGTGGTGTGGAGGGCAAAATCTTAACCGCTCAATACGCACGTGAAAACAATATTCCTTACTTAGGCATTTGCTTAGGTATGCAAGTCGCATTAATTGAATACGCTCGTAATGTGGCTGGTTTAACTCAAGCCAATTCATCGGAATTTAATAAAGAATGCCCGCAACCTGTAGTAGGATTAATTACCGAATGGCAAGATGCGACAGGTCATGTAGAAACTCGTAGCGATCAATCAGATTTAGGCGGGACAATGCGTTTAGGCGCACAACAATGTCATCTTATTCAGGGTTCAAAAGCACGTGAATTATATGGCAAAGACACTATTGAAGAACGTCATCGTCACCGTTATGAAGTGAATAACACTCTGCTACCACAAATTGAAAAAGCTGGCTTAAAAGTAACAGGTTTAAGTGCGGATAAAAAATTAGTAGAAATTATTGAAGTGCCAAATCACCCTTGGTTCGTAGCTTGTCAATTCCACCCAGAATTTACTTCTTCACCAAGAGATGGACACCCATTATTCGCTGGTTTTGTTAAAGCAGCAAAAGAAAATCAACAAAATAAATAGGTAAAGTTCGATTAGATCAAAATATTGTGATTTTTTGCAAGACAAAAGCCATAAAGATCTATACCATATTGGAATAACTTTAAATAAGAATTTTAGATTAACTTAATAGAAGGAAAACAAAAATGGCAAAAATCGTTAAAGTAATCGGTCGTGAAATCATTGACTCACGCGGTAACCCAACTGTAGAAGCTGAAGTTCATTTAGAGGGCGGTTTTGTTGGTTTAGCAGCAGCTCCATCTGGTGCATCAACAGGTTCTCGTGAAGCATTAGAACTACGTGACGGTGATAAATCACGTTTCTTAGGTAAAGGTGTATTAAAGGCAGTTAGTGCAGTAAATAACGAAATCGCAAAAGCTGTAGTCGGTAAAGATGCGTTAAACCAAGCTGAAATCGACCAAATTATGATCGACTTAGACGGCACAGAAAACAAATCAAAATTCGGTGCAAACGCTATTTTAGCAGTATCTTTAGCCAACGCCAAAGCTGCCGCAGCAGCGAAAGGTTTACCACTTTACGCTCACATTGCAGAACTTAACGGCACACCAGGTCAATATTCTATGCCATTACCAATGATGAACATCATCAATGGTGGTGAACACGCTGACAACAACGTGGATATTCAAGAATTTATGATTCAACCAGTTGGTGCAAAAACCTTACGTGAAGCATTACGTATCGGTGCCGAAGTATTCCATAACCTTGCTAAAGTATTAAAATCTAAAGGTTTAAGCACTGCAGTTGGTGATGAGGGCGGTTTCGCACCTAACCTAGAATCTAACGCAGCAGCACTTGCTTGTATCAAAGAAGCGGTAGAAAAAGCAGGTTATGTATTAGGTAAAGATGTCACATTGGCGATGGACTGTGCATCATCTGAATTCTACAACAAAGAAAACGGTATGTATGAAATGAAAGGTGAAGGCAAATCATTCACTTCTCAAGAGTTCACGCACTACCTTGAAGGTTTAACCAAAGAATACCCAATCGTGTCTATTGAAGATGGTCAAGATGAATCAGACTGGGAAGGTTTTGCCTACCAAACTAAAGTATTGGGCGACCGTGTTCAATTAGTGGGTGATGACTTATTCGTAACTAACACCAAAATCTTGAAAGAAGGTATCGAAAAAGGTATCGCAAACTCAATCTTAATCAAATTCAACCAAATCGGTTCTTTAACTGAAACGTTGGCTGCGATTAAAATGGCGAAAGATGCAGGTTATACCGCAGTTATCTCTCACCGTTCAGGCGAAACTGAAGATGCAACGATTGCAGATTTAGCAGTTGGTACCGCAGCAGGTCAAATCAAAACAGGTTCAATGAGCCGCTCAGACCGTATTGCGAAATACAACCAATTAATTCGTATTGAAGAAGCATTAGGCGACAAAGCACCGTTCTTAGGCTTAAAAGCGGTGAAAGGTCAAGCTTAATCTGAGTTGAATTAGATTAAAAATCGTAAATTTTGTACCGCACTTTAGCTCTTGAAAGAGAAAAAGTGCGGTCTTTTTTTAGTAAATTATTAATATGAAAGATCAAGTTTTATTAACTGAACCATGGCTCTCTTGGGCAGTTGAAATTCAAAGTATTGCTCAAAATGGTTTAACCTATTCTAAAGGTATTTTTGATATTGAACGTTATCAACGCTTACGTGAAATTTCAGCCGAGATGTTAAGCTATAAGACCTCAATCCCTATCGATAAAATCAAAAAATTATTCTGCCAAGAAGAAGGCTATCAAACACCAAAAATAGATACACGGGCGGCAATTTTTAAAGATAATAAAATACTGTTAGTACAAGAAACTGATCAGCTTTGGAATTTGCCAGGTGGTTGGATAGATGTGCAACAAACCATTTACCGAAACACAATTAAAGAAGTGAAAGAAGAAGCAGGGTTAGACGTTAAACCCCATTTTATTATTGCTATTCACGAACAACATAAACGCAACTACCCACCTTTTGCTCACCGTGTATTAAAAACCTTTGTAATGTGCCATTTGTTAGGGGGAGAATTTCAAGCCAACAGTGAAACCATTAATTCTGACTACTTCTCTTTAGAAGAGCTTGAACATCTCAATGTTAATAATGAAAAAAATACCAAAGCACAAATGCAATTATGTTTTCAGGCATACCATAGCCCACATTGGGTTACACAATTTGATTAAGGAAGAAAAATGTTACATTTAGTTTTAGAAGATAAACACCTTATCGGTCAGAAAAAACATTTTGGCGCCCACTCCACCGTGCATGATCATTTGGTGGTAATGTTTGAAGATGATGGCGAAACGGGTTATTTTTATGCTATGGATTTAAATAACCAACAACAGCCTATCGTAGATAGTTTATATGTATATGGTGTGGATAGCATTGAGGGACGGCACGAAGCTCGCCAATTTCAAATTTGTTGGTCAGAAAATGGCAATCAAGCCTTTTTGTTAGTAAATGGCTATCCCCATGCCAGCTTTGATTATACAAGATTAGTAGGTTACAACCACAGCAAATACCCACTGCCAGAAATCACCAGTATGTGGTCGCACGAAGAAATTACCGATAAACTAGTGGCAGAATGGCTAAAAGTTTAACACCAGATTTATATTTATTCATCGGTTAAACCGATTATAATAATTTATGCAATCAGTTTGCCGATCGCTATATTTTTATACAGAATAACAAGATTATTCCCCTTAAAAGATATAAAGGAAAGCAGTTATGACAAAACATTATGATTATGTTGCAATTGGTGGCGGTAGTGGCGGTATTGCCTCGATTAACCGTGCGGCAAGTTATGGTAAGAAATGTGCGATTATAGAAGCAAAACACTTGGGTGGCACTTGCGTCAATGTCGGTTGTGTACCGAAAAAAGTGATGTTCTATGGTGCTCAAATTGCCGAAGCGATTCATCATTATGCCCCTGATTATGGCTTTGATGTGAACGTCAATAAATTCGATTTTTCAAAATTAGTTGAAAGCCGTCAAGCCTATATCGGTCGTATTCATACCTCGTACGGCAATGTGTTAGGTAAAAATAATGTAGATGTGTTAAATGGCTTTGCTAAATTTGTTGATGCCAAAACCATTGAAGTGAGCTATGCAGATGGTTCAAGTGAACAAGTTACCGCCGATCACATTTTAATCGCTACTGGTGGTCGCCCAAGTATTCCTAAGGTGAAAGGGGCAGAATATGGCATCACTTCTGACGGTGTATTTGCGTTAACAGAATTACCAAAATCCGTTGCGATTGTAGGGGCGGGTTATATTGCGGTAGAACTGGCTGGTGTGTTGAATAGCTTTGGTGTCAAAAGCCATTTATTTGTACGTCAACACGCCCCATTACGTACACAAGATCCATTAATTGTAGAAACGTTGTTAGAAGTATTAGCTCAAGACGGTATTCAGTTACATACTCAAGCTATTCCTGAAGAAGTGGTCAAAAATGCAGACGGCACATTAACTTTGAAACTCAAAGATGGTCGTGAAACCACGGTAGAAAGTATTGTATGGGCGATTGGTCGTGAACCAGCAACCGATGTGATTAATTTACAAGCTACTGGTGTAGCAACTAATAAATATGGATTTATCAAAGTGGATAAATTCCAAAATACCAATATACCGAACATCTATGCAGTAGGCGATATTATTGAAGGGGGTATTGAATTAACCCCTGTGGCAGTAGCAGCTGGTCGCCGTTTGTCCGAGCGTTTATTTAATCATAAACCAAACGAGCATTTGGATTATAACCTTGTGCCAACTGTTGTATTTAGTCACCCCCCCATCGGCACTATCGGTTTAACCGAGCCACAAGCTATTGAGCAATATGGCGAAGAAAATGTCAAAGTATATAAATCATCTTTCACCGCAATGTACACCGCAGTTACTCAACACCGTCAACCTTGCCGCATGAAATTGGTTTGTGTTGGTCAAGAAGAAAAAGTAGTAGGCTTACACGGTATTGGTTTTGGGGTAGATGAAATGATTCAAGGTTTTGCGGTGGCAATTAAAATGGGTGCAACCAAAGCCGATTTTGATAACACCGTTGCCATTCATCCGACAGGTTCAGAAGAATTTGTTACTATGCGTTAATCATTAGAAAATAAGGAAATTTATTATGTTTACAGACTGGAAAGAACATACATCACATGTAAAAAAATCATTTGGTGAATTAGGTAAAAAGCACCCTAAAATGTTACAGGCTTATGGAGCATTAAGTGTGGCGGCGGCTGAGGGTAATGTATTAGATGCTAAGACAAGAGAGTTAATTGCTTTAGCCGTTGCTGTAACCACCCGTTGCGAAAGCTGCATCTCTGTTCATGCTGCAGAAGCAGTAAAAGCAGGTGCGACAGAAGAAGAGGTATCTGCAGCATTAGCCATGTCAATCGCTTTAAATGCTGGTGCAGCTTATACTTACTCTTTGCGTGCCTTAGAAGCGTTTAATGAACAGAAATAATTTCTCTATATTGCAAAAATTAGTCTAATAATCCAAAGACTACATTCTAATCTTGACAGAATGTAGTCTTTTTAGTTTTATTTACTCTCTAAATCCACCCCTAATACTTCTGGAATCAATTTAATTTCGCCATAGAGATGATGTAGAATATCTTTATTCTCTAAATCCGCACACATAACCAATTTAATTTCACCGTGATATAAATCCTTAATATTCATGTCTTCAATATCACAATGATGTTGTGCAAATAATGCGTTGATTTTATTGATACCTGCCATATCATTAAGATGAACCGTTAATGTCGCTTTAATATCCGCTGGACGATGACGTTGTATATAATGCTGTACAATAGGACTTAAACGAATAGCGATAAAAATCATCAGTGTTGCCAGAATAGCATCAAAAAAGAATCCTGCACCAGCTGCAATACCAATTCCCGCTGCCGCCCAAACAATGGCTGCGGTGGTTAACCCTGAAATCGCATCATTGCTTTTACGTAAAATAACACCAGCACCTAAAAAACCAATTCCACTAATGACTTGTGCCGCCAACCGCATTGGATCGGTTCGAATATTTTGGGAAACTTCAGCATAATATTCAGCCGATTGAATTGAAACAATCGTTAAAATACAAGTGGTTATTGAGATGATGACACAGGTTTTCACCCCGACAGGCTTGCGTTTCAATTCTCGTTCCAAGCCGATAATACCGCCTAGACACATCGCCACACACAATTTCATTAAAATAATAAAATGTGATGAAGTGACTACGGCTAAAAATAAAGTTTGAATATTTTCCATTAAAGTATCCCTTGTTCTATTAATGAAGTTACATCAGGCATCATTCCACGCCATAAGGAAAAAGAATGAGCAGCTTGCCCCACCAACATGCCAAAACCATCACTTATATTTTGCACACCAAGGGATTTTGCCCAAGCAATAAAAGGCGTATCACTTTGTTTTGCATATTGCATATCATAAACTGCGTCAGCTAATCGTAAAATTTCTGGATTAATGGGTACTGTTTGCCCTTTTAAGCCTAAGGATGTCGCATTAATAATTAACTCAAAGTGCCGTACAGAAATTTCATCTAATTGCACCGCACTTATGTTGCCATATTGGCGAAATTTATCGGCTAATTGCTGTGCTTTCGAAACCGTACGGTTGGCAATGATAATATTTTGTTTAGCTTGCAATAATGGTAATAACACACCTTGCGTTGCTCCACCAGCACCTAAAATTAAGATTGATTGATTAGGTTTCAACCAAGTTAAACGTTGTAAATCGCTGACTAAACCTGCCCCATCTGTGTTGTCAGCATAAAGATCTCCATTATCTAACATCTTCAACGTATTACAAGCACCTGCAGTTAATGCCCTTTCACTATAAACTTGTGCTAACTGATAAGCCCTTTGCTTAAAAGGAGAGGTGATATTACAACCTTTCGCCCCTTGGGCAAAAAAGTCTAATAGTTGTTGTTCAAATTTGACTTCATCACCCAACATAGCAACATATTGTAAATCTTGCCCTGTCTGTTGAGCAAAAATTTGATGAATCTGGGGGGATTTGCTTTGGGCAATAGGATTACCCCATACTGCATATTTATCCATTTTATCCTTGCCTAACTAACTGATTAGTAAATAAATCTCTAATTTCTGACGGATTTTTTGCATCACCAACGGGCATCTCTAATACAGGGAAATCTGCACCAAATTGTGACCGCACTTCTGCTACTGTTTTACAAGGTGGTAATCCCGTCAGATTAGCACTGGTTGAGGTTAAAGCAAAACCCGTAGCATGACATAATTGTTCTACCGCTGGATGATGGCATAAGCGAACTGCAATACTATTAAATTTCCCAGTCAAAAATTTTGGTACAGCCATATCAACTGGTACTAGCCAAGTGGTTGGGCGATCATATTGACCTTGCAATCTATTCCAATGCTGTTGGGTAAAATTTTTTGTATCAATAAACGGCAACAGAAAATCTAAATCTGGAGCCACCAATATCAGCCCCTTTTCTACTGGACGTTGTTTCAAAATTAATAATTTTTCCACCGCACTTTGACTTAACGGATTACACCCTAAACCAAATACTGCCTCAGTAGGATAAGCTATGACTTGATCAGATTTAAGTAAGTTTGCTAATTTATTCATATTATTATGTTAAGTTAAATAAAAAAGAAACGCTAGAGTAAACCAGCGTTTCTTTATTTTTTTGTTATTCCTTAAAATGGAATATCATCATCAAAATTATCCATTGGTGGTTCATTCACTGGTTTCGCTTTTTGAGTTTGTGGTGCTTGACGCGAGTAACCACTTGATTGTTGTTGACCACCAAAATTACTATTACCTGCAAAATTGCTATTATCTTGATTATATCCATTTTGATTAGCATTACGGCTATCCAACATCTGCATGACATCCCCTTGGATTTCTGTGGTATAGCGATCTTGCCCATTTTGATCTTGCCATTTTCTAGTACGTAAGCGTCCTTCCACATAAACCTGTGAGCCTTTACGTAAATATTCACCAACGACTTCTGCTTGACGGCGATAAAATACAATACGATGCCATTCGGTTTGTTCACGGCGTTCACCCGTATTTTTATCTGTCCAACTTTCACTGGTCGCGACACTAATATTTGCTACGGCTTCACCGTTCGGCATGGTACGCACTTCTGGATCGTTACCTAAACGACCTACAATAATGACTTTATTAACTCCTGCCATAATTTCCTCGATTAATGGTTAATTTTGAGAATATTTTGCCTGAAAATAAAAAAAAAATCCATATTTTTTACTGGTTATTTTAACAGAGATTAAAATATGTGATATGCTTTCCAAAATTTTACTTTTTTCAACACTGACATGGATCAGACAATGGATAGCATAGATATTCGTGGGGCAAGAACCCACAATTTAAAAAACATCAATTTAACCATTCCACGAGATAAACTTATTGTTATTACTGGCTTATCTGGCTCAGGTAAATCATCGCTTGCCTTTGATACACTCTATGCCGAGGGACAACGCCGTTATGTAGAAAGCCTATCAGCTTATGCCCGTCAATTTCTTTCTTTAATGGAAAAGCCCGATGTGGACAGCATTGAGGGACTTTCACCCGCCATTTCGATTGAACAAAAATCAACTTCACATAATCCCCGTTCTACGGTAGGAACAGTGACAGAGATTCATGATTATTTACGTTTATTGTTTGCCCGTGTAGGTGAACCACGCTGCCCGACTCATAACGAGCCTTTAGTCGCTCAAACTATTTCACAAATGGTAGATAAGGTATTGAGTTTACCAGAAGAAAGCAAAATGATGTTGCTCGCCCCCGTGGTAAAAAATCGTAAAGGGGAACATGTTAAATTACTCGACCAAATCGCTGCACAAGGCTATATTCGTGCCAGAATTGATGGTGAAATTTGTGATCTATCCGATCCACCTACATTAGAATTACAGAAAAAACATACCATTGAGGTAGTGGTAGATCGTTTCAAAGTGCGGTCAGATTTAGCCACCAGATTAGCAGAGTCTTTTGAAACTGCCCTAGAATTATCGGGTGGCACTGCTGTGGTTGCTAATATGGAAAATGAAAAAGCCGAAGAACTGGTTTTCTCTGCTAATTTTGCATGTTCTCATTGTGGTTATTCTGTGCCTGAATTAGAACCGCGGTTATTTTCTTTTAATAATCCAGCGGGAGCCTGTCCGACTTGTGATGGTTTAGGTGTACAACAATTTTTTGATGAAAAACGTGTGGTACAGAATCCATCAATTTCTTTAGCGGGTGGAGCGATTAAAGGTTGGGATCGTCGTAACTTTTATTATTATCAAATGCTGACTTCTTTAGCAAAACATTATCATTTTAATGTGGAAGAACCTTTTGAGAAATTACCGAAAAAAATTCGTGAGATTGTCTTACACGGCTCTGGTAAGGAAGAAATTGAGTTTACCTATTTAAATGATCGGGGCGACAGTGTCGTTCGCCGTCATGCTTTTGAGGGGATTTTAAATAATATGGCTCGCCGTTATAAAGAAACGGAATCCATATCAGTACGTGAAGAATTAGCTAAACATATCAGCACACGTCCTTGCATAGATTGTAGCGGTTCTCGTTTACGTCCTGAGGCTCGCCATGTTTATATTGGACAAACCAACTTGCCAGATGTGGCGGAAATGAGTATTGGAGAAGCCTTACAATTCTTTGAGAAAATGGCATTGGTTGGACAGAAAGCCAAAATTGCGGAGAAAATTCTAAAAGAAATTAAAGAACGTCTGTCTTTTTTGGTCAATGTGGGATTAAATTATCTTTCTCTTTCACGTTCCGCAGAAACCCTGTCTGGCGGTGAAGCTCAACGTATTCGGTTAGCAAGCCAAATTGGAGCAGGGTTAGTGGGAGTGATGTATGTGTTAGATGAACCGTCCATAGGGTTACATCAACGAGATAATGAACGTCTGCTTAATACATTGATTCATCTACGTAATTTAGGTAATACGGTAATTGTGGTGGAACATGATGAAGATGCCATTCGAGCTGCCGATCATATTATTGATATTGGACCAGGGGCAGGGGTACACGGTGGAAAAGTGATTGCACAAGGCAGCATAAAAGAAATTATGGCGAATCCAAATTCCATTACTGGTAAATATTTATCGGGTGCAGAAGAAATAAAAATTCCGCCAAAACGCACCGCACTTGATCCCACTAAAATTTTACGCTTGAACGGAGCTACTGGAAATAACCTTAAAGCGGTGAATTTGGAAATTCCTGTAGGTTTATTTACTTGTATTACTGGCGTTTCTGGTTCAGGGAAATCAACTTTAATCAATGACACGTTGTTTCCACTGGCTCAAAATGCGTTAAACCGTGCCGATAATATTAACTTTGCTCCCTACCAATCCATTGAGGGCTTGCAACATTTCGATAAAGTGATCGATATTGATCAAAGCCCTATTGGACGTACGCCACGTTCTAATCCAGCCACTTACACAGGATTATTTACACCGATTCGTGAGCTATTCGCAGGCGTACCTGAATCTCGAGCAAGAGGCTATAATGTTGGGCGTTTCAGCTTTAATGTGCGTGGTGGACGCTGTGAAGCCTGTCAAGGGGATGGTGTGTTAAAAGTAGAAATGCACTTTTTGCCTGATGTTTATGTACCTTGCGACCATTGTAAAGGTAAACGCTACAACCGTGAAACCCTAGAAATTCGTTACAAAGGCAAAACCATTCATCAGGTCTTGGATATGACTGTGGAAGAAGCTCGTGAATTTTTCGATGCCATTCCTGTGATTGCACGCAAATTGCAAACCTTAATGGATGTGGGTTTATCATATATTCGCTTAGGGCAATCTTCTACCACCCTTTCAGGGGGAGAAGCTCAACGGGTAAAATTAGCTACCGAACTCTCAAAACGAGATACAGGTAAAACCTTGTATATCCTAGATGAACCGACCACTGGCTTGCATTTTGCGGATATTAAACAATTACTTGAAGTATTGCACCGTTTGCGAGATCAGGGGAACACTATTGTAGTGATTGAGCATAATTTAGATGTTATCAAAACCGCCGATTGGATTGTGGATCTCGGACCAGAAGGTGGTAATGGCGGAGGTGAGATTATTGCCTCAGGAACACCTGAACAAGTGGCAAAAGATAAGAAATCACATACAGCGAGATTTTTAAAGGATATTTTACAGAAAAAGTAATTTGATTTGGATTTAAATAAAAAATTCGCTGTAATTACCGCCGATTTTTTGGTACATTACGCATAATTTTTGTATATATTATTCAACAAACATTTATTAACGGAATTCTTATGTTATTTAAAAAAATTCGGGGTTTATTCTCCAATGATTTATCTATTGATTTAGGTACAGCAAATACTCTAATTTATGTGAAAGATCAAGGTATTGTACTTGATGAACCATCTGTAGTGGCAATTCGTCAAGGGCGTGCTGGACAACGTAGTATTGCGGCAGTCGGTAAAGATGCCAAAATGATGCTCGGTCGTACTTCGAATAATATTGAAGCCATTCGCCCAATGAAAGACGGCGTAATTGCGGATTTCTTTGTAACCGAAAAAATGTTGCAATACTTTATTAAACAAGTACATAGCGGTAATTTCTTACGCCCAAGCCCACGTGTATTAATTTGTGTACCAGCAGGGGCAACCCAAGTTGAACGCCGTGCTATTAAAGAATCTGCGATTGGTGCAGGTGCAAGAGAAGTCTATTTAATTGAAGAACCGATGGCAGCAGCAATCGGGGCAGGTCTGCCTGTATCTACTCCAACGGGTTCAATGGTGATTGATATCGGTGGTGGTACAACAGAAATTGCGGTTATCGCCTTAAATGGTTTAGCTTATTCTTCTTCAGTGCGTATTGGTGGCGATAAATTTGATGAAGCCATTATTTCTTATGTGCGTAAAACCTTTGGTTCAATCATTGGTGAAGTAACCGCTGAACGCATTAAACACGAAATTGGTGTTGCTTATATTGAATCAGATGCGGATGTACTTGAATTAGAAGTTCATGGTTTAAATCTGTCAGAAGGTGTTCCACGTCCATTTACGTTAACCTCTCGTGATGTATTAGAAGCCATTAGCCAACCGCTTAAAGGCATTATTGATGCGATTCGTTCTGCCTTAGAAGAATGTAAACCTGAACACGCCTCTGATATTTATGAATACGGTATCGTATTAACTGGTGGCGGAGCATTATTACGTAATATTGCTCATTTAGTCAGTAAAGAAACTGGCGTACGTGTAGTTGTGGCAGATAATCCATTAACCTGTGTGGCTCTTGGTGGTGGTGAAGCCTTACACATGATTGATATGCACGGTGGTGATATCTTTAGTGATGATATTTAACTAAACCCAATGAAAAAAGTGCGGTGAAAAAATAGTTTAATTTTACACCGCACTTTTTTACATGATTTTGGATTGGCAATGAAACCTATTTTCGGAAAAGCTCCCCCGCTCGGACTGCGTTTATTTTTTGCGGTCATGGCATCTATTGCTCTGATTATCTTTGATGGGAAAAGCAATGCGATGATTAAAGCTCGTAGTGTGATGGAAACTTTTGTCGGTGGTTTATATTATTTAGCCAATACCCCACATACTGTTTTAGATAGCTTTTCTGATAATCTTATTGACACCAATAAACTGCAAATTGAGAACCGTGTTCTGAAAGAACAACTTCGCGAAAAAAATGCCGATTTATTATTGCTGGATCAATTAAAAGTTGAAAATCAACGTTTGCGTTTATTACTCAATTCCCCTTTACGTACAGATGAATATAAAAAAATTGCTGAAGTATTAACCGCAGAAAGCGATACTTATCGTCAACAAGTGGTGATTAACCAAGGCAAAGGTACTGGTGCTTATGTAGGACAACCTGTAATTGATGAACGTGGTGTAGTAGGACAAATTATTTCCTCTGGTGAAGATAGTTCCCGAGTGCTATTGCTAACCGATGTTACCCATTCGATTCCAGTTCAAGTGTTGCGTAATGATGTACGTACCATTGCAAGTGGAACAGGTCGAGCCGATGAGCTTTCTTTAGATAACGTGCCACGTTCGGTTGATATTGTTAAGGGAGATTTGTTAGTCACTTCTGGTTTAGGTGGTCGTTTTCCTGAAGGGTATCCAGTGGCAGTGGTGGAAAAAGTATCCCGAGATGGTTCTAATTATTTTGCTACAATTACAGCTAAACCATTAGCTTCACTAGAACGACTACGTTATGTTTTGCTAGTCTGGTCGAGTGTAGAAGATATGCACAAGGCTCAAGCACTATCTCCAGAAGAAGTGCGTAACAGCGTACAACAAAGGTTAAAAAATGTGCCACAGAAAAAAGAAAAAGCTACCGAAGAATCCGAGCAAAATACACCGCACTCTGTAGATGATAATGGCACTGAAAATTTACCCGTAGAAATGAACTCAAATGATACTCAGCCAGATCCTGAGTTAAAAGAACACAGGGAGGAAGACTGATGAATGTTCGTTTTATTATTCAAGTCGTTAGTTTACTTTGTATTTTTGTGGTGGCATTGGTATTAGAAATTGCACCTTGGCCCGCAGGTTTTCAGAGCTTTAAGCCCGCTTGGTTAGTGTTAGTCTTGACTTACTGGTCATTGTCTATTCCAGAAAAAGTCAGTATTGGCTCCGCTTTTGTCCTTGGTGTAATTTGGGATATTGTGCTTGGTTCTATGATGGGTGTACATGCTCTAGTGCTTTCAGTATTTATGTATGTAGTAGCTAAGAATCATGCTTTATTAAGAAATCTCTCTCTGTTACAGCAAAGTTTACTAATGATTCTATTAGTTTATTGTATTCGCTTAAGTATTTTCTTTGTTGAACGCCTCATTCACAATGCCACGTTTCAATGGCAGGAAATCTTTGGTGCATTAATCAGTGGTCTGCTTTGGCCTTGGGTATTTTTACTATTACGTAAAATTCGTTTGAAATTACAAATTAATGAATAAATCTATAAAAATAACATTATTTTAACCGCACTTTTATTAACATAGGAATTGACTCCAAAATTATTATTCTGGTCATCACCAATTTTATCAGTTTAAAATTTCACATAATTAACACAAACTAATTTAAAACACCAAAAATAAGTGATATTACAGTATATCACTCAATATTGATTACAATTTAGCCATATAAATTCAGTAGTAAAATAAGCAAAACTCGCTTAAAATCTAGTCTAGCTACAACTTTCATTTACTATGGAAATAAAACTATGTCAAAACCACTCAATTTTGTAATGATCTCCCCTCATTTTCCCACTAATTTCGAGACCTTTGCGGTGCGAATGAAAGAAAAAGGGATTAACACATTGGGAATCGCAGACACCCCTTACGAACAGTTAAGTGAAAACTTGCGTAACTCTTTAACCGAATATTATCGTGTTGATAATATGGAAGACTATGATCAAGTTTATCGTGCCGTGGGATATTTTGCCCATAAATACGGTCGTATTGATCGTGTAGAATCACATAATGAATACTGGCTTGAATTAGATGCAAAATTGCGTACTGATTTCAATGTTTTTGGTTATAAAAATGAAGATATGTTAGCCATTAAAACCAAAGCACAAATGAAAGAAGTTTTTCGCCAAACAGGTTTAAAAGTAGCTAAAGGACAAGTCTTCCAAAATGACGATGAGGCTCGTAAATTAGCTAACAAACTGAAATTCCCCGTTATTATTAAACCAAATTCTGGTGTCGGGGCTAGTGATACTTACAAAATCAAAAGTGCGGATGAATTAGAAGCCTTTTTTACTTACAAAAATCCGCAAGTTGAATACATTATGGAAGAATTCATTGATGGGGATATTGTAACCTTTGATGGCTTAACTGATCATGATGGTAATATCGTATTCTATTCTAGCCTTGAATATTCTGAAGCTGTCTTAGACACTGTCGAAAAAGATGGTGATATGTTCTATTATGTTCCTCGTGATATTTCGCCTGAATTAATCAAATTAGGCAAACAATGCGTAGATGCTTTCGGTGTACGTGAGCGTTTCTTCCACTTTGAATTTTTCCGTGTGAAGAAAACAGGCGAATTTTTACCACTAGAAATTAACTGCCGTCCACCAGGTGGTTTGACTATTGATATGTGGAATTATGCGAATGATTTTGATGTATTCAAAGAATATGCGAATATCGTAACAGAAAATAAATTTTACACCGAAATTACTCACCCTTGGAATGTGGTGTATATTTCTCGTAAAGCCAACCAAAACTATGCTCATTCCATTGAACAAGTGTGTGAAAAATTTGCTGACAATATTATTAGTGTCCAAACAGTACCAGGTGTGTTCGCTAAAATCATGGGTGAACACGGTATTTTAGCTCGTGCAGATAGCATTGAGAAAATGCGTGAGATCGTACAATTTGCCCAGAAAAAACAATAACAAGGAATAAAATAAAATGCATTTTGAGAGAAGAAGTCAGTGGAGCGGTGAATTAGGGCGGGAGATGTCCTTTAACGTGTATGGTCACACGGGTAAACCAGTGGTCGTGTTTCCGTCATCTGGTGGTAATCAGAACGAATATGGTAACTTTGGTATGATTGATGCTTGTCGCTCTTTTATTGAACGAGGCTTAATTAAATTCTACACACCAGATTCCTATGATAACGAGTCGTGGTTAGCCACATGGAAAAGTGGGCATGATATGGCATTAGCTCATAATGCTTATGATCGTTATATTATACATGAATTAGTGCCACTCATTCGTCACGAATCACAATGGGGTGGTCCTATGATTGCCACTGGCTGTAGCATGGGAGCATTCCATGCGATTAACTTTGCATTACGTCATCCTGATTTATTTGATACAGCTATTGCATTAAGTGGTGTGTATGATGCACGTTTTTTTACTGGTGATTTTGGTAGTGATCAAGCCGTATATTTCAATTCACCAATTGATTATATGGCAAATCAACAAGATGAATGGTTCTTAGAACGTTATCGTAGAAATCATTATATAGTGGCAGTTGGTCAAGGTGCTTGGGAAGAACAGCATATTGCAGACACTGCTCGCTTACAACAGGTTTTTGATAACAAAAGTATTAGTGCTTGGTTCGATTTTTGGGGCAGTGATGTGGATCATGACTGGCCTTGGTGGCGAGTACAAATGCCATTCTTCTTAGGTAAGTTAGAAGAACAAGGAATTATTTAATTGAACTCAATTTAACCCTGTAATCACAGGGTTATGAGTAACTACATTTTATACAACGCATAGTAATCATTACTATGCGTAACCTAGTGTCAAAACTAAATCTTTTCTTTTTTTCACCGCACTATTCAATTAATGAGAACTGTAAAAACTCCACAAAATGGTTTGCCCAGTGTTTCTCATGGTGGATTTCATTTGCCATAATACGTAAACGAATATTATCTACCGAATGTCCTGTTCTAATTAACCCTTGATAGTAACGTAAAGTACAATCAATATAAGCCTGATTCATATTCGAAATATATCGTGCATCTACATCATCACCTTCATTTGTTCCGACTTGAATGAAAACTCGGCTGGCTCGGTCAATGGGATGTTGATGGGTAAAGTGGAGGAAATCACCTTCGCAAAACCAAGATGCTAAAGAGAACACGCCTAAATGTCCAAAAATATGAGGATAAGCAGACCCCATATAAGCCGTGATAATACCGCCCATTGAACTACCCGCCAATAGCGTATGCTCACGCTCTGGTTTAGTGCGATAATGGTGATCTATGAAAGGCTTAACCGTGTTTACTACCCAGTCGCCATATTCACCACCTTTTCCTCCAGTATTACGATCTTGTGCGGTATGCCCAACACTGGCTTGCCAAGGTGAATATTCATCTAATCTGGCGGTTCCTGCATTATCAATACCCACAATAATGAGTTTTGGAAATTCCTTATGGCGTTTAATAGTCGGAATAATTTTCCATGAATAGCCCGAATAAGATTCTTTGCTATAAAAAATATTTTGCCCATCGTGCATATAAACCACAGGGTAATGTTGCCAGTGATCTTTATGATAGCCTTTAGGCAGTAACACACGTACTCGACGGTGGTGATCGTAATAGGGAACATATAAAAAATGTTCTTCCATTTTTAAATAAAAACGTTCCGGAACCATGTATTTTCCTTATCTCTTAATATAAAAGTGCGGTTATTTTAAAACAAAAAAGAGAAGATGAGTATCTTCTCTTTTTACCCATGCTGAATTAATCACAAATGACTTTTATCGCCAAACCACCTTGTGATGTTTCTCGGTATTTAGAATTCATATCTTTACCTGTCTCATACATAGTTTCAATCACTTTATCCAAGGTTACTCGAGGATTGGTTGTGCGGCGTAGTGCCATACGACTAGCATTAATCGCTTTCACCGAAGCAATCGCATTACGTTCAATACAAGGTACTTGTACTTGACCCCCCACAGGATCGCAGGTTAAACCTAGATTATGTTCCATAGCAATTTCAGCTGCAATACAAACCTGTTCTGGGCTACCGCCTAAAATCTCCGTTAAACCAGCTGCTGCCATAGAGCAAGCTACACCAACTTCACCTTGACAACCTACTTCAGCTCCAGAAATTGAAGCATTCATTTTATATAATGAGCCGATCATACCACAAGCCAGTAAGTAACGTTCGATAATTTCTTGGCTAATCGGTGAAATGAATTTCTCATAATAGGATAATACCGCAGGAATAATCCCACAAGCTCCGTTGGTTGGTGCAGTGACTACCCGACCGCCAGCGGCATTTTCTTCATTAACAGCTAAAGCATACATATTCACCCAATCAATAACTCGCATAGGATCATTTGACAAGTTAGTATTAGCTTGCAACATACGATATAAAGTTGCCGCACGTCTTGGCACTCTTAATGGTCCAGGTAAAATCCCCTCGGTATGTAAACCACGTTCAATACAGGCTTGCATAGTATTCCACACTCGGAATAAATGTTTTTCGGTCGCTTCTTTACCATTCAGAGCAATTTCATTTTCCATCATTACCGTGGAAAATGCTAACCCATTTTCCTTACAATGTTTCAGAATATCTACTGAATTTTGGTACGGAAAAGGTATATCAAATTTTTGTTTTTGTTCTTGACCAAAATGTTCTTCATCCACAATAAATCCACCGCCGATAGAATAGTAGATTTTCTGATAGATAACAGAATTTTGAGCATCAAGTGCGGTGATTTTCATGCCATTTTCGTGCAAAGATAAAAATGTCTGATGAAAAAGCATATTTTCATCAAAATTAAATTCTACTATTTTCTTACCTTGAGCAATCGGTAACACTGCTGTTTTCTTTAATTCAGCAATAAATCTAGGAATTAACTCAATATCCACATCATCAGGCAAATAACCCGCTAACCCCATAATAATGGCAGTGTCAGTATTATGACCACGCCCAGTCATTGACAATGAACCATAAACATCCACATGAATTTTGTTCACTTGTTCAAAGAAATTCTGGAAAATTAAATCATCAATAAATTGCTTACCCGCTTTCATTGGTCCAACGGTGTGTGAGCTAGACGGACCAATACCCACTTTAAACATATCAAATACGCTAATCATATCATTCTTCTTATAAGAGAAATTCCCTTTTTCAATTTACGAAAAGGGGAATTTAAGGATTGGCATTTTAGCCTAATCTTTAAAATAGTCCATAGACAACCGCAGAAATTGCAATTAACCCCATTACTGTCACAAACACATTACTGAATTTACCTTGATAGCGTTGCATTGCTGGCACTTTACGAATCGCATACATTGGCATAATAAATAAAATCATAGCAATAATCGGACCGCCTAAGGATTCAATTAAGCCTAAAATACTTGGATTAATCACAGCAACGCCCCAAAGTGTTAATAGGAAGAATATCGCTGTAGCATAATTCAGTTTTTTACGATTAATTTGTTTGTTATCCGTCATTTTAATATAAAGTCCTTCCAAACCTTCACGAGCACCTAAATAGTGACCAAAGAATGAACTGGTAATTGCAAAGAAAGCAACTAATGGACCAAAATAAGAAATATACGGATTATCAAATTTATTGGCTAAGAAAGATAAAATACTGATATTTTGCTCTTTCGCCAAAATTAATTCTTCTGGGGTCAAAGTGAGAACACAACTAAACACAAAGAACATCACGAAAATCAACAACATGGTAGATGTGCCTTTTAAGGTTTGACTTGCATATTGTTCTGCCAAAATTGGATCTTGATATGCACGTTGTTGTGATTGAGAAAATGCCGAAATTGCAGGTGAATGATTGAATGAGAAGACCAGCACGGGGATAGTAATCCAAAGTGTAGTAATAAAACCGCTCATAGTAGGCATTTCTTGTAACATTGCTCCATTCCATTCAGGAATCAAATAAATAGATAACGCGAAAAGAATCAATACCAACGGATAAACTAACCATTCAGTAAGTTTTAACATTACTCGTTCATTCATCAGCATGATGGAAATTAGCACAGCGATTAACACGAAAGAAAGTAATGCACGGTTCGGCGAAGCCATGCCTAATTGATGTACAATAAAAGAATCAACCGTATTAGTAATCCCATTACCATAGATTAGTAAAATTGGAAAAATCGCAAAGAAATATAATAAAGTAATTAATTTACCTGCGGTTTTACCAAAGTGTTCTTCTACCACTTCGGTAATGTCGCTCCCTGGTTTAGAAGAAGATAAAACAAAACGAGATAAACCACGATGTGCCAAATAAGTCATCGGACCGACTAAGACCGCCATACTCACTAATGGCCAAAAACCAGCCCGACCAGCATTAATTGGTAAAAATAATACTCCTGCTCCGACAGCGGTACCAAATAAATTAATCATCCAAGCAATATTAAATTTAGTCCATTTCATCGAATATTGATTTGCAGACATACAAACTCCTTAACGTCCTTATATAGTTATTAAAAATTAATTCGTGCGTATAATATTCCGAAGATTACGGAATTCCAGAAATAAATATCGAAAATGTGATCTAGTTAAAAGATTTAGATGCTATTTGCCTAAATTTTTAACAGAATAAATATAAATGTTGGAAATAAAAGCAAAAAGGCTTGGGAATCCCCAAGCCTTTGAATTGAACTAAAATCTTAAAATTACGCACCCAAACGTTCTTTGATACGTGCAGATTTACCTGAACGCTCACGTAAGTAGTAAAGTTTCGCTTTACGTACCGCACCTTTACGTTTCACAGTAATGCTGTCAATCGCAGGTGAGTGAGTTTGGAAAACACGCTCAACGCCAGTACCGTTTGAAATTTTACGTAAAGTAAATGCACTGTGCAAGCCACGGTTACGAATTGCAATAACCACGCCTTCGAATGCTTGCAAACGTTTTTTAGAACCTTCAACAACCCATACTTTCACTTCTAATGTGTCACCAGGACGAAAGCTCGGGAGGTTTTGTTTTAATTGTTCATCTTCAAGTTGTTTAATGATGTTGCTCATTTTTTAGACCTTTTTTAATACTAGAATTAACTGATTAAGCTGTTTCAGATTGCCTCTTGTTCAGATTTAATTTGTTTCAGCAGTTTCTTTTGTTCGTCAGTCAGAGCTAGTTTTTCCAGTAGCTCAGGGCGGCGTAACCACGTTCGCTCAAGGGATTGTTTTAATCGCCATTTGCGAATTTCTTCGTGATTGCCTGATATCAGCACAGGTGGCACAGTGAGTTCGTCTAACACATCTGGTCGGGTATAATGTGGGCAATCCAACAATCCTGTAGCAAATGAATCTTCATCTGCAGAAGCTTGTTTGCCTAGTACCCCAGGGATAAATCGTGCAACAGCGTCAATCAACGTCATTGCAGGTAATTCCCCACCAGTGAGAACATAATCGCCGATTGACCATTCTTCATCAATTTCCGTTTGAATCAATCGTTCATCAATGCCTTCGTAACGTCCACACACCAAAATGAGTTGTTCATTTTGTGCTAGTTCTTTTACCCCAGCTTGATCGAGTTTACGTCCTTGCGGTGAAAGATAAATGACTTTAACTTTGTTGTCATCAGTCTTTTTACCGCTTGTGTTATACATATTTGCTTTTGCTTTAGCTTGGTGAATAGCGTCCCGTAAAGGTTGCACCATCATTAGCATGCCTGGTCCACCGCCATAAGGGCGGTCGTCCACAGTTTTGTGCTTATCAAAAGTAAAATCTCTTGGATTCACACATTGCACATTCAGCAAATGCTGTTTAACTGCTCTACCTGTTACCCCAAATTCTGTAATTGCTTTAAACATTTCGGGAAACAGGGTGACGATCCCTATAAACATAAATTTCCCCGAATATTACGACTTAAAAGCGCCACAGCGTACCTGAGATTAGAAACCAGCGTCCCAATCCACTTCAATCGTCTTTGTGGTGAGATCGACTCTTTTAACTACTTGTTCATATAAAAACGGAATCAACCGTTCTTGTTTGCCGAACGCATCTTTGTGAGTGGCTTTAACCACTAAGACATCATTAGAACCTGTTTCCATCATTTCGGACACTATCCCCATTGCATAGCCTTGTAAATTGATCACTTGGCAACCGATCAAATCGTGCCAATAATAATCGCCGTCTTCCAATGTTGGAAAAACTGACAAATCGACACCAATTTCCACGTTAGCAAGGGTTTGAGCCACTTCACGATCATTGACATTTTTTAATTTAACTATCAGCTCGTGATTATGATGTTTCCAACTTTCTAATTCTGTAGCTTGCCACTGTCCTTTGATTTTCAAAAACCAAGGTTGATAAGCAAAGATATTTTCAGCGGATTCGGTAGATGAATAAATACGTAACCAACCACGAATACCGTAAGTCGAGCCTAATTTGCCCACTACTTCAATACGTTGCTGTTCCATATTAATCACCTATACTCAAATCGTTTAATTATGCTGCTTTTTGTGCTTCTTTCACCAAAGAAGAAACACGATCAGACAGGCTTGCACCTTTTTCTAACCACGCATTAACACGATCTAAATCTAAACGTAAACGTTCAGCCTTACCCGTTGCTAATGGATTGAAAAAACCTACACGCTCAATGAAACGACCGTCACGTGGTGAACGGCTGTCAGCGACAACGATTTGATAGAATGGGCGTTTTTTAGCTCCGCCACGAGATAAACGAATGGTTACCATAACCTTCCTCTAATTATTTAATAATAAAAGAAAACCTACATCGAAGGAGTAGGAATGCTTACTTTTTTCTCTGTATATATAGACAAAAAGCCTGAGAATTATACATTTTTTTATTAAAAAAGCAAGGGGAAAAACAATAGTAACAACATGGAACCCAATCAATCCTGCACTGACGTACAGGGCTAAGCATGGTAACGCCACGCTGTGGCTAATCTATGTTGTTAAGATGCGAAGCATCGTTACTTGCTTAACTTTGTACGTCAGTGCAGGGTAAATCCCAATATCACGCTGTGGCTTGCCGCTTTATTTAGGGTTATAATAACTTAAACAATCTTTTAGGAAAACCTTATGCAAAATCTTCTCGTTATCCGCAACGATAAAATCGGTGATTTTATACTGATTTTCCCAGCTTTAGCTTTGCTTAAACAATCGGCTCCTCAGATCAAAATTACAGCGTTAGTACCTAATTACACAGCTCCATTAGCGGAACTCTGCCCCTATATTGATGAAATTATTATTGCTGACAAGAATAAAAAAAATTCGTCAGAATTTCACCGCACTTTGAGCCAAATCAAGCAGAAAAGATTTGATGCTGTCATTAGCTTTGTGTCCAATTGGTATAACGCCAAATTAACTTGGCAATCGGGCATTAAATATCGCCTTGCTCCAGCCACGAAATTATTTCAATATTTATATAACCATCGCTTAACCCAACGTCGCTCCCGTTCAGAAAAAGCAGAATTTCAATATAATATGGATTTAGTTTATCAATTTTTGCAAGATCATCAAATTACCGCTATTGAACCACAACCACCTTATTTAAATTTGGATAAAACTGCGGTACAAAATCAACGAATTTTATTAAGCCAACAATTAAACCTTGTGCCAAATAAAAAATGGTTGTTTGTACATAGTGGCACAGGGGGATCGGCAAATAGTTTATCGTTAAATCAATATGCAGAGTTAATTAATGGCATTTTGGCAGAATTTGATTGTCATATTGTGCTAACTGCTGGTCCAAACGAAAGCGAAAAAGCCCATCAATTAGCAGAAATAGTGAACAACAAAAATATCGTTATTTACGATAAAAATAATGGTCTGCAGGATTTTACTTATTCTTTAGCTTGTGCGAATTTATTTATTGCGGGATCGACAGGTCCCTTACATATTTGCGGTGCATTGAATATTCCAACAGTGGGATTTTACCCGAGCCGTTTATCCGCTATTCCACGCCGTTGGCGACCAATTAATCAAGCCGACCGTCATATTGCCTTTTGTCCGCCGTTTAGAAAAGAAGTAGAAAAAAATCTGACAGTGATTTCTATTCAGGATTGTTTGGTAGAGATTATCCCATTTATTAAACAACAGTGGCAATAATGGTACCAGAAGGTGTATATAGTAAACAAATAAAAAAGCTCACTTCTTAGTGAGCTTTTAATTTATCATTACAAATTATTCCGCAACAGCTTCAGCTGCCACTTCGGGACGATCAACTAACTCAATGTATGCCATTGGTGCGTTATCGCCTGCACGGAAACCACATTTTAAGATACGAGTGTAACCACCTGCACGCTGAGCAAAACGTGGACCTAATTCATTAAATAATTTTGCAACAGTTTCAATGCTGCGTGTACGAGCAAAAGCTAAACGGCGATTTGCTACGCTGTCTATTTTTGCTAATGTAATTAACGGCTCAACTACACGACGTAATTCTTTCGCTTTTGGCACAGTTGTCTTAATGATCTCGTGACCAATTAAAGAACTTGCCATATTACGGAACATCGCTTGGCGATGACTACTATTACGGTTTAATTGACGACCACTCTTACGATGGCGCATGACCTTATCCTTCTCAGAAAAATCTTAACCTAATTAACCATTAATCTTCAGCAATACTTGCTGGTGGCCAATTTTCAAGGCGCATACCAAGTGATAGACCACGAGAAGCGAGTACATCCTTAATTTCAGTAAGAGATTTCTTACCAAGATTAGGTGTTTTTAATAACTCAACTTCAGTACGTTGGACTAAATCACCGATATAATGAATTGTTTCTGCTTTCAAACAGTTAGCAGAACGAACTGTCAACTCTAAGTCATCAACTGGACGTAATAAAATCGGATCAAATTCCGGTTTTTCTTCCTTGACTTCTGGCTGACGAACATCTCGCAAATCAACGAATGCATCAAGCTGTTCCGCTAAAATTGTTGCAGCACGACGAATTGCTTCTTCTGGATCAATAGTGCCGTTTGTTTCTAACTCAATAACTAACTTATCTAAGTCGGTACGCTGTTCAACACGTGCTGCTTCTACATTGTAAGCAATACGATCAACAGGACTATAACAAGCATCTACTAACAGACGACCAATTGGACGTTCTTCATCCTGAGCATGTACACGAGCAGAAGCAGGAACATAACCTCTACCACGTTGTACACGAATACGCATATTAACAGATGCATTTTCATCGGTTAAATGACAAATTACATGATCAGGATTTACGATTTCTACATCACCATCATGGGTAATGTCAGCTGCAACAACAGGGCCAATTCCAGATTTGTTTAGTGTCAGAAATACATCATCTTTATTCTGAACTTTAACCGCTAGGCCTTTTAAGTTTAGAAGCACTTCAAGAATATCTTCTTGAACACCCTCTTTACTACTGTATTCATGCAATACGCCTTCAATTTCTACTTCAGTGACAGCACAACCTGGCATTGAAGATAAAAGAATACGACGCAATGCATTACCTAGAGTATGGCCAAAACCACGCTCTAACGGTTCTAAGATCACTTTAGCGTGTGTTGAGCTGATTTGCTCAATATCCACTAAGTGTGGCTTTAAAAATTCTGTAACAGAACCCTGCATTTTATCCTCTCTTTGCTTGTAAGCTTAACTATTATTTAGAGTAAAGCTCAACGATCAGATGTTCATTAATGTCTGCTGATAAATCAGAACGTTCAGGAACACGTTTGAACACACCTTCCATTTTAGCAGAATCAACTTCTAACCAAGTTGGTTTTTCTTTTTGCTCTGCTAATTCCAATGATGCTTTGATACGAGCTTGCTTTTTAGATTTCTCACGCACAGCAATCACATCATCAACGGAAACTTGGAAAGATGGGATATTTACAACACGACCATTTACAACAATCGCTTTGTGACTCACTAATTGGCGAGCTTCTGCACGAGTGGCAGCAAATCCCATACGATAAACAACGTTATCCAAGCGACCTTCTAATAATACTAATAAATTCTCACCAGTATTACCTTTTAAGCGGTTCGCTTCTTTATAATAATTACGGAATTGACGTTCTAAAATACCGTAGATACGGCGAACTTTTTGTTTTTCACGTAACTGACTACCATAGTCAGATAAACGTGGTTTGCGAGCACCGTGTTGACCAGGTGCTGTATCAATTTTACATTTAGAATCGATAGCACGCACGCCTGATTTAAGAAATAAATCAGTGCCTTCACGACGGCTTAGCTTGAGTTTTGGACCCAAATATCTTGCCATTTTCTTTCTCCAATTATCCTAACGTCAAATTAAACACGACGTTTTTTCGGTGGACGACAACCGTTATGAGGAATCGGAGTCACATCTGTAATGTTCGTGATTTTGAATCCTGCTGCATTTAATGCACGGATTGTTGATTCACGACCTGGACCCGGACCTTTAACCATAACTTCCAAGTTCTTTAAGCCAAATTCTTTGACAACTTCAGCACAACGCTCTGCTGCAACCTGTGCGGCGAACGGAGTGGATTTACGAGAACCACGGAAACCTGAACCACCTGCGGTTGCCCACGCTAGAGCATTACCTTGACGGTCAGTAATAGTCACGATTGTATTATTGAAAGATGCGTGAATGTGAGCTACGCCATCTACAACTTGTTTTTTTACACGTTTACGTGCACGAACTGGTGTTTTAGCCATTTAATCTTTACCCCGACTTATTTTTTGATCGGCTTACGTGGACCCTTACGGGTACGCGCATTAGTTTTAGTACGTTGACCACGTACCGGTAAACTACGACGGTGGCGTAAACCACGATAACAACCTAAGTCTAATAGACGTTTGATGTTAAGTGTTACTTCACGGCGTAAGTCACCTTCAACGGTAAATTTACCAACTTCGTCACGCAGTTTATCAATCTGCTCTTCAGACAATTCTCTGATCTTAACGCTTTCAGCAATACCAGTCGCAGCACAAATAGCTTGTGCACGGGTTTTACCGATACCATAAATTGCTGTTAAAGCGATTACAGTATGTTTATGATCAGGAATGTTAATGCCTGCAATACGGGCCACTATGCACTCCTATTTTTTAACTAATTTGGTATATTGATCTTGAAAAGCCCGTTTTCAGGATACTCAAACAATATACCAAGGACATAAATGAGCTGAGCAGTATAACTGCTCAACTGGTTCTTTGCAAGAAAAAATTATCAATTAACCTTGACGTTGTTTATGTTTAGGGTCGCTACATAATACACGAACAACACCTTCACGTTTCACAATTTTACAGTTACGACAAATTCTCTTTACGGAAGCACGAACTTTCATTGCTTATCCTTTCTTTATAAAATGGACAAATTACTGTCCAAAACCTTTAAGGTTTGCCTTTTTCAAAGCAGATTCATATTTAGTCGACATTAAATGACTTTGAACCTGCACGATGAAATCCATAATTACCACTACAACGATTAACAAGGAAGTACCGCCAAAATAAAATTGGACATTCCAAGCTGATGTCATAATATAAGGAACTAAACATACGAATATAATATAAAGACCACCCACTAAGGTAAGACGGGTCATAATTTTATCTATATAACGAGATGTTTGTTCACCTGGTCTAATTCCTGGGATAAATGCTCCAGATTTTTTCAAATTATCGGCTGTATCACGCGGATTAAATTGCATTGCAGCATAGAAAAAGCTAAAGAACATAATCGCTGCAGCATAGACAATCAAATAAATTGGCTGACCTGGCTGTAACATTAACGATAAATTCGTTAACCACTCAAGGCTAGAACCTTCACCAAACCATGATGTTATTGTTGCAGGAAACAAAATAACACTTGATGCGAAGATAGCTGGAATAACACCTGCCATATTTACTTTTAATGGTAAATGTGACGATCCTCCACCTAATATTTGACGCCCTTGTTGACGCTTAGCATATTCTACTTTTACTCGACGTTGTCCTCGTTCAACGAATACAACGAAATAAGTCACAGCAAAAACAACTACGGCAATCAATAAAAGAACTAATGGATGCATTTGCCCTTGACGCGCCTGCTCAATAGTTTGACCAATAGCAGCTGGAAGACCAGCTACGATACCTGCGAAGATGATTAAAGAAATACCGTTACCAATCCCACGCTCAGTAATCTGTTCACCTAACCACATTAAGAACATAGTTCCTGTGACAAGACTAATTACTGCTGTAAAATAAAAACCAAAGCCTAAATTAGGCACTAGTCCTGGCAACATACTTGGTAAACCAGTTGAAATACCTATCGCCTGTAACGTGGCAAGCCCTAACGTTGTGTAACGCGTGTACTTACTCATTTTACGGCGACCAGATTCACCTTCTTTCTTCAACTCATTTAATGCAGGATAAACCGTGGTCAGCAACTGAATAATAATTGATGCCGAGATATACGGCATAATACCCAGAGCAAAAATTGACGCACGGCTCAATGCACCACCAGAGAACATATTAAACATTTCAATGATGGTGCCTTTTTGCTGTTCAATTAATTGAGCTAACACGGCCGCATCAATACCAGGAACCGGAATGAAAGAACCAATACGGAAAACGATTAGTGCACCTAATACAAAAAGTAATCTACTTTTAAGTTCACCTTTACCGCTTTGAGTACTTCTACTTTGATACCCTGGTTGCTTAGCCATCTGTTAATTATTCCTCGATTGATCCACCAGCAGCTTCAATCGCTGCTTTCGCACCCTTAGTTACACGTAAACCACGAACAGTTACTGTACCTTTGACTTCACCCGCTAAAATAATTTTAACAAATTGAATATCTTTAGTGACTAAGTTCGCTGCCTTTAATGAATCTAAAGTGACAACATTACCTTCTACTTTAGTTAAATCATTCAAACGAATTTCAGCGGTTACGGCTGCTTTCATTGAAGTAAAACCAAATTTTGGTAAACGACGATATAAAGGCATTTGACCACCCTCGAAACCGCGACGAACACCGCCACCAGTACGAGATTTCTGACCTTTATGACCACGTCCACCAGTTTTGCCTAGACCTGAACCAATACCACGACCTAAACGCTTAGCACTGTGCTTCGCACCTTCAGCCGGAGATAGAGTATTTAAACGCATTCTCTTACTCCTCCACTTTAACCATATAAGAAACTTGGTTAATCATACCACGAACAGAAGGTGTATCTTCTAGTTCTACAGTATGACGAATATGGCGAAGACCTAAACCTTTTAATGTGGCTTTATGCTTCGGTAAACGAGCAATTGAGCTACGAGTTTGAGTTACTTTAATAGTTTTAGCCATAATCCATTACCCCAAAATTTCATCAACGGTTTTGCCACGTTTTGCAGCAACCATCTCTGGTGATTTCATATTTGCGAGTGCATCAATTGTTGCACGCACAACGTTAATTGGGTTGGTTGAACCGTATGCTTTAGATAGAACATTACGTACACCAGCGACTTCTAATACTGCACGCATTGCACCGCCTGCGATGATACCTGTACCTTCGCTTGCTGGTTGCATAAATACACGAGAACCAGTATGAACACCTTTCACTGGGTGTTGTAATGTACCTTCATTTAAAGCTACGTTAATCATGTTACGACGTGCTTTTTCCATTGCTTTTTGGATTGCTGCTGGAACTTCGCGTGCTTTACCATAACCAAAACCGATACGACCATTACCATCACCTACTACTGTCAAAGCAGTAAAGCTCATAATACGACCACCTTTTACAGTTTTTGATACACGGTTTACCGCGATTAGCTTCTCTTGCAGTTCACCAGCTTGTTTTTCGATGTTTGACATCTCAATTTCCTCTATTAGAACTGTAGACCAGCTTCACGAGCAGCGTCCGCTAAAGATTGGACACGACCATGATATTTAAAACCAGAACGATCGAAAGCAACGTCTTTCACGCCTTTCGCTAATGCACGCTCAGCAACGGCTTTACCCACTACTGCAGCAGCATCTTTGTTACCGGTATATTTTACTTGCTCACTAATTGCTTTTTCTACTGTAGAAGCAGCGGCAAGCACTTCTGAACCGTTCGGTGCAATCACTTGTGCGTAAATATGACGCGGAGTGCGGTGAACGACTAAACGCGTTACACCTTGCTCTCTCATCATATGACGAGCACGAGCTGCACGACGGATACGAGCTGATTTCTTATCCATAGTGTTACCTTAATTATTTTTTCTTGGCTTCTTTAGTACGTACAACTTCGTCCGCATAACGAACACCTTTACCTTTATAAGGTTCTGGTTTACGGTATGCACGAATATCTGCAGCCACTTGACCGATTAATTGTTTGTCAGCACCTTTCAACACGATTTCGGTTTGAGATGGACATTCTGCAGTAATACCTGCTGGTAAAGTGTGCTCGACAGGGTGTGAAAAACCTAAGCTCAAACCAACTACGTTGCCTTTTACTTGTGCTCTATAACCCACACCGACGAGTTGTAATTTTCTTGTGAAACCTTCGGTAACACCAATAACCATTGCATTAACCAACGCACGTGCAGTACCTGATTGTGCATTTGCACCCACACTACCATCACGTGGTGCGAAAGTTAATGCACCATTATCTTGTTTAACTTCAACTGAGTTATGAATAGTACGAGTTAACTCACCATTCTTACCTTTCACTGTTAATAGCTGGCCGTTAAGTTTAACCTCAACACCGGCAGGAACAGTTACGGGTGCTTTTGCAACACGAGACATTTTTCCTACCTCTCCATTAAGCTACATAACAGATGATTTCGCCGCCTAAACCCGCTTGACGAGCAGCACGGTCAGTCATCACACCTTTAGATGTAGAAACCACAGCAACACCTAAACCACCCATTACTTTTGGTAATTCGTCTTTACGTTTGTAAATACGAAGACCTGGACGGCTTACACGTTGGATACTTTCTACAACTGGTTTACCTTGGAAATATTTTAATGTAATTTCCAATTCAGGTTTTACACCTTCTAAAACTTTTACGCTTTCAACGTAACCTTCTTCCGCTAACACATTGGCAATAGCCACTTTTAGCTTGGATGAAGGCATACTGATCGCAACTTTGTTCGCAGCTTGACCGTTACGAATACGGGTCAACATATCTGCGATTGGATCTTGCATACTCATTGTGCTTTATTCTCCGATTCCAATATAAAGTGGTACATTACCAACTTGCTTTTTTAAGACCTGGGATCTCACCACGCATGGCTGCTTCACGGACCTTAATACGGCTTAAACCAAACTTACTTAATACGCCGTGAGGACGACCAGTTTGGCGACAGCGGTTACGTTGGCGACTTGGGCTTGAATCACGCGGTAAAGTTTGTAACTTTAACACCGCACTCCAACGATCTTCATCAGAAGAATTCACGTCAGAAATGATTTTTTTCAATTCTACACGTTGAGCATAGAACTTTTCAGCCAATTTAACGCGTTTTACATCGCGTGCTTTCATTGATTGTTTAGCCATTGATAACCTGCCTTATTTACGGAATGGGAAATTAAAGGCAGCAAGTAGTGCTTGACCTTCTTCATCATTCTTAGCTGTTGTGGTAATAGTAATATCTAAACCACGAACACGATCAACTTTATCATAGTCGATTTCAGGGAAGATGATTTGCTCACGCACACCCATACTGTAATTACCACGACCATCAAATGATTTCGCACTTAAACCGCGGAAGTCACGAATACGTGGAACAGCAATTGTAATTAAACGTTCAAAGAACTCCCACATACGTTCACCACGTAGTGTTACTTTACAACCGATTGGATATCCCTGACGGATTTTAAAGCCTGCAACAGATTTGCGTGCTTTAGTAATTAAAGGTTTTTGACCGCTAATCGCTGCTAAATCCGCTACGGCGTTATCTAGCAATTTCTTATCGGTCAATGCTTCACCCACACCCATATTCAGGGTAATCTTTTCGATTCGTGGGACTTGCATGACAGATGCGTAGTTGAATTTGTTTTTCAATTCATTAACTACTTGATCTCTGTAGTAATCATGCAGTTTCGCCATCGCATTACTCCAATTTGTTAAATAATTTCATTATTAGATTTGAAGAAACGGACTTTTTTGCCATCTTCGAATCTAAAACCTACACGGTCAGCTTTGTTAGTTGTTGGATTGAAGATCGCTACATTTGACGCATCAATTGGCGCTTCTTTCTTCACTAAACCACCCTCTTTGCCTAAAGCAGGTACAGGTTTTTCATGTTTAGTAATGATTTTAATACCTTCAACAAGAACTTTACCGTTTGGTAACACTTGAGTTACCTTTCCACGTTTGCCTTTATCTTTACCGGCAAGAACGATTACTTCATCATTTTGACGAATTTTTGCAGCCATTTCTTATCTCTCCCTTATAGTACTTCTGGTGCTAAAGAAATGATCTTCATAAACTTCTCAGAGCGAAGTTCACGCGTCACAGGTCCAAAAATACGGGTACCGATAGGTTGCTCCGTGTTATTATTTAAAATCACACAAGCATTACCATCGAAACGAATGACTGATCCGTCTGGGCGACGAACACCCTTTCTAGTGCGCACGACAACTGCTTTTAACACATCACCTTTTTTCACTTTACCACGAGGAATTGCTTCTTTCACAGTAATTTTGATGATATCACCAATAGCAGCATAACGACGGTGCGATCCACCTAGAACCTTAATACACATTACGCTACGAGCGCCTGAGTTATCAGCAACGTCTAGCATAGTCTGTGTCTGGATCATATTAGTGCTCCGTTTAAGTTAAAAACACCCTTGCGGGACGAACCTATCTACCTTAATGTAAATAGTTTGCGGATTCTAACAAAAAGACACGATAAAATCAACTGGAATTACCCGACATTCTAAAATTTAAGACATTTAAGCATCACACTTGTCGGATATTCATCATTTACAATATCAGACCCTCTATCATTTCGAATTTGATTTAATGTGCTTATTTGTCCATCAACAATATCGACAAAGCTATATTTATAAGAGCGATGATACGCATTTTCGATATGCCAATATCCCATTCCTTGATCAAAGAAAATTTGATAATGTTTTCCTGATATAAAGTACAAATCTAAAATACGTGCATGTAACGCTCCTTTATTCCCTTGTGCAATATCTAAAAACACAGAAGTAGACAGAGCCTGTGATAAGTATTTTTCAACAACACCTTGATAATCCCTTTTATTTCTCCAATTATGACGTAATAGATAAGGGCTTCTATCATCATCTCTTTTCTCAAAAACCGTTTTAATATTTATCTCACATTGCGATTTTCCAATAATAACTTTAAGAATCTCTCCTAGTAGTAGGATCATCTCTGGTGTTCTCAAATATCGATCTGAATAACAAACTCTCTCTAATGCTTCAGTTTGTAATATACTCTTAAATGTAATTTCTTGTTTCTCCAAAATTTTTCTGAATTTTTCACCAAATTTAGATAAAGGAACGTGGCTTAATTCATCACAAATTGCGAATATTTTATCCATTTCTAATGGAAAAGATTCCGAAGTTTCTCCCTCAATCATTGCTTCTTGTTCTGAGTATAAAACAATATCTTTACTATTTAACCAACTTTCACCTAATCGCACCGCAGAATCATCTCTCGTCGCCACAGTAACGCAACGTGTTCCAATGGCTGCTTGATATACAATACCCGCTTTTACTTTAGCATATTCAAATACGATCCCAAGATGTTGTAATTGAGCAAAAAAACGCAAAACGTCGGTGCTATAAGTTTGTTTCTCAATAACAAAAACAACCCGCACATCCGCTAATAATAATGGCATTATGACCGTTCGTAACGGTTCCAAAGAAATATCCCAATCTTCTGGATCACGAGATAATATAAACTTACATTTTGTCATATTTTGATTTAATAAATCCCGAAGTTTTTCTGTTAAACTCAATGGACTGTAACGTCCTCCATTGATCATCTCTTGATATTCTGGAGGTAATGCTAAGTAATGGCTAAATGAAGAACCTAACCATTCCAACGCTTTTAATCGATTAAGTTTATCAGAGTCAAAACGAGAGTCTTGCTCAAGCAAACAATGGACACAAAATGCTTCACATTGATGAGTACAATGTAATATTTTGATCATTTTTTGCAAAATTGACACTATATACCGAGGTGCAGAACTTGCAAAACCAGCCCCTCCAGCAATAGTATCAAATAATTGTAAAGCTAAACTATGCTCACCATTTAAGATAACGGGGCGAACACTGTATTGTACTTCGTCAGTTGATATTCCCAATTCTTCAGTTAATGCTCTACGTAAAGCGACAGCCAACGTCACAGCAATAACTTTATCTGCTCTATCATCCAACAATCCCTTTTCTGGACTACGTAGCACAAGTTCAAATACGTCAGTATTGGAAGAAACACCGAGATGAATATTACCTAAAATCGTCCCTGAACAATATTCTCGCTGATTTTTATTTGTTGCTTTAGGGGAATAATGTCTCCGGTCATTCTTTTCTGGATTAAGCATCGCTGGGAAACCCTCTTTTGTCATTGATTCAGCACGCCCACAACCCATACAAATAGCATATCCCTTTCCAGCAAAACCTGATGAATGGTGGAATACTTTTCCTTGGGGATCTGCTCGCATTACACCCAAATTAGGTGTTGGTAAAAATTTCATTTCCCCTTTTGCAATCACCCAAGCATTTTGAATTGGCAGGAAATGATTCTCTACAATATTATTTGATAAAGGTCGGTAATAATCTGCTACAAACCCTGTAGGTTGAATAACTTTCTTTTGATATTCTTCAGGAATGGGGGCATCACAATGCGAACAACATAATTGTCCATACTTTTCTGCTCCATCTTCATAACCAGAGGAACCACATTTGGGACAACGCCAAGCCACATCAAGTTTTTGAGCTTCTTTTGCAGTAGGCGAATAAATTTTTTGCCAATTCAAGGCAATACCAACGGAACGATACACAACACCATCTAGGGCAATATCTACTCCTGGAGCATATTCTCGGATCGCTACGGGGAGCTGTCTCGTTGGCAATGTTTTTATTTTATTTTTACTCCCATTTCCACGCTCTCTGTTATTGTGTTCAATACTATCTGTATCAAAAGATACAATATCGGTTGGAAATCCATAACCTGGTAAAAAAGAATGAGATGCTAAATAACTTAGCAGATAAGTGTCAGTCAAACGATCTAAATCTAATTTTAACTTACTATAATAATGACTTCCCTTGGTAGCTGACGCTAATTCTCTTTGTAAGTAGTGATAATTTTCTTCCCAACGTTCCCGTAAGACTTGAATATTCTCTTTTGTACGAGTACAAATACGGGAAAAAGGCATTGACTGCAATTCTGTTCCTCTAATCACCCAAGAAAGGTCTTTCTCATATTTAGACAGCGTCTTTTTATTGCCTAACCAATGCTCAAACTGTTGTGCAAATGAAACACTATTATCACCTGCCGTTCGTCCATAAAACCACTGTAAATTAAGTTTAGTACGATCTTTTTCTATACCTAAAGAACGTAAAAATTTCCCTAATAAAAAAGCATTTAAATGACGTTGAATCAATTTTTGTGAGCTAAATTCAACATAAGGTGCTGGAATAGCGGTTTCAAACGCCCATTTAGGATTTGAAAAAACCGCCTGATCGTGTGGGTTATCTTTACAAAGGGTAAAACTAATCGCTCGAGATTCTTTAGAACGTCCTGCTCGCCCCGCTCTTTGCAAATAATTTGCTGGATGTGGCGGTACATTATTCATAATTACTGCGACAATTCCCCCAATATCAACCCCCATTTCCATTGTTGTCGAGCAGTTTAGAATGTTTTTCTGACCCGCTTTGAATTTTTTTTCATATTGTTGTAACTTACTCGCTTCCTGTTGGGCAGAATGTTCTGCAACAGTATAATAACAACCTCCTTCCATCGCACTATCATTGATATCTGTCCATAAATTCTGCTCTCTTAAGACTTGAATTTCAGCATTTTGATGAATCTGTTTGCGAGTTAATTCCAATGCTTTTAAATAATCATCACCATCTTTAAATGCCCATAATTTCGGCATAGCAATTTCACGACACTTAAATTCTGCAAAGTCCGATGTTTGACTCACTTTTCTAAAAGCAGCAGGAAGATAAGGGGTAAAGCCTTTAAATGTAGTATCCAATAGTTTATTGGTAATTGGACAAATATAAGCTCTGTCAATTAACGATAATCCCACCGCATTTTGGTTATCAAAAACACCTGTGAAATCAAGATGATACTTTTTATCTGCGGAACCAATAAGAATATGGCTTGCAATTAATTGATCCCAAGCATCTTGTAACCATTTATTTAAAATCACTCTATCCCTTGCATACTTAACGTCCAATTTTGCTCCAATAGAAAGTAAATTAATTAACCGCTGCTGTTGTTCATTATTCGACTTCACCTGTACCCACGTTAATACTCTCCCTTCACTTTTATCTTGAGATGTGGGACTGATCAAACTACGCGAATAAAATGGCATACCAATCCAACGCAATGTCTCCCGTTCAATCGTTAAGAAAATATTTTGGCGAACATAAAAGTCTAAAGAAATTTTAAGAAAATCTTTCCAATCACGGAGTGAAAGACCTTTATCTTCCCAATATTCTGGTACTTTAGTAATTTTATCTAAAGCAGGATAAACTAATTTCACTAAGCCTTGAGTTTCCAAATTATTACGGTTCTTAGGGCGAACCATAAATTCTCGCAACAACAATAATCGAGCCAAACGATTCAACCCATCCGCTGAATCAAATACCTGTGGCGATAACTGACGATTTTCTTTTAACATTATCTCTGCAAGTTCTGGATCTTTGGTCAATTCACTAACAACATCTAACCAAGCTCTTGCTTTAGGTGTTATTTTATCTTCACTATTTAAATAATCTTCAATCTCCTTGATTTCCTTGTCATTTAATTCACTCAATACAGATTTGATCACTGACCAATTTGCTTTTAAATGTTCTTTTCCTAATTTATCAAAGCCATTCATCTTAGATTGTAGATGTTCAGGAAATTGTGATTTCCGTTCTACTGATTTTTTCAAACAATTCACCACAAGTCCACGTAAACGAGAACGTTCAGCATCTTGTTGCATTTTAATCGACATTTTGGCTGTACCTTGACGACTATCAGTAAAGGTAATTAACCGTCGTCCTCTATTGGGCTTAGTCAATTTATTTTCTTCTATTTCTGGACAATATTCGAGCACCGTCGGAACAAGATTCATTGAATAAAATGGCACCCCTAATAATGCTCTCCGCATCGCTTTACCATATAATCCACGTCCTGTATGACCACAAGCACAACAAGTCTGTGTATCACTATGTAATTGATAATAATCAATCCCATCATCATTCAAATTCTGAATATTTCCAAATTTATCTAATCGTTGAAGCACATATTCGGAATGAGGGTGTAATCCAAGCAACAATTCTTCATCTCGACTTACAGGCATATTTTCTGATATAGCCTCTTCATCAGCCATATCATCCGATGGATTTTCATCTAATAATGAAAATTCATCTTCCACTTTTCCTGTCCATTGCTCTAATTTCATATTGATACGACTTGCCAGTAAATGTGGTTCATTACATTCCTGACAAAAAACTAACTCAAATACGGCAGCACCACACTCACATCTTGAACGAACTTGACTATACACCTTACCAAAAGGCCATTTTTCTTTGACTAAAGAGTGGTCTTTACAAGTACAATTAGGATCAATACATGCCCATAATCCAGATAATGTTCGTTGAAAATAATGTGCTCGTAATTTTAAAAAGGCTTCTCCTTGTTCAGTTGCACGAGTAGAAGTACAAAGATCCAGCCAACGATATAATGACTGCTCATCTAAGTTTGAGAAATATTTTAATGCCGCTTCAATAGAAACGGGGTTTTTAGCAAAGATGTGTCTAATTTCTCTGGCTAAAGGTGTCTTGGCTAGAGCAACAAAACGTGCTTCCGACACTTCATTATCATTATCCAGTGTTTCCAATTCATCTAAAGTGTATGGATGATTCTCAGTAACGGGAATATCAGGAACTTGACGTTGCCCACCAATCACAGCTATCTGTGATTCTGGAATATTAGCAAGGCTGGCTAAATAACGTTTTAATTGAGATTCCGCTTCTTCACCTGCAATCGTAGCTGATGTCGCCACAAATCGTACATTTTCTGCTTTTACACCAAAAGCTAACATGACTCGGCGAAGTTGTAATGCTAATTCCGCAGCTTGTGACCCCACATAGGTATGAGCTTCATCCAGAATAATCCAACGCAATGCTCCTTGTGATTGATTAAGAATAGGTGCATCAACTTGTCGCACTAACATATACTCTAACATTGTGCCATTTGTGACTAAAATCGGGGCTGGATTATCCCGCATTCGTTCTCGAGAAAAAACTTCTTGCGGATAATTAGCCTGTAAATCTTTTACATCATCTGCATATTCTTTGGTCTGTCCATTGTATAAACAGTAACGAATTTTATCTCCAAAATAATGTGTCCACGCTTGCAAACGCTCACGTTGTGAGCTAATTAACGCATTCAAAGGATAAAGAAATAATGCCCGCACACCCATCAAGGGTTTATTGCTTTGGTTCATTTCCCGATACAGATCTTCCAAAACAGGAACCATAAAACACTCCGTTTTACCTGACCCCGTACCACTAGTAATAATTCTTGATTGTGGTGTATCAGATAAAAGATCTTTCCACGCTTTATATTGATGTGCAAAGGGCTTCCATTGTTTTTTAAACGCATATCGATTTTTATTATTTTCATCTGCATCTTGAATAACTGCTTCATTTAATGCGGTAACAATTTCCTTAGATAACAACCCTTCCGTAACAAGTTCTTCCATCGTATTTGTATGTGCTTTCCAAGCGAACATGGGTTCAAAAACAGGCTTGGTGACAAAAGGTTCTTCTTCCGTCATCTGTTTACTTAAATGATTGCGTAAACTCGGATTTGAAATACCTAAAATACTCAAAGAAGATTCTTTCGCTCGATTATTGGCTTGTTCTTTTAATGTAGCAAAATAAGGTCTCATTTTTTCTCGTTCTCCGTAAAATATTGAATCGCATACTGATATACTGGTTTAAACCAGCTATGATATTCAAATTCCATTAACTGCCTAAAATTAAAAAAATCACTTGGTTCTGTCATATTAAGCCGCTCAAGCGTTACCTTATTCACTGCCATTGCAGCAGCAAAAAAAGGCATATAAACAACAGATGAATGATAAATATTTTTTAAATTAAATGGGATATTCATTTCCCTAATCCAGCCTTGCAACTCATCAAAAAAATAGGTAGGCCAATAGGATTTATTCACATTCATTCGACACATATCATCATACCACAATGGTAATACTGTATTATTCATAAATTCTATGTCGAAATCATTCTGCTTGTCACTCTTTGTGTAATTAAAACAGCATAGAAACGCACTGATTAAATTAAACCGATTTTCTAGCAATACTTTTTGTATTTCTTCGGAGAATACATTTAATGATAACTTGAAAACATCAAACATTTCATTCCATACATCTATCGGGATAATTTCCCAAATAACATTAAATTCTTCTTGGAATTGTTTCATTGCCTTGTCAACATCATTAGCTTTCATCATAAACAATACTAATGCTCTCGTATTTTTGACAAGATATTTCCAAATTGAAAATGTTGACAATGGCAAATAATTAAAACGATTATATAACTCTTTTAAATAATCCCAACCTGAATGAGTAAAATCATTTACCATCATTTCAATCATATCTGCATAATATTGTTGATAAACAATAGGATCTTTAGTAATAACTTGTTGCAACTCTCCGTCTATTACAACATTCTCGGCACCAGAAATGAAGCAAGACCGACTTTGTATTTTTGATGTTTTTGATGTAACTACTAAACTGGGGTCAACAATATGTTCGGGTAAAACATATCCTTTGATTTCTTCATTAAATAATAAATCTTGAACATTTAAAGAAACTAATGATAACAACTGTAATTGAACGTTATCTTTTGGAATATCATCAAAATAAACAACCCCATTTTCAATTCTTGGATCGGCTGCATATAATTTAATATCTACCTGACGTAGTTGTTTACCTGACTTAGAAATAAACATCCTTGCATAATCATCTAAATTAGCTGATGAAGCAAGTAATGACAAAATTGAGTTTTTAAAATCATATAAACTAATTTCTAATGGGTTGACTACATTGAAATACTGCCATGCATACTGATTATTTTGACCATTCTTTAAAAGAATTTCATAATTCGCTGAGGTATCAATATCGGGATATAATTTTAATCTAGCTCCTAAAAGCTCGCTAATTGACAATGATTGATTGTATTTCACTTCTTTCTCATCTGCATCAAAAATTAACGCTCCAGATGATGGATAAGGAATCTCAACCAATACTGATGAGAACAAGTTAATACGCACATCTATTACCAATTTCTCAATAATAAATTGGCTTGAAACTGTTAATTCTTTTTGAAGTCCGCTTATGTTTTCTAACTGCCCCTCCACGCTACCGGTTAATATTTTCACCATAAAGGGGATAGGGCAAGTAATACGAATACGCCCTGTTCTCGGATCACTACCATTGTTTAATAACTTTATAGAAAATCCATCAGGTAAAATAGAGACTTTCTTTCTAAAAAATAACTGATTATTTTTATCCAAAACACGAACAAAATGTTCACCAAAGTTTTCAGCCAGATTGGCCGAATGATTCATATCTAAATGAAAATGTTCAGTATCATTAATATAAGGCTTACCTAAATAAATTGGTCTCCCAGATGGTGAATAATAAGGCAATGTTTTGCCGCATACTTGAACATCTCGCTTAAATACATTTTGTTTCGTTGAAATAAAAAATGCTTCCTGATCATAATAAACCCAGATATCCCCAATTAAGGATAAATATTGCCATTGTTCAGAACTATCCAATATCTCTACTTGGCTATTCTCTGCTGCTTGATAAGTCGCAGTAGAAGAAATCATAATATGAAATAATCCCGCCTCTTTCTTAACGCTTCCTAGCCCAACAAGCTCATTAAATTCATTTAAAATAAAGGGCATTTCATCTAGATTAATCTCACT
Source organism: Lonepinella sp. MS14435 (assembly GCF_042485795.1). Lineage (GTDB taxonomy): Bacteria > Pseudomonadota > Gammaproteobacteria > Enterobacterales > Pasteurellaceae > Lonepinella. The sequence continues at coordinate 65,958 of NZ_CP169368.1, forward strand.
TTGAGATAATTCTTCTTGATAAATAATATGCCCTTGTTGTTTAATTGCTAAATAGAGTGGGCAATTACAGACTTTACGATAAATCTCAAAAAAATCTGACTTTAATAATACTTGGATATGATTGTTTTCTGTTTTTAATGGATAACCCGATGTTAGTTCTGCCAAAGGATAATTTCCTTCATATAAGAAAAGGGTAAACCATTCGCCCTGAATGACAGAATCACTATTAAAACTAAAGTGCTTATTTAATATCAGTTCCAATTTAAACTTAACATTTTCTTTATCAATTAATTTATAAGCGAGTTCATAACGTGCTATATTTCTTGTTTTACGACTTTTTTCTTCTACTGTAGATATCAATAACCCCGCCAAAAATGTATCTGCCGTACTCTCATCAAAAGGAATTGGGAAATCTTCACGCCAATCTGCATTATGTTCATTTAAATAATTGATGGGATTTACTCTGTTGGAAAGATCATATATATCTACTAATTTAATCAACTTAGTCGCCATCTCAATGATCAATGAAAGCGTTACATCTCCCTTTAAGGCTTCGGGAAAATAAGTAAGATAGGGTAATAATAAATGATAATCTAATAAAACTTGTGGATTATAAGAATATAAAGATAATATGTTGCGGAACAGATCTTGGAAACGACTATCAGTCTGGGTCAGTAAAATATAAGGTAAACCACCTTCACGAAAAACAGAACCTAAATAACTTTTACGGTGATCATCATATTGTGCAATTTCTCGTTTCCAATAACGAAATCCGTTAATAATGATTTTACTTCGTAAATTCGCATCAATTGGCGTATCAAAGATATTATCAATCCCATCCCAACTCCACTCACCACGGTATTTTTGACGATACCATTCCGAGCCATACAAACAATACAATGCACACCAATAAAGATTATTTTGTGGCTTAAAGTGCGGAGGAAATTTTAATAATTTTTCAAACTCATAAAATTCTGCTTTCGTCACTAAATAAGTATAAAGTGGCTTACCTGAGACTTGGGACAGTCCCCGTTTAGCAAGAAATTTATTAAGATATTCAAATAGGTAATAATCACCATAAATTTCCATCTTCTTCTCCGTAAATACAATATTTTTGTCTTCATTCCGATTGTACAATGATTATTTGCAAAATTAAAGCTGACATAAGAAATACTTAGCTTATACAGAAAAAAAGCCCAGCAATGCTGAGCTTTTCATTTTTTGATTATCGAAGATTAAGCAACAACTGCTTTTTCAACGACACGAACCAATGTCCAAGATTTGGTTTTTGAGATAGGACGAGATTCTTTGATCTCTACTACATCACCAATTCTTGCTTCGTTATTTTCATCGTGAACGTGTAATTTTGTGGTACGACGGATAAATTTACCCAATAGTGGGTGTTTCACTTTACGCTCAATGGCGATTGTGAAAGATTTATCCATTTTATCGCTGATTACACGACCTTGAACTGTACGAATTTTATCAGTCATTACTCACCCGCCTTTTCGGTTAACACAGTTTTAATTTGTGCAATACTACGACGCACTTGTTTTAACTGATGGGTTTGTTGAAGCTGACCGGTGGCTGCTTGCATACGCAATTTGAATTGTTCACCTAAAAGGTTCACTAACTCAGCATTCAGCTCTTCAACGTTTTTGTTTCTTAGTTCTTGAGCTTTCATTACATCACCGTCTTAATTACGAACGTTGTTTTAATTGGAAGTTTCGCCGCTGCTAATGCGAACGCATTGCGAGCGATTTCTTCTGAAACTCCGTCCATTTCATAAAGTACTTTACCTGGTTGGATAAGGGCTACCCAGTATTCCACGTTACCTTTACCTTTACCCATACGAACTTCTAATGGTTTTTCGGTAATTGGTTTGTCTGGGAATACACGAATCCAGATTTTACCTTGACGTTTAACCGCACGTGTCATCGCACGACGAGCCGCTTCAATTTGACGAGCTGTTAAACGACCGCGACCAACCGCTTTTAAACCGAATGTACCGAAACTTACTTCAGTACCGCCAGCTAAACCACGGTTGCGTCCTTTGTGGACTTTACGGAATTTTGTACGTTTTGGTTGCAACATTTAGCAGTTCTCCTTACTTACGACCTTTGCCACGTGGTGCCTTTTTAGGCTGGGCAGGTTGTTGTTCTGGTTGTTGTGCAATTGCAGCCATTCCACCTAAAATTTCACCTTTGAAGATCCATACTTTTACGCCGATTACGCCGTAAGTTGTATGTGCTTCTGCAGTATTATAATCGATGTCCGCACGCAGTGTATGTAATGGCACACGACCTTCACGATACCATTCTGAGCGTGCAATTTCTGCACCACCTAAACGACCGCTTACTTCAACTTTGATACCTTTAGCACCTAAACGCATTGCGTTTTGTACTGCACGTTTCATCGCACGGCGGAACATTACACGGCGTTCTAATTGAGAAGCAATGCTGTCTGCAACTAATTTTGCATCTAATTCAGGTTTTTTCACTTCAGCAATGTTGATTTGAGCAGGCACACCAGCGATTTTCGCTACTGCATTGCGTAATTTTTCAACATCTTCGCCTTTTTTACCGATAACGATACCTGGGCGAGCTGTGTGAATAGTAACACGAATGCTTTTTGCAGGACGCTCAATAGTGATGCGTGACACTGAAGCACTCGCTAATTCTTTATTCAAGAATTTACGTACGTTGAAATCGCCTTCTAAATTATCGGCGAAGTCTTGTGTATTCGCGAACCAAGTAGAGCTCCAAGGCTTAACAATACCTAGGCGAATACCATGTGGATGGACTTTTTGACCCATTTGCTATTCCTCTACGATTAACGATCTGACACAACCACAGTGATGTGGCTTGTACGTTTTAAAATACGATCTGCACGGCCTTTGGCACGTGGCATAACACGTTTCATACTAGGACCTTCGTCAACGAAAATCTTAGCGACTTTGAGATCATCGATATCTGCACCGTCATTATGCTCGGCGTTAGCAATCGCAGACTCAAGCACTTTCTTCACCAAAGCCGCAGCTTTTTTGTTGGTGTAAGTTAAGATCTCAAGAGCGGCTGCAACTTTTTTACCACGGATTAAATCCGCAACTAAGCGAGCTTTTTGAGCTGAAGTGCGAGCGTAACGATGTTTTGCGATAGTTTCCATCTTTTACCTCTTACTTCTTAGCTTTCTTATCCGCAGCGTGACCGCGGTATGTACGAGTCGGTGCAAATTCGCCTAATTTATGTCCGATCATTTCATCGGAAACATAAACAGGAACGTGCTGACGACCATTATGGACTGCGATGGTCAAACCAATCATTGATGGAATGATCATTGAACGACGGGACCAAGTTTTAATTGGTTTTTTATCCCCGCTTTCCACCGCCTTCTCTACCTTCTTCAACAAGTGTAGGTCAAGGAAAGGACCTTTCTTGAGAGAACGTGGCATGGCTTATCCTCTTTAGTTAATAAAATTATTTGCCACGACGACGTACGATAAATTTATCAGTACGTTTGTTGTGACGAGTTTTCTTACCTTTGGTCTGAACGCCCCAAGGTGTAACAGGGTGTTTACCGAAGTTACGACCTTCACCACCACCGTGTGGGTGATCTACTGGGTTCATTGCAGTACCACGAACGGTAGGACGAATCCCTCTCCAACGGCTTGCACCTGCTTTACCAAGTACACGCAACATATGTTCAGAGTTACCGACTTCACCGATGGTCGCCACACATTCTGCTAATACTTTACGCATTTCGCCAGAACGTAAACGCAATGTAACGTAGTTACCTTCACGTGCGATGATTTGTACATAAGCCCCTGCAGAACGGGCAATTTGACCGCCTTTGCCTGGTTTTAATTCAACGTTATGTACAGTCGAACCAACTGGAATATTACGCATTGGTAATGAGTTACCCACTTTAATTGGTGAGTTTACGCCAGCTTGGATTTGATCGCCTACTGATAAGCCTTTTGGTGCTAAGATGTAACGGCGTTCACCGTCTTTATAAAGCACTAATGCAATATTGGCAGAACGATTTGGATCATATTCAAGACGCTCAACAACCGCTGGAATATCCAACTTATTACGTTTAAAGTCAACTAAACGATAATGTTGTTTATGACCACCACCGATATGACGAGTAGTGATACGTCCTAAATTATTACGACCACCCGTTTTAGATTTAGTATCTAATAACGGTGCATAAGGTTTACCCTTATGTAATTCAGGGTTCACGATTTTAACAACGTGACGACGACCAGCGGAGGTCGGCTTACATTTAACGATAGCCATTTCTAATTTCTCCTCCTAATTACTCTGTCGCACCTTCAGCGAAGTCCAAAGATTGTCCTTCTTGAAGTGTAACATAAGCTTTTTTCCAGTCGCTACGGCGACCCACTTTCGCACCACGGCGTTTGGTTTTACCCTTAACAACCACAGTACGCACTGAATCTACTTTCACTTCGAAAAGTTGAGCCACTGCATTAGCAATTTCAACTTTATTGGCATCTAATGCCACTTTGAAAACGATAGTGTTTGAGCCTTCAGCATTATTTGTTGCTTTCTCAGAGATAAGCGGTGCTTTAAGCACACTTAGCAAACGTTCTTGTTGAATCATGCTAACATCTCCTCAATTTGTTTTACTGCATCCACAGTCACAACCACTTTATCGAAAGCAATTAAGCTCACAGGGTCGATACCTTGAACATCACGCACATCAACTTTATATAAGTTGCGTGCTGCTAAGAATAGATTTTCATCTAAACTTGCAGTAATGATTAATGCGTCTGTTAACGCTAAATCTTTTAATTTTTGAACTAATGACTTCGTTTTTGGTGCATCAATTTCGAATTTTTCCACCACAACCAAACGGTCTTGACGAACTAATTCAGATAAAATGCTTTTAATTGCACCGCGGTACATTTTTTTGTTCACTTTTTGGCTGTGATCTTGTGGTTTCGCAGCGAATGTGATACCACCAGAACGCCAGATTGGTGATTTAATATCACCAGAACGTGCACGACCTGTACCTTTTTGACGCCAAGGTTTTTTACCTGAACCAGACACTTCAGCACGAGTTTTTTGTGCACGAGAACCCTGACGAGCACCTGCTGCATAAGCAACAACTACTTGATGAATTAACGCTTCATTAAACTCACGTCCGAAGGTAGTTTCAGAAACGCTGAGTGCGTTAGCACCGACAACTTGTAATTCCATCTCTATCTCCTGACTTACGCTTTAACCGCTGGTTTCACGATAACATTACTATCAGTTGCACCTGGAACGGCACCTTTCACTAATAATAATTTACGCTCAACATCAACACGAACAACTTCAAGTGATTGAACCGTTACACGTTCAGCACCTAAGTGTCCAGCCATTTTTTTACCTTTAAACACACGACCTGGGGTTTGGTTTTGACCAATAGAACCCAACACACGATGTGATAAAGAGTTACCGTGAGTAGCATCTTGAGTACGGAAATTCCAACGTTTAACACCGCCTTGGAAACCTTTACCTTTTGATGTACCAGTAACATCTACTTTTTTAACATCTGCAAAGATGTCAACATTAATTTCTTGACCTAAAGTGAATTCTTCACCTTCAGTACGAAATTCCCATAAACCGCGACCAGCTTCAACACCTGCTTTCACGAAATGACCAGCTTCTGGCTTAGTTACACGACTTGCTTTTTTAGAGCCAGTAGTAACTTGAACAGCAGAATAGCCATCGTTTTCAAGAGTTTTCACTTGAGTCACACGGTTGGATTCAATTTCGATAACGGTAACTGGAATTGACACACCGTCTTCAGTGAAGACACGCGTCATACCAACTTTACGACCGACTAAACCAATCATTGTAATAACCTCTTAAATTAACCTAGGCTGATCTGCACGTCAACGCCGGCAGCCAGATCTAAACGCATAAGTGCATCAACAGTTTTTTCTGTTGGCTCAACAATATCAACTAAACGTTTGTGCGTACGGATTTCATATTGATCACGAGCGTCTTTATTAACGTGTGGTGAAATCAATACGGTAAAACGTTCTTTACGAGTTGGTAAAGGAATTGGACCACGAACTTGTGCACCAGTACGTTTAGCTGTTTCTACGATCTCCGCCGTAGATTGATCGATCAAGCGATGATCAAATGCTTTTAAGCGGATACGGATTCTTTGGTTCTGCATTAGACCAGAGCTCCAATAATTTTTAGCTAATAAAAAACTGACACCATCACCTTTGTACAACTTAAATAAAGGGAAGTGCAGCAGACCTATTTTAGCTCCCAAATCGGGAACATTTTATTCATCACCTTTCTCAATGATACTCGTGATGATACGTTTAATAAATGATTACATTAAACGACTTTCGGGTTGAAAGTGGGGGGATTATACAGGGATTTAACCTTGTTTGCAAGTGCTTTTATTTTATTATAGCCACAAAAAGTTGGTTGACGTTTATCAACCCCAACCAACTTATTTTAGTTATTCATTTTATCAATATCAAGCATTTTCAAACTTCCGATATTTATCCAACAAACAGATATTGACTTTTGCTAACAGATCACCGTAAAGACGATAATAGCGGAAATAGACAAATAATTTAATCAAATAGAAAACTATCGGCAAACCTATCATAATCACTTTCATATAGAAAATGGTACTTTCACTTTGTTGCACATTCGGTACATAATCAATCACCGTTAATAATACCCCGATTAAAAATGCAGAAACTGCTGAACCAGCTTTGACCACCATGGTCTGTACTGCATAGGCGATAGACTCTGAGCGGATGCCTAACTTATATTCACCATAATCGACTGTATCTGCCACCATAATAACTTGTAATGTCCAGAATAAGGCTGTACCAATATTCATTAATATACCAGCGAAGATAATTAACCAAATACTATGATTATCAGAAATACCCGTATAGGCAAGTACAAGGCAAGATAAGATCGGCGAAATAGAAGCTGTTGCCCATAGAATACGACGAGAAAACAATTTTGCTAGTCTTGAGAATAATACAATCACAATAAGATTAGCGGCACCTGCATAAGACATATAATAAGGGAAAAGCTCTTTATCTCCAACCACATAGGTAAAATAATAAATAGCAAAAGATGTCACAATATTGCCAGCAATGTTATAACATAACGCCATAATTAACAGACTTGACAACTGATCATTACGTGGAATTAAGGAAACTAATTGTTTTAACGGAACTTTTTGTCCTCCTTGATTTTCTTCTAGGTTATCTGAAGAATATTTTTCTTTAACATTCACTAGGGTAATAATCGTAGAAGCAGTAAAGAAAGCAATGATTACCCATACAAACATACGGAAACCAAAACCTTGATCTCCCCCCCCGACATGTTCTACGAACCATAAACAAACACCCGCTGTCACAAAGTTAGCAAGGCTTGCGAAAAAACGTGGGTAAGGCACAAGTTCTTCACGTTCACGTTGATCAAGGGTTAATGTTGGTGTGAGTGACCAAAATGGAATATCCATTAACGTATAAGTCATTCCCCATAAAATGTAAGTGACTGCAATATAAATGATTAATGCTGTTCCGCTGAAATATTCTGCATAAAATAATGAAAGTAAGCTGATGGAATTAAGAATAGTACCAATTAAAATCCAAGGTTTAAACTTTCCCCAACGAGTACGTGTATTATTTACAATCCAGCCCATAATAGGATCGTTAACTGCATCCCAGATACGTGCCACCATAAATATGGTACCAACCACAGCTGCAGAGGCTCCAACTATATCGGTGTAATAGTACATCAGATACATATACACAATACCAATAGCAAAGTCTTTACCATACGCACCCAACCCAAAGCTTAATTTTGTTTTCATTGACAAACTCATAGCCTACTCCTTACTTAATAATATTAAGAATAAGGCATAGCGAGTTAACACTATGCCTAATGTGAGATATTAACCGTTAATCCATTCAGGTAACCAATCCTTATGAGCCACTAACAACTCATCAACCAAGGCATAAATTTCTTCTAGTCCTAGTGCTGCTGCGGTATGTGGATCAAGTAATGCAGCATGATAAATACGATCTCGATTTTCCTCAATTAAGGCTTCCGTAGTTAATCGCTGTACATTAATATTAGTTTGCATTAAAGCAGCTAAATGACTTGGAATTTTACCCACTTTAGTTGGGCGAATACCGTTAGCATCAACCAAACAAGCCACTTCTACACAACAATCTGATGGGAGATTTTCAATTAAATAATCATTTTTCACATTACCATAAATGACTCTTGGATCACCCGTCCAAATCGAATTAATAATATTGCTCGCATATTCTCGAGATTCAGGTACACAAATCCTGTCAGCTTGTTTAAATTCTTCCAAATCACTTTTCCATTTAGCAATTTGTTCTACACAACGTTTTGGATATTCATCAAGCGGTACTTTGTAACGTTCAATTAAATCAGGACGATTTGGCTTAATAAAATAAGGTGTATATTCACTAAAATGTTCGGATGATTCAGTAACGAAATACCCCAATTTTTTCAACATTTCATAGCGAATTAAATTATTACAGCGTAAATTATTATCCATACGTGGTTTTGGAGCGGTGCCATTCGCAAAGGCAGCTTGTAAATCAGGATAGATACTGGTGTAACTACCATCTGCAAGTTTTTTCTCAATACTGAGATAAAATGCCATATGATTGATACCCGCGCAAACATAACGTAAATCATGGTAATCCAAATCTAAATCTCGGGCTAATTCTTCTGCAGTACCTTGCACAGAGTGACAAAGCCCCACTTGTTTAATATGGGGGTATTTTTCAAACATCGCCCAGCAGTTCATCGCCATCGGGTTAACATAATTTAGCATCGTAGCATTTGGGCAAACTTCGGTCATATCTTCACAAATTTTCCAAAGATGTGGGATGGTACGTAAAGCACGCATGATGCCACCAACACCAAGTGTATCGGCAATGGTTTGTTCCAAACCATATTTCTTGCAAATTTCAAAATCAGTTACCGTACAAGGTTCATAACCGCCAATTTGGAAAGCTACAACAACAAAATCTGCATCTCGTAAGGCTTCCTTTTGATTGGTATAACATTCAATCGTGCCGTTTGCCCCTACCGATTTCATTAATTTATCAATAACGAAATGAGATTCTTGTAAACGAGTCTCATCAATATCCATTAAAGCCACTCTAGCTTGCTTTAATGCAGGTTTATGAAATACATCACCTAAAATATTTTTAACAAAAACTGTCGAGCCAGCACCGATAAATGTAATTTTTGGACTACTCATAATAAACTCCTCATAATAAGTTATTTAACCTAGCTTGAGTATGGCACAGAGACGTGGTAAATTCTTCTCATAAATTTGGTAAAAATTCCTGAAATCTCAGATTTAACGATATATATCACAAAATTTCTGCTCAAAGTGCGGGGGAAAATGAAGATGTTTACTCGAAATAAAAAATTTGAAGATGAAGATATACTAAAAAGTGAGGATATTAGCCCATTATCCTTGTATCAAAAGCAATCTCCACTCAATATTGATTTTCAACATCCACCAGGTGTGATGGAAATTCATCACTGGCACGGACATATAGAGATTAATATTCCTTTTGGGAATGTTGAATATATTTTTAATGGTAAAAATATTAAAATTAAAGCTGGACGTATCGCACTATTTTGGGCATCTATACCACATAGAATGGTGGAATGCTCTCAATGTTTAGACATGGCAGTATTAGATATTCCAGTACACCTCTTTTTAGCTTGGTCACTCCCAAGCGAACTGATTAACCAAATTACCCATGGCATGATCTTACAATCAGAAAATACCAATTTAGTCAGTAAATTTGAAATTGAACGTTGGGAGAAAGAACTTAAATTACAGGATCACCGTCGTCAACAAGTAGTCTATGATGAAATCCAATTAATGATTAAACGCCTTAGTCTTGATGGCTGGCAGGCTTTATCTACGGCAGGCTATCCGTTAAAACCAGAAGCTCATAATTCTCGTCATCAATTAAGTTATGTAAGCCTAATGCTAAACCACATTGCTACCCATTATAACCAAACCTTGACCGCTGCAGACATTGCTACTGCGGTTGGTTTAAATACCAATTATGCGATGGGTCTGTTCCAAAAAACCATGCAACTTACCATAAAACAATACATCACCATGATGAGAATAAATCATGCTAAAGCACTATTAAGTGACACAAATAAATCAATGTTAGATATATCCCTCTCCACGGGATTTAATGCAGTAAGTCGGTTCTATGATAATTTTCAGAAATACGTCGGTACATCACCACAAAATTACCGTAAATTTTGTCGTTCTAATCAATATTGGCATATTCAAGGGTTATGACTAATTAAGGGGGATTAAATCGGCTATGATTAGTCTAACTACTGAATATAGAAACAAAAAAAGACCAAACAACGTTGGTCTTTCTAAGTTTACAAAATTCCCTAAAAACTCACCGCACTTTTCAATTTTTTCAAGGCGTTAGTTTCCAACTGACGCACACGTTCGGCGGAAATATTGTATTTTGCTGCCAAATCATGCAATGTCGCTTTATTATCATCTAACCAGCGAGCCTTGATGATGTCTTGACTGCGTTCGTCCAGACTTTCCATGGCTACCGTTAATTGATCTACCGCTTGGTTTTCAAAATTTTCATTTTCCAATTCTGCGGCAAAGTTTGAGCTTTTATCTTCCAAATACATTGACGGAGCAAATGTTTCTTCTTCACTTTCATCATTTGGCAAATCAAAACCAACATCCGCTCCCGTCATACGGCTTTCCATTTCAATCACATCTTGCTTGGAAACACCCAGCTCATTGGCGACTAAATCGACTTCGTTTTCGTTGAACCAACCCAAACGCTGTTTGGTTTTGCGTAAATTGAAGAATAATTTACGTTGTGCTTTGGTGGTTGCCACTTTCACGATACGCCAGTTGCGTAATACATATTCGTGAATTTCCGCTTTGATCCAATGCACTGCAAAAGACACCAATCGCACACCCACTTCTGGGTTAAAACGTTTGACCGCTTTCATTAAGCCGATATTGCCTTCCTGAATCAAGTCCGCTTGCGGTAAGCCGTAGCCTGAATAGCCACGAGCCACGTGGATCACAAAGCGTAGATGGGACAAAATCAATGCTTTTGCCGCTTCTAAATCTTCTTTGTAGTACAAACGTTCCGCCAATTCCTTTTCTTCGTCAGCGGTGAGCATTGGGTACTCGTTGGCTGCTCGAATATAACCTTCAAGATTACCTTGTGGAACTAACATCATTTGTGCTTCTTTATTCATTATTTTCCTTCTCTCATCAAGATGAAATCTTACTTTTATTTTATAACATAAAAACCCGAAAAACAAAATCACTTTCGATTTTATGTTAAATTAGACTGTACTATTTTAGCAAAAGTTCCAGTCGAAATAAAAAATTTACGCCAAAATCGGTTTTAATTGATAGATAAAATCTTCTTCAATAACTTTGCACAACAAATCAATATTCGGAGGTTTATCCCTATCTTAATACGAGTACAGGTTTCGTGGTATTGCGAGCTACTTTAACCGTGTTGGCACTCAAGCCTTCGGCGTTCGGTTTGCTACTGGCTAACATCACGATCAAATCCACCGATTTTTCTTCCGCAATGCGATTGATTTCTTCGTAAATCGTGCCATGAGCCACAATATGTTGCACTTTTGCCCCTGCGGGAAAATTCGCTTGGGTAAAATCGTGCAAGGCTTTATTGGCTTCTTCCACCACCGATTTATCAAAATTCTTGGGTAAAAAAGCGGAAATAAAGCTATCATCCATTGGTTCAATAATCGTTACCACACGATACACTGTATCAGGGTTATTGGCTGTCAATTTTAAACAGCTCTCTACCACATATTTTGCACTTGCCAAATTACTCAAATCAATGGCGATAAGCAGTTTGTTATACATAAAATTTCCTTTTACATTAGGCTGGCGAGATTGCCAGCCATTTTTAGTTGTTAACGATCTGATTTTTTCTACGGCGTTGATTCCACCACACGCCGAACGCAAGCAATAAGGCAGGAATAAACATCCATTCTTTAGCTAAAGAATGAACGGGTAAATCTAACTCAAGAATAGTTTGATCCCAGTTTAACCCTGCTTTTGCCGCAGGTGAATCCATTTCCACATTATCAATCAAGATTTTTGGCGAAAGTTGCCCATTAATCTCAATTTGTTCGCCCGTATCTAATAGGGTTAAGCCTAAGGCTTTCACCCGATCTTCGCCTGTTTCACCCACTGGCACTGCCAGTTGAGAGTAAAATTGAATTTCTTTACCGTAAGGATTGATGCCCGACACTTTGAGCATAATATTTTGCCCTACGGGTGTATGTTCCAACTCTTGCACAAAATGAGCAGGTTCAACCGTACGAGCGGTTGGTGAAATATATTCCATAAAGAAACCCGGACGGAATAACGTAAAAGCTGCTAAAATTAACACCACGGTTTCCCATGCTTTATTCTTCACAATAAAGAAATTCATGGTTGCTGCCGTGAAAATCATAATCCCGATAGTCGCCATACAGAAAATCAGCACAGCATGCCACCAAGTCACATCAATCAACAATAAATCTGTATTGAAAATAAACAAGAATGGCAAAATAGCTGTTCTTAAGCTGTAATAAAAAGCGGTTGCTCCCGTTTTAATTGGGCTACCACCCGAAATTGCGGCAGCGGCAAAGGATGCCAAGCCAACAGGAGGGGTAACATCTGCCATAATCCCAAAATAAAATACGAATAAATGGACTGCGATTAATGGCACGATTAAGCCATTTTGTTTACCCACTTCCACAATCACCAATGCCATTAAAGATGACACCACGATATAGTTTGCTGTGGTCGGCAAGCCCATTCCTAAAATCAAGCTGAAGATGGCAACTAAAATTAACATCAGTAAAATGTTACCCATTGACAAGAACTCAATGATACTAGCTAATTGCACCCCGAAACCTGTCAAGGACACCACGCCCACGATAATCCCTGCGGTCGCTGTGGCGATCCCAATACCGATCATATTTCTCGCCCCAACTTCTAAACCATCAATCAATTCCTGTACACCTTGTTTAAGCAGGGCTTTTTTATCGCTTTTTTCCTGTCTAAACCAACTTAATAACGGGCGTTGGGTGACTAAAATAGATGCTAACGCTAAAATCGCCCAAAACGCTGACAACCCCGGAGATAAACGTTCAATCATTAAGCACCACATCAATACTACCACTGGCAATAAATAATGTAAGCCAGCGTTTACTGTCGGTTTGGCGGACGGTAACTTCACGATTTTTGAATTGGGATCATCAGGTTCTAAATCAGGGAAACTTGCTACACGGCGAATTAAGCCTAAATAGATTATGCCCAATAACGTACCAATCACCACGAAAGAATAATCAGGTATTAAGGTTTTAATCCAACCTAAGCCAAAATGTAAGGCAAAGAAAATCACGCACATTGTTAAGAAAAAGCCTAAAGTGCGGATCAAAACGATTAAAAATGGACGAGCAGGATCGACACGGTCAAGCCCTTTTAGCCCCATTTTACAGGCTTCTAAATGTACGATATAAACCAAGGCAATATAGGAAATCAAAGCAGGCAAAAAGGCGTGCATAATCAATTCGCTATATGGCATATTGACGTATTCAATCATCAAAAAGGCAGCGGCTCCCATTACCGGCGGCATAATTTGTCCATTGACTGAAGATGCGGTTTCCACTGCCCCTGCTTTTTCAGGGGTAAAGCCGACCCGTTTCATCATCGGAATGGTGAATGTCCCTGTAGTCACTACGTTCGCAATAGAAGATCCTGATACCAACCCCGTTAAGGCAGAAGATACCACTGCTGCTTTGGCTGGTCCACCGTTTAAATGCCCTAAATAAGCAAAGGCGGTTTTAATGAAATAGTTACCTGCACCAGCTTTATCTAACAATGCCCCGAATAACACAAACAAGAACACATATTTCGTTGATACGCCAAGTGCAACACCAAATACCCCCTCAGTAGTGATCCATTGTTGGTTGACAATTTGAGCCAGTGAGCCTGAACGGTGGCTGATAATCCAATCTGTTGGCATAAATTGCCCGAAATAATTATACAGCAAGAAAACCACTGCAATCACCACCAACGGCAAACCTAAACTGCGTCTGGTCGCTTCCAAGAGTAGCAGTACACCGCAACAGCCTGCGATAATATCTTGCAAATTTGGGGCACCAAATCGGGTAACTAAACCTTCGTAGAAGAATAAATAATATGCCCCTAAGAATGCTCCAGCAATAGCTAAACACCAGTCCAATATAGGAATCCGATGTTTGGGCGAGGTAGCAAAGGCAGGGAAAGATAAAAATGCAAGAAATAAAGCAAATGCCAAATGATAGGAACGTGCTTTGGTATCATCCACCACCACATTTAACGGAATCCCAGCGTAGGTAAATTGCTCTTGTAACCAGAATGGAAATGGGGACGTATAATAAAGTTGGAAAATAGACCAAACAATAGCAGTGATCACAATGAGCTTTTTCGCAAAGCCTTTTGGATTCCGCCCCCCTGCATCATTGGATGCCACCATATCTTGCAAGTCATCATAATCAATTACTTTTTCTTGTACAGACATAATAAAGTACCCGAATAATAAGAAATAGACACCCCACACAGGCTGTGTAGGGTGTAAGGAAAATAAAGAATGATTAAATTATTTTAACCAACCACGTTCTTTATAGTAACGCACTGCCCCTTCGTGCAACGGTGCAGATAAGGCATTTTGAATCATATCTTCTTCTTTTAAGTTCGCAAACGCTGGATGTAAACGTTTAAAACGATCGAAGTTATCAAACACTGCTTTTACTACCGCATAGACTTTATCCGCATCTACATCAGTAGAACTGACTAGGGTTGCATAAGAACCAAAAGTATCCACTGGATTATCCGTACCTTTATACAAACCACCTGGAATCACTGCTTTGGCATAGTAAGAATGTTGTTCGACTAATTTATCAATTTCAGGACCAGTTACAGGGACTAAATGTGCATCACAAGAAGCAGCCGCTTCTTTTAACGCTCCATTTGGATGACCTACATTATAAGTAATTGCATCAAGGTTGTTATCACACATAGATGATGCCATTTCTGCTGGTTTTAATTCGGCGGCGACTTTGAAATCTTTATCCGTCCAGCCTTTTTCTTTCATAATTACGTTAATGGTTGCACGAGTACCTGAACCTGGATCGCCCACATTCACCCGTTTGCCTTTCAAATCATCAAAAGATTTAATGCCTGAATCATCACGAGCCATTAAAGTAAAAGGTTCAGCATGTAATGAGAACACTGCACGCAATTTGTCATTTTTTTTGCCTTCAAAAGAACTTGTGCCGTTGTAGGCGTGATATTGCCAGTCGGATTGAGCAATCCCCATATCCATTTCTTTTGCTGCAATGGAATTTAAATTAGCAATCGAAGCACCAGTTGATGGAGCATTACATTTGATATGGGTTTTTGCGGTATCACGATTTACCAACTGACAAATCGACTGACCAACCACATAATACACTCCAGTTTGTCCACCTGTACCGATAGTAATAAACTGCTCATCTGCGGCTTGAGCGGAAAAAGCTGACATTGCTACGCCAGCGATAAGAGAAAGTTTTAGTAATTTTTTCATAATTATAATTCCCCTAGAAAATAAGCATTAAGTTGTCGTATTTACATTCCCAATAAAGGGAACCTGTCAAGATATACTAGAATTTAGTAGAAGTTGCAATCTGTTTTTTACATTCTGATCAATATTTTTATATTGTATATAAAAAATTATTTATGAATATAAATCTAATTAAATAAAAAACAAAATGCGGTAAAAATTTCTGGGTTCAGCGAAAAACTCTTAATTTTTAAACCGCACTTTTGAATAATATAGGAAATAAGGTTATTACCTATCATCGACCCCTTTCAACAAATAATTGCCATTAAGATCACAAAGACTTCGAAAACCCACATTAACGGTTTGAAATGAATTTTTGCGTTTTAACTTACTATAATCAAAATTTTCGTGATGATGACCATGGTATAATTGTGTTACGCCCATTTTTTCTGCCAGCTGATTTAATACCCGAAAACCTAATGGGTGTGGCTTAGGTGCTTCATGACAAATTAAAATATCCGCTTGTTGGCTTTCTAGTATTTCAATATCGGACGGAAAAATAGAAACCCTATGGCGTAAAGGAATACCATTCCGCCATAAATGTTCTGGCTGACAATATTGGCAATAATGAATAGGATCAAAAAAGACAGGTTTGCTCGGTGGCATCCAAATTTGTCCGCGAAAAACGCCCCCTAATCCCGCAATCCGTTTACCTTCAATCTCCACTACTCTAGCGTGCAAATTCCGCTCTTTCCAATGACTCCCCCAAATAGCTTCATAATTTGCCACAATTTTACTATCGTGGTTGCCGTGAATAAACCAAATATCACAATATTGGGCTAAATCATCTAACGGTTTCGGGCTAGTCAGTTGTAAATCCCCCAAAATAATCAAGCTAATATCCGCACGTTCACGTACAAAAGGATATAAATGCTCATAACTGCCATGGGGATCGCCTGCAAATAAAATCATTATTCGTCTGTTTCCGTAAAAATACTGTTATCGTGAGTGAGTTCTGTAATTTCTTCATCATTGAGAATTTTATCCACAATAGCTTTTGCCTGATTGTACCGTTCTAAATAACTCGGTGATTCAATTTCAATATAAGGCACTTTATATTTATCTAACAATTTTTTCAGTAACTGTTGGAAACGCTGACGTGCTTTATGAGAACCCAAACTACGTAATCCATCATCCACCCATTTTGTATTATTATTCAACAAGATAGTAACATCAAAAGGATATTCCTTAATCATTGAATCTAAAAATGGGTGAGCCTTGCCTTCATATTGAATACAAAACGCTTGCGTGGTAATAAAATCCGTATCAATAAATGCTACTTTGTGTGCATGACGCAAGGCATAATCAATATACCGTTGATGTCCTAATGCCATTTGTGGATAATCGGAATATTGCATGGCTTGCTCATCACCACCGAGTTGCTCAAATACAAATTCACGCCCATATTCCCATGCCGATGTGGTATTAAACACCGCCGCCAATTTATTCACCAACACAGTTTTACCGCTACTTTCACCACCTAAAATGGCAATGGTTTTAGCGAAAAATGGACGTACTTCTTTCGGGATAAATTTCCAATAATGGAACGGATTATTACGAATTTTGGTTGCTGATATGTTAAAAAAACGCCGTTCAGGATCGACTAATGCCACTTCTAAATTGAGATATTTTTCATAAGGGGCTTTGTCCTGAATTTCACTACTAAACACCACCGTTGGATTGACATTTTTCTCTTTAAATAAGGCTTTTACCGCCCCAGACCAACCTTGCCAACCGTTTGGATAGCTCGGAATGCCATCTTCTAACAAATGATGAATAAAAATTTGATCCTTATGATATTTAAAAATTTGTTGCATCCAACGCAAACGATCTTGCACCGTTGGCATACGTTTCATTTTGCTATCATAAAATAGCTTAAGATCCCGTTCCGTATCACTACATACGATCACGTGCAATTCATCCACCTTACTAAAGGCTTCAAAAATCATATTAATATGCCCAGTATGTACAGGATAAAACTTACCAAAAATCACCCCAACTCGTTTTGGCTCGGGAGCATTCGCAATATTTAACGCTTTATGTAAAGCGGTTAATTTCACCGCACTTGGGTTTTTAATTTTACCAGACACCAGTTGATTAAAATAAGCTCTGGACACATTCGCCTTTTCACAAAGCTCATTCACTTGTAAATTCAACTGTTTACGTTTTTGTTGCAGATATGAATAGTCATCATTCATAAGAAAATCCTTAAAAAATCACCGCACTTTTGTCATGCAAAATATAAGCATTATGCTACATAATCCGTAAACTGCGGTTTAAATTTATTTAATTTTGTCTATTGTATGCAATATTTGCTTAGAATAAAAACCTTTTTTATCAATAGAAATTAAATTCAACTGGTGCTATACTTACCTCGCATTCTCAGGGCAGGGTGAAATTCCCTACTGGCGGTACAGCCCGCGAGCGTTTTGGTTAAAGTTAAACCAGAAGTCAGCAGATTTGGTGAAATTCCAAAGCCAACAGTATAGTCTGGATGAAAGAGAAATAGCGATAACCCACAGGCGAAATTTCGCTTGTTTTTGTCATTTCTTACGCCCTGATTCTGGTAACTTATATTTGCATTTTTTAAGGAATTTACTATGAATCAGTCATTATTATCCCCCTTTGGCACCGCCGAACAACGTGTGATCAACGCACTGAAAGCCTTTCAACAAGGTAACGGCGTATTAGTGTTAGACGATGAAGATCGTGAAAACGAAGGTGATCTAATCTTCCCCGCCGAAACCATTAACACTGAACAAATGGCGAAATTAATTCGCTATGGCAGTGGTATTGTCTGTCTATGTATCACAGATGAACTTTGCCAACAGCTTGATTTACCGCCTATGGTGCAAGACAACACCAGCGTCAACAGAACTGCATTCACTGTCACTATTGAAGCCGCTCAAGGCGTATCAACTGGCGTATCTGCGGCAGATCGTGTCACCACCATTAAAGCGGCTATTGCAGATAACGCAAAACCAACCGATTTACACCACCCAGGGCATGTTTTTCCATTAAGAGCCGTAAAAGGTGGCGTATTAAAACGCCGTGGACATACCGAAGCATCTGTGGATTTAGCCATATTAGCTGGCTATAAACCCGCTGCCGTGATTTGTGAAATCACTAACGATGACGGAACCATGGCAAGAACCCCACAAATTGTGGAATTTGCTCAGAAATTTGATTATCCCGTGCTAACCATTGAAGATTTGGTTGAGTATCGAAATAAGCATCATTGTTAACCAACAAAAGGCATAGTAAAACTTAGTATTCACTATGCCTTAATATTAAAAAATACGCTGTTTCGTGCTATTTTCTCCATTATCAGGTATTCTTAGCATCAAAATTCAAGCTCAAATAAGATAAAAAGAGAAAACAAATGTCTGAATTAAAATTAAACTACCACAAAACCTACTTTCTCACCAGTGCAGCGAATATTACGCAACTACCCGAAGATACGGGAATTGAAATCGCTTTTGCAGGACGTTCAAATGCGGGAAAATCCACCGCACTTAATGCCTTAACCAATCAAAAAAACTTAGCTCGTACATCAAAAACCCCTGGTCGAACGCAGTTAATTAATTTATTTGAAGTCGAACCGCAATGTAAACTAGTGGATTTACCCGGTTATGGTTATGCTGCTGTCCCTGAACAGATGAAATTGCAATGGCAAAAGTCTTTATCGGAATATTTACAGAAACGAGAATGTTTGCAAGGCGTAGTGATTTTAATGGATATTCGCCATCCGCTGAAAGATTTAGATCAGCAAATGATTGAATGGGCTGTCGCATCGGAATTACCTGTACTATTATTACTCACCAAAGCAGATAAACTTAGCCAAAGTGCCAGATCAAAAACCGTAAAAATGGTGCGTGAAGCGATTTTACCCTTTCAGGGAGATGTTCAAGTTGAGCCATTTTCAGCTCTCAATAAAATCGGTATAGATCGCTTGTCCGCCAAGTTAAATGAATGGTTTAGTCCTACTTTTGCCACTGAAAATCCTTAATTTTGTGATCTCTATTCCAAAAATACACCGTCATTTTTGTAAAGTGCGGTGGATTTTTTTATGATTTTTCTGATTTGTTATTTAAAAGGAAAAGTCATGTCGTTAGCCATTGTTTATAGCCGTGCATCTATCGGGGTACAAGCCCCCTTGTGACCATCGAAGTCCATATTAGCAATGGTAAACCAAATTTTGTGCTGGTAGGATTACCAGAAAAAACCGTGAAAGAAGCACAGGATCGCGTGAGAAGTGCCTTGATTAATGCACAATTTAAATATCCTCCAAAACGTATTACCGTTAATCTTGCCCCAGCAGATTTACCCAAAGAAGGCGGACGTTTTGATTTGCCGATTGCGTTGGGAATTTTGGCAGCATCAGGGCAAATTAATGCGGAACAATTACGTCAATTTGAATTTCTTGGGGAACTGGCATTAACGGGGAATTTACGTGGTGTGCAAGGGGTTATTCCTGCTATTTTAGCGGCTCAGAAAGCGAAAAGAACCATGATTATTGCCCCGCAAAATGCCAATGAAGCATCTCTCATCTCAGAATACGACAGTTATTACGCAAATTCACTGTTAGAAGTGGTGCAGTTTCTCGACAAGCAATTAAATTTGCCAACGGCTAGTCAAATGGCAGACCAAATTAGGTCAAATGCCAAGCAAAGTGCGGTGCAAAATAGCAAAGATTTAACCGATATTATCGGGCAACATCATGCCAAACGAGCCTTAACCATTGCCGCTGCTGGGCAACATAACTTACTTTTATTAGGTCCCCCAGGGACTGGCAAAACCATGCTTGCCAGTCGATTAACCGATCTCTTGCCCGAAATGAGTGATCAAGAAGCCATAGAAACCGCCTCTGTGACTAGCCTGATTCAAAATGAACTGAATTTTGCGAATTGGAAGAAACGCCCATTCCGTTGCCCACATCATAGTGCATCTTTGCCTGCGTTAGTGGGTGGGGGATGTTAAAATTACAAATAACTGTCAGAAGTTACAATTAGTTGTCATATAGGCATATCTACTCTATAATCTTTCTATCTAGGGAATTGAAAGATTAAGCTATGTCGTACTTCACCACTCAAAACTTAAACCGCATATCTTGGCGTTATTCCATCAATTTAAAATCGTTTTTTAAGACTGCTGTTCGTGGCTTTTACAAAGAAAGCAATGAATATGTTGTTAATTGGTATGATTGGAAGTTATCATTAGAAAAATCAATCACAAGTATAGATGTTCACTTCGTTAATATAACGCAACCAACCTACACTAAAAACGGTAATGAATATCAAAGTTTTCTTGTTATTCGTGTTCCTTTGAATATTCTACATAAACTCCCATTTGGCAGTATTTGGCGTAAAGGAAAATCTAAAGAGAAGTTTGAGCTTGAGCATTTTACTATTACATTTAATAAAGCCAGTAACCTATCTTATGAGCATTTAAACGGTACACAAAATCCGATTTTCAACTACAAAGAATACATTCACGCATCTGATTATAAAAGGTTTGCTAAAGATGCGAATAATTTGCTTGTAATAAAACAAAATAACCTAAATTACATCGTTCACTCATTATCCTTTTTTATGGCTCATTACGGCTATTCTAGTGAGTTAAAACGACTGCTTTCAACTTATAACTGGGACAAAATCGAAGAAAAATTGCACTTAAATTACAACGTGCCAAACGTAGATAAGCCAGTTATTCTGCCTCGTTCACTCTCGCAAGATGATGCGGTATTTCTTTATCATTTAAGATACGATCCGACAACCAAGCATATTGTAAAATCAGTTTCTACAAACTTTTTACTGACAAAAGAATCAAAACGTTACTACACCATTTATTGCTGGCACGAACAAGATATTACTTTATCTTTTAATGGTATTCATTTGGGTAACACGGTGCTTTGTTGTCAAATTACAGGCATTAGCCAACCGCAGGGCGAACCGATTAACCTTGTGCTACCCCCTGCAAAACGGCATAGTGAAACATCAGAATCTGATAGCAATGAAACACAATACAAAATTATTGTACACCAACCTAAACATCAATTAGAGCTGTTAGATATTGCACTTAATCCTGTTAATAACCTTGTTACTCAATCAGTAATAGAGAGATTAGATATACTCGGTAACGCAAGAGAAATCAATCGTATTTCACCTGAAATCAACGAAATATCAAGAAACGATTACAGTACCCTGCCTTACGATTCACCTACTGACTTTAGCGTGGGCGAAAAACAAGGTAAAACTGGGCTAACAGGGATAGCAAACTGTTTTTATGATACACCTAAAAACACGCTAGAACGTTCTCGTTTAGAAACCGTTTGGCAACACGCAACCGCTTTACGCACTGAAATGGGGGCGGTCGTGCAATGGTACACCCCAAAACAGGGATTTAACGAAACGGACGATTTTGTTTTGATTTCGTTAGAAGAAGTAAATAAGGCACTCAACAAAGTATATCCGCCTTCTGTATTGGTTATCAAACTACAAATCGATTCTCGAGTATTCTTTGTATTGAGCTTTCCTGAAAATGATAATGGAACGGGATTTAGTAGCGTGGTTTACGAACCGCTAGATGATTTTAATAATGACAAATTGATTAAAATCCTGATCGAACTTGTGCAGCTTGGCTCGATTGACTCAGACTATATTGATTCATTCAATGGACGAATGGCAACCTTTATTCATCGTGTAGGTGAACAAAATAATTGGGTGAAAAATGGGTTGAATAAGCTACTTTAGTGAGTAGCTAAGGAATATTATGAGAAAGAAAACAGAAAAATCAAAATTAGAACGTAAATTAAAACGTGTAGAACACTTTTCAATTTCTTATGATACCAAGCAACGAGAAATATTCTGAATATAAAATTGATGCTCATAATCTTGTTGAAATTGTACAAAATATGATTAACTTTGTGGAGCATAATGACAAACTGCTAAATGGTAAACCAAAAACAGTACATATTTTATATTCAATCCTTTGATACCAATCAAATTGTAAAAAATAAGGCTCAATTCAATTTCCTTTTGCTGCAGGAAGTTTATGAGTATGTTAAGCATACGGCAAATATGAGTGGAAGATGTGAGAGATTATGTCTTCTATTATAATCACGAACACCCACACAGTTATAATCAAGGCTTGCCACCAATTTCAACAAAACCTACTTCGGGGACTGATAAATTAGTTAATGACTACAATGCTAATATAGTAAATCAAAGCTCTTTTAAACTGTATTTGTTATTTATTTTTACATTTAATAATAAATGCGTGACCAAACTTATATTGTTTATTGTAAATTTGGATAGAATAGCAATAATTTTTCGTATAAAATAGTAAAGTTACTAGAAACCTATCATTGCATAATAAGAGAAAACTATGAAAGTTGAATTATCGAGCCTTATAAATAAATTATCACCTATTGCAAAAACAAATTTAGAATCATCGGCATCAGAATGTATGTCTATGGGAAATAATGAAATTTTAGTATCACATTTCTTATTACAATGTTTAGAAACACCACTTTGTGATATTAGAAAAATATTGATCTATTTTCAAATTGATCATATTCAACTAAAAGATTCTATTATTAATGTACATCCTACCCAACCTATTTTAGAACAAGGCAGATTTCCTAGTTTCTCTCCATTGCTAATAGATTTATTACAAGATGCGTGGCTATTGGCAACAACCGAACTAAATCAAACCAATTTAAGAACAGGAACAATTTTATTAGCATTACTTGCTGCTCCACAACGTTATTTATTGCCTATCACATCAAATTTACTGGTAAATATTAATCGTGATTTGTTAAAACAACAATTCGAAACTATTACTTCAGATTCTACAGAAAATGAAAATGCGGTTAATTCTAAAGAGACTCAATTATCCCATTCTACAGAGAATTTATCAAAATATGCACAGAATCTTACTGAATTAGCTCGAAATAATAAAATTGACCCCGTTTTATGTCGTGATCAAGAAATTAATCTAATGATTGATATTCTTTCTCGTCGCCGTAAAAATAATCCAATTATTATTGGTGAAGCTGGTGTAGGTAAAAGTGCTTTAATTGAAGGTCTAGCTTTACGTATTATATCTGGTAATGTACCAAGTAGTTTAGCTAATACTGAAATAATGTCTTTAGATTTAGGTGCAATGCAAGCGGGGGCATCAGTTAAAGGTGAATTTGAAAAACGTTTTAAAGCAATAATGAATGAAGTAAGTCACTCTGCAACACCTATTATTTTATTTATTGATGAAGCCCATACTTTAATTGGTGCGGGTAACCAACAAGGTGGCTTAGACGTTTCTAACCTATTAAAACCAGCGTTGGCTCGTGGAGAATTGAAAACTATTGCTGCAACTACTTGGAGTGAGTATAAAAAATATATTGAGAAAGATGCTGCTTTATCTCGTCGTTTCCAACTGGTTAAAGTAAATGAACCTAATGTTGAACAAGCCATCACTATTTTAAGAGGTTTACAATCTATTTACGAAAATAATCACAATGTTTTGATTGAAGAAGAAGCATTAATTACAAGTAGTAAATTAAGTGATCGTTATTTAACAGGTCGTCAATTACCTGATAAAGCTATTGATGTATTAGATACAGCTTGTGCAAGAGTAGCTATTAATTTTACTTCACCTCCAAAACAACTTGCCACCTTCACAAATGATAAACATCAGAAAGAGATGGAGAAAAAATTACTTGAAAGAGAAATGTCTATTGGTTTAAGTCAAGATAATGAACGATTAAGACAATTAGATGCTGATTTAGCTAAATTAGATAAAGATATCTCTAATTTGACAAAACAATGGGAAAAACAAAAAACTTTAGTTGGTCAAATTATTGAATTAAGGCAGGCTCTCCTTGTTTCCGAATCAGCAGATAGTAAACAACTTAAAAAGTTACAATCACTTGATGCTAAATTAAAAAAACTTCAAAACGATAATTTACTAGTTTCTGCTCAAGTAACAAAAAAAGAGATTGAAGCAGTAATCGCAGAATGGACAGGTGTGCCTTTAGATAAATTATCACAAAATGACTTGTACACTATTAACCATTTGCCTGAAATCTTAAACCAAGATATTAAAGGACAAGAATTAGCAATTAAGCATTTACATAAACATTTATTAACAGCAAAAGCGGATTTAAGGCGTCTTGGTCGCCCATTAGGATCATTCTTACTTGTTGGTCCTAGTGGTGTAGGCAAAACTGAAACTGTTGTTCAAATTGCAGATCTATTATTTGGCGGTAAACAATATTTAACCACCATTAATATGTCTGAATTCCAAGAAAAACATACAGTTTCTCGTTTAATTGGTTCGCCTCCAGGCTATATTGGCTACGGTGAAGGGGGGGTTTTAACTGAAGCTATTAGACGTAAACCTTATTCTGTGGTGTTATTAGATGAAGTAGAAAAAGCACATCCTGATGTATTAAACTTATTTTATCAGGCTTTTGATAAAGGTGAATTAGCAGATGGTGAAGGTCGATTAATTGACTGTAAAAATATTGTATTTTTCTTAACTTCAAACTTAGGCTATCAAGCAATTATTGATAACCAATGTAACCCAGAGAAAATGTATGAAGTACTTTACCCAATTTTGGCGGAGTTCTTTAAACCAGCTCTACTTGCTCGTATGGAAGTTGTGCCTTACTTACCATTAAATCAAGAAACCTTACTTAATATTGTTAATGGTAAACTAAATAAATTAACTCAATTACTTGAAACTCGTTTTGAAACTCAAGTAAACATTGACGAACAAGTGAAAACTGAAATCTTAGCAAGAGCAACCAGAGCAGAAAATGGGGCAAGGATTTTAGAATCTATTATTGATGGTGAATTATTGCCACCAGTTTCTCTACTCTTATTACAATCAATTGCCAATAAACAAAAAATAGAAGAAATTAAATTTACCGTTAAAGAAAATAAATTTGTCGCTCAAGTGGGAAATGAAGAATGTGAGTTAAGCTAATATTCTCTTATTTATATTCAGTGTTACCTAGATTGTAATGGTGACCAATCTTGTAACAATCTAAAGACATAATTTTGCTCTGCCCCCAAAAAGTTAGACACTTATATCAAGGACTGACGATGATATTGTATCGGACTCAGTCCTTTTAATTCCGCAGCTACACGGTGATAGCCATATTCAGGATGTCTTGCTTTTATTTTCTTAATTTCGGCTCTAAGTGCTTCATCTTTATCCGTTTTAGGCTTGATATGATAGAAAAACACACTACGAGAAAGTCCCGTAATTTCGAGCAACAAAGCTAAGGGATAGCGTAATATTAAGGCTTGGATGGCTTCTGCCGTTTCCCGTCTTCTCGTTTGATAATCTCATCCAACTTTTTTAGAAAAGCGTTCTCCGCTTCAAGTTTTAAAATGTGAAGTTCAAGTTCTTCTTCACGGGTTCTAGGTTTAGGTGGCATTTTGGGATATTTAGGCTTCATACTCGGAGGACCTGTTGGTTTGGATAATAAGCCATTTATACCTTGTTTTTCAAAGGGTTTTAACCATTAGCTAATAATTCCAGAGCTTGCTAAACCAAAGTGTAACGCTGCATCACGACCTGAGAATTGCCCTAAGAATACATGTGCTAGAATTTGGTGATCGCTTAAATGATCACCTTTAAGTGAAATTGGTGTTTACACAAAATATGGGATAGGCTCCTTTGAAATAACATAATCTTTATCATTATTTAATCTAAATCGAATAAAATCTCCTTGCCAAGTTTTGGATTTTAGCAACCACCCAATCAACCCCAACGGATGTATAAAATAAGCCTCCTTATCCGTATCAAAACTTCTTACTTTTAGCTGTATCGATAAATCACCCACCCGTTTTCTTATTCTTTGTGCGGTTTGATTGTCATTTTGTTCAGTAAAGACATTACAAAGAGTTTCAAACTGCTGAACTCGATTACTTGCCCATTCGTTTTGATGTTTTGGAATGATACCTATAAATCTTCGGTGTTGAATAGCATCAAGTGATAATTGATGTAATCTCCCTGCCTCAAATCTCACGGGTTCGCCTTTCTCCTTATCCAAATCCAGCTCCTCCATTATCGCTTTAAATAACGGATTGAGCTTTTCTTTTGATTCTAAATCTTCCTCATCGGGATTTAAATAATGACAAAGTGTCTGGTCAAAAATATCTACCCCATTACTTTGTGTGGTAAATACATTCATACCAGGGAAAGTGATGCCTTGAGTAAGGTGAGAGTCGTCCACATAAATGCCTACATTACTATTCGTGGTACTTTGATGTAGATAAGGCTGAATATTATAATAATCTTTGCTTATTTCCTTACCTTGGTCATCTTTCACTTTGACGCTTTTCTTTTCTAACTCTGATAACGGCACAAAGATTTCTGTCTGGGTTTCACCTATTTGGGTTGGTTCTTTTCCTACCAGACTATAATAAGGTTGATTACGGTCAACATATAAAAAGTTATCTGGTAAGCTACGTTTCTCTTTGTCTTGTTTTTTATCCTGTTGATATGCTTCCTTGGCTTTATTGCGAAAAACCTCAATATCATCATAGGTAAAAACTTCAAGATGTAACAAACGTTTTCCGTTTTCTTCCATTTGGTTGTATTCACCCATGAACCCTAACACTTCACCAGCTTTTACTTGAACTGGTTTCGGCAAAGATATTTGTACCGGCGTATCTGTGTATAGTGGTAAATTATTCTTTAATAAGAATGGTATGCTTTCAATTTTTGTAGATTTTATTAATCCTTTTTCTTCCTCTTTTGCATAAGAGCCTTTATAAATCGTCCAAGTACCATTATCATTTTTTTTGATTTCTCCTAGCTCATCCTTATACCATACCAATTCATCTCGATTAGATTTCGTATTAAATAGCTTACGCACAAAAACTTCGCGTCCATTTGGCAATGTGTCAATGATTTTACCGTTTTCATCTTTTATATGAACATTGTTATCTTTAGGATTCCCAGTGTCAGTGACTGTATGGTATTCTTCACCTATTGTATCATATTCACTTAAACAGGCAGTATGGCGGTAAAGGGAATAAAAAGTCAACTTGTTGTCTTTCGGATATTCCAATTTATGTTCAAGCAGAAAGAAACCTGTAGAATAGCTCGCTCCCGCATCTTTATCTTCCATTTTATAGGCACTATCCACCTTATAGGCGATGAACTCACCATCCGCAATAGCACAAATCTGTTGATTATCAAATTCACTTGACTTGAATTTTTCTGCCCGTAAATGAATTCCTTGATGCCAGAGTCCGCTTTCATTCTTGTTATATTTAAAATTTAGTAAAAATGCATCGCATTTTTAATCTGAATAATTGCAAAGTACGGTGTATTTTTCAATTTTTTAAGCTATTCCTTTTCATTGAAATCAACTGCTTCAGCTTTAATCCACATATTGATGTCTTTTTTGCCTTTATAGTTAATAAAGTACCAATCACCTACACTAGCTAATATTTTCACTTTATCACCTTGAATTAAATATAATTTTGATTTCTTAAAATAAAAATTATATAAATAAGATTTTTTAGCTATAGTTTTTTGTGAAAAAAGGCTATTTTGATCAGCAAGATCAACTAATTTTTTTATAGCATCAACATTAGGATCAAGAGTAACTAAAATGCCAATATAATGACTTACATTATTAATACTCTTATCATTCTTATCTGATGCCAAATGTATAAATAATTTATCCCAAGTTATTGGGTATCCAACTTCAGACAAATAATAAGATAAATAATTTTGCTCTATACATATTTTGTCTTCCCTTGCATTTCCTTCAAAAGTAAATATAGCATTTTTAAGATCTAGTATAACACATCTAGCACGAACTTCATTTTGACTGTATAGACCATCAGATACAACAAAATTAATATCATAATTTACCCTTAATAAATGTTCTAGTTCACTAAATTCATTTTTACTACTTACAAAAATATCTAAACTATATTCATTCTTATTTGAAGTACAAAATGCAGATGATAAATCCGCATATATATTGGCAACAGGATCTTTCAAATATACTTCCTTTCTTTGGGTTTTATTATAAAGTTTCAACTGATTACAATTTTGTTTTGTGATATTAAAAAATTCGTTATAAAGTTTATAATCTTTATTTTCAATAAATGACTTTCTCACTTGCACACACATTAAATGAAAAAATAAATAACAAAATAAAAATTTTTCTAATCATAACTTAGTTTTCCTTTTAATTCTGAAAATCTTTTAGACATATCTGTGCCACGTCTATTAACACCATAATAGTCTATAATTTCTTTTTCATAACTACTATGTAGGTTTTAACCATTCTTTTGGGAGTTTTTTTCGCAAGAATAGATTTATTTAGTAATCAGCTAATTCGTATAAAATCAGACCTGACAAATTACTTTAAAGACAAATATTCTTTAAAAACTCACTATCTAGATCATCATATAGAACTCGGATAAAACTTGTTTCCTTTTTTGTTCTATAATTCAAGTATTGAACATGATCTATTTTATTTTTTTGTTGTTCAAAAAAATAAATACCATTAGTGTTACCATCTATCTTTTCATATAAATAATATCCAAAAACATGATTTGTTTGAGTGTTTTCTCCATCATCAATAATAGTTTGCTCTTTTAATTTAAGTGCTATATTCTTCTTGTTAGGATAATATCTCACATGTGAAAAATCCTGAGATAGTAATAAAGTATATTTTGAACTTAATTTTTCTTTAAAACAGAAATAATGCTCATTTGCAAGAGTATTTTCTGAAAGAACAAGTATTAATATTAATATTAATTTTTTCATAATTCACTTAACCTTTTTTGTGCAAAAGAAACCGCTTGCGTTCCTGTATAAGAATATCGTTTTATCTCAACTAAACTTCCATCTTTACGTTTTTTAGTTCCAAAAGGATATTGTTTTTCTCTAGCTAATTCTAGAAACTTAGAATATCCTTCTTTGGCTTTTTCGATATCTTTAGTTGTTCCTTTTTTAGAGGTTGCAGGATCATGCCAAAGTCCCCAACCGAAACATTCTCCTATTCGGTTACTTGTACTAGCATAACTTTCCATAAAAGGGATATAATTATCCAACGTTTGTTTTATTTTCTCATTTATACTTTGACAATTCTTTAAATTAAAAGCTAAAACAGCTCTTTTGAAATACTTAGCTCGTTCGTCAAACCCATTATAGCCCGCATTCAAAATAGCACTTATTCCTATCAAGTCATTATCATTTGCTAGTTTAGCTAATCCTTTATTTTTCCAAAACCAAATCGCTGAATTAATAGTATGTTCTTTTTCTGTTGCAATCCGTACTTTATTTTTACCTAAAAATTGATCTGCATTTCCTAAAGATGCTCCATAAGCACGATAATTAGCTTCCCATGTTAATTGAAAAAAACCTCGTCCTTTATATCCATCATAAACATCTTCTTCTCTCTTACTGCCTAAATATTCTTCCAGAATTGTATATTCAGCACTTTCATGTAAAGAATTAGCTAAGAAATATGCTTTTTCTAAACATGTAGTTATTCCAGCATTTTTAAAAGCTACATTTAGATCATCTAAATATTTAGATGCTACTGTTTTGTGATGTATAGGTATTTTTGTAAATATTTCTAAAGGAATATCCTTATTACAAAGACAAATATTTTCTTTTTCCAACCACCCAATCAACCCCAACGGATGAATAAAATAAGCCGCCTTATCCGTATCAAAACTTCTTACTTTTAGCTGTATCGATAAATCACCCACCCGTTTTCTTATTCTTTGTGCGGTTTGATTGTCATTTTGTTCAGTAAAGACATTACAAAGAGTTTCAAACTGCTGAACTCGATTACTTGCCCATTCGTTTTGATGTTTTGGAATGATACCTATAAATCTTCGGTGTTGAATAGCATCAAGTGATAATTGATGTAATCTCCCTGCCTCAAATCTCACGGGTTCGCCTTTCTCCTTATCCAAATCCAGCTCCTCCATTATCGCTTTAAATAACGGATTGAGCTTTTCTTTTGATTCTAAATCTTCCTCATCGGGATTTAAATAATGACAAAGTGTCTGGTCAAAAATATCTACCCCATTACTTTGTGTGGTAAATACATTCATACCAGGGAAAGTGATGCCTTGAGTAAGGTGAGAGTCGTCCACATAAATGCCTACATTACTATTCGTGGTACTTTGATGTAGATAAGGCTGAATATTATAATAATCTTTGCTTATTTCCTTACCTTGGTCATCTTTCACTTTGACGCTTTTCTTTTCTAACTCTGATAACGGCACAAAGATTTCTGTCTGGGTTTCACCTATTTGGGTTGGTTCTTTTCCTACCAGACTATAATAAGGTTGATTACGGTCAACATATAAAAAGTTATCTGGTAAGCTACGTTTCTCTTTGTCTTGTTTTTTATCCTGTTGATATGCTTCCTTGGCTTTATTGCGAAAAACCTCAATATCATCATAGGTAAAAACTTCAAGATGTAACAAACGTTTTCCGTTTTCTTCCATTTGGTTGTATTCACCCATGAACCCTAACACTTCACCAGCTTTTACTTGAACTGGTTTCGGCAAAGATATTTGTACCGGCGTATCTGTGTATAGTGGTAAATTATTCTTTAATAAGAATGGTATGCTTTCAATTTTTGTAGATTTTATTAATCCTTTTTCTTCCTCTTTTGCATAAGAGCCTTTATAAATCGTCCAAGTACCATTACCATTTTTTTTGATTTCTCCTAGCTCATCCTTATACCATACCAATTCATCTCGATTAGATTTCGTATTAAATAGCTTACGCACAAAAACTTCGCGTCCATTTGGCAATGTGTCAATGATTTTACCGTTTTCATCTTTTATATGAACATTGTTATCTTTAGGATTCCCAGTGTCAGTGACTGTATGGTATTCTTCACCTATTGTATCATATTCACTTAAACAGGCAGTATGGCGGTAAAGGGAATAAAAAGTCAACTTGTTGTCTTTCGGATATTCCAATTTATGTTCAAGCAGAAAGAACCCTGTAGAATAGCTCGCTCCCGCATCTTCATCTTCCATTTTATAGGCACTATCCACCTTATAGGCGATGAACTCACCATCCGCAATAGCACAAATCTGTTCATTATCAAATTCACTGGATTTGAATTTTTCTGCCCGTAAATGGATTCCTTGGTGCCAGAGTCCGCTTTCATTCTTGTTATATGTAACATTCACTTAAAAATACACCGAACTTTTAATCTGAATAATTTCAAAGTGCGGTGTATTTTTCAATTTTTTAAGCTATTCCTTTTCACTGAAATCAACCGCTTCAGCTTTAATCCACATATTGATGTCTTTTTTGCCTTTATAGTTTATAAAATACCACTTTCTTCCACTAATATTTTTTTCATCTAATATAGAAACTATATCTCCACTTACTAAATACGATTTAGTTTTACTTGTAATGCTAGGGTTAGCATATAGAAAATTCTTACTTCTAACAATGCCTTTTTTATTATCAAAATAAGAGGATATACATGACAATAGAGAGTATTCATTTTCTTCTTCCAATAGATTCAATATTTTTTTATATTCATCAAAATTATCTTTTTCCTTAAATGAAAATCTATTCATATTTTTGATAAAATCATGACAAGAAAAAGACTTCATATATTGCCTATTTGAATCAAATGCTTTAACTAACTTATCTAATGTATTAAACTCTATTCCTTTAGTTTCTCCTTCATATGTAAAATAACATACAAAATTCCTATCATTTACTTCTGAAAAATCTATTAATGATATATCTTTACTTTGATACATAGAACAATATTCCGTCCTTAAATCATTACAATAACTACATGGAACTACATATTCAATTCTATCTTGAATGAAAGATTTCTTGCTATCATCGTATTTTATTGAAAATACATAGTAAGAAGAATTAGATGAGTTAGAACTATAAATATCAATTCTATTATTAGTATTATTTATCTCAACGTTAAGTATATCATCATCTGAAGACTTTATTATATCTAACTTTAAATAAGAATTATCTATCTTGCTAAGATATAAAGTATTGTCTTCAATAAATACATTACTAAAACAATTACCATGTATCGAGAACAGTAACCAACAGAGAAATAGGTAAAATCTAATACTCTTCATTCTTTATATCCTTCCAATATTCTCTTTTCGCAAGAGTAGAATTCTTCTCCATATCATCTTTAAGATATGCTATTTTATTAGAGCATTTATTAGTATAATCAAATACTTTATCTCGTAAATGTCTATATAAATCTAATCGAAGATTTATAGTTTTTTCTCCTCCATGAATTAACCATGTCAAAGTTCCGTTTCCATACACACCTAGATCTGCAAAATAATTCAAATTATGCCCAAGTCGTTTCTTATTATTCCAAAACCATCCAGCAGAGTCACATGATAGGAATAAGTCTCGGGCAATTAGAGCTGCATAATCACATTTATATTCTTTTATTGTCTTACTTAAATATACTCTCTCAGAGAATATTGATGATCTATTAAATAACTCTTTTTCTACATTATTACTTTCTATTACTTTTCCTAAAAAATAATTAGGAATGCGTTCTATAACATTTTTATAATATTTAATTTGCGTATCTCTCCATGTTTGTTGAATGATACCTCTCCCTTTGTATCTAGGTCCATCGTCATCTTGTGTATGCCCATGGTTTATAGCCTCTGGATGAGTTTTCATTCTAATATTGGGTGGATTATAATATTCACCACTGGCATACTCTAAAGTTGTAGCAAACTGATCACTCTCATGATAGCACTGAGTTAAAAATTGTATTTTTCTCATACATGTATTAATACCCCAAGTATTAAAAGTTTTATTTATTTCTTCTGCTAATCTAGTAAAACTTTTATCTTGATTATCTAGAGGACAATTTCTAGAGTAAAATAACGTTTTATTATTGTTACCCATAAATTTTCTAATACCCAGTATAATATCTTTAAGCTCATCAACCGTAAAATCCCTATGACAAAAACAGGTCGAATAAGGCATTAACGCCCCAATCAACCCCAACGGATGAATAAAATAAGCCGCCTTATCCGTATCAAAACTTCTTACTTTTAACGGTATTGATAAATCACCCACCCGTTTTCTTATTCTTTGTGCAGTTTGATTGTCATTTTGTTCAGTAAAAACATTACAAAGAGCTTCAAACTGCTGAACTCGATTGCTTGCCCATTCGCTTTGATGTTTTGGAATGATACCTATAAATCTTCGGTGTTGAATAGCATCAAGTGATAATTGATGTAATCTCCCTGCCTCAAATCTCACGGGTTCGCCTTTCTCCTTATCCAAATCCAGCTCCTCCATTATCGCTTTAAATAACGGATTGAGCTTTTCTTTTGATTCTAAATCTTCCTCATCGGGATTTAAATAATGACAAAGTGTCTGGTCAAAAATATCTACCCCATTACTTTGTGTGGTAAATACATTCATACCAGGGAAAATGATGCCTTGAGTAAGGTGAGAGTCGTCCACATAAATGCCCACATTACTATTCATGGTACTTTGATGTAAATAAGACTGAATATTATAATAATCTTTGCTTATTTCCTTACCTTGGTCATCTTTCACTTTGACGCTTTTCTTTTCTAACTCTGATAAAGGCACAAAGATTTCTGTCTGGGTTTTACCTATTTGGGTTGGTTCTTTTCCTACCAGACTATAATAAGGTTGATTACGGTCAACATATAAAAAGTTATCTGGTAAGCTACGTTTCTCTTTGTCTTGTTTTTTATCCTGTTGATATGCTTCCTTGGCTTTATTGCGAAAAGCCTCAATATCATCATAGGTAAACACTTCAAGATGTAACAAACGTTTTCCGTTTTCTTCCGTTTGGTTGTATTCACCCATGAACCCTAACACTTCACCAGCTTTTACTTGAACTGGTTTCGGCAAAGATATTTGTACCGGCGTATCTGTGTATAGTGGTAAATTATTCTTTAATAAGAATGGTATGCTTTCAATTTTTGTAGATTTTATTAATCCTTTTTCTTCCTCTTTTGCATAAGAGCCTTTATAAATCGTCCAAGTACCATTACCATTTTTTTTGATTTCTCCTAGCTCATCCTTATACCATACCAATTCATCTCGATTAGATTTCGTATTAAATAGCTTACGCACAAAAACTTCGCGTCCATTTGGCAATGTGTCAATGATTTTACCGTTTTCATCTTTTATATGAACATTGTTATCTTTAGGATTCCCAGTGTCAGTGACTGTATGGTATTCTTCACCTATTGTATCATATTCACTTAAACAGGCAGTATGGCGGTAAAGGGAATAAAAAGTCAACTTGTTGTCTTTCGGATATTCCAATTTATGTTCAAGCAGAAAGAACCCTGTAGAATAGCTCGCTCCCGCATCTTCATCTTCCATTTTATAGGCACTATCCACCTTATAGGCGATGAACTCACCATCCGCAATAGCACAAATCTGTTCATTATCAAATTCACTGGATTTGAATTTTTCTGCCCGTAAATGAATTCCTTGATGCCAGAGTCCGCTTTCATTAAACAGAAAACGGGCACTTGGATCACTTGCAAGGTTGTTGAAATATTTCTGTAACACATTTTTATTATTATTGGATTTAGGCTTTAAGGGAAAAGCCACCGTAGGAATCACTGGTTTCCAAGTATTCTCTGTGTTAGGCATTGTTGTTTTCTTTTGTTGTTCATCTTCACTTGACATAGTTTCTTCCTTATTATTTAGGAAATTTTAGGGCGTTGTAAATTTAATGGGTTACTTTCATTGTATTCTACATTAAATACTGTGACACCATCAAATGAACCACTCTCATAAGCCAAACTCCCCTCTATCGTTACCTCCCCAATCAACGTAATCCCTTCACCATTGATAATCACTTTTCCCGCCTGACTTTCAATTATCACTTCTTCATAACCTTCAACATGGAGTATTTCAGCATGATGTTCAATAAGTTCACCCGCTTCCCATTCCGCCGAGCCAGATACTTCAAGCGTGTAATCGTTGCCCGTTTCAATAGTGTAATCCGCATAAATCGTGGTGTGCTGTTGATTGTTGATATTTAAAATCTCATCTTTTTCAACTTTAGTCATACGGTTACGACCAATACTGCGTTGTTGGTCGCGGTAGATAGTGATGCTTTCATCTACCCCCACAGTTTCCGTACGATTATTACCAATATTAATCACCTCATCATGTCCCACCTGCTCTGTACGGTCATTGCCAATTTGCGTGCTTTCATCATGATTGACTACATTGTTTTGGTCTTTTTCTGCATGGAGAAAGATTTCTTCTCGCCCTTTCTCATCTTCAAAACGTAATTCGTTAAATCCACTGCCTTTATGGGTTTTGGATTTAATACTCATCCGAGTTTTATGCTCTGGTAGATTATACGGGGGTTCTGTGGTGCTGTGGTAAGTTCTGCCAGTAATAATCGGTTGGTCAGGGTCTCCCTCTAAAAAGTCCACTATCACTTCATGTCCAATACGTGGAATCGCTATATTACCAAACTGTGTTCCCGCCCACGCCTGACTCACTCGGACCCAGCAAGAGCTGTTTTCATCTTCTCGTCCCTCTCTGTCCCAAGGAAACTGGATTTTTACCCGTCCCCATTCATCACAGTAAATCTCTTCTCCCGCAGGACCCACCACATGGGCAATCTGCGGTCCATCCACGCGTGGTTTTGGTTGTGGCGTAGGTCGCCATTGGGTTTGGCAGGGTATCAGCTTGATACGGTTTTCATAGCGGTTACCTTGTTCACCCGCTTCTTCTTCCAGAATACCCAGTTGATAACCCCGATGTTCTACTTCAACGATTAACCAGCTTTGGTTAAAGTGATTTCTCGGATGACCGTTTAAGCTAAAACGATAACCCGGTATTACCCGTAAATCATCACCATTGGCTATTGCCACTTCCGCTTCTCGGCGTTCGTATTCTAAACGGTAACGACTAAACGGTTCACCCTGTGCATCTTGTTTATATCGTCCCGGATAGTCATATTTTTCATAACTCGCTTGTGCCAAGTTTTCACCTAATACCGAGGGTTGAGTGTTTAAGGCTTTATGCTCTTGATGATAACGGGGGTGGGTAAACGTGTAATCACGTAAGGTTTGCTGACTGGTGCTGAGTTTTGCTTCATACGCCCAATGCCATAAGGCAGGCTCTGGACGTTCGCCTGCTGGCACGGGGTTATACCGTAATTCACCTTTTTGTTCTGATAAGGCGGTGTTATTAGCAAAGTGTAAACAGTGCTTATCCGCGCTATGTTCAAAATAGTAATACGAACCTTCTTCCGCTGCCAAACGTTCAATAAAGGCTAAATCCGTTTCTCGGTATTGGACGCAGTATTCCCGTTGCCAATAGGATTCCGAGAGATGAAATTGGACTTGAGAAACGTGGTTTTTACTGAGTAAAGTACGAATAATCGTTTCGCTTGTTTGTTGTTGGAAGATTTTATTATCTGCTTGAAGACTGGCTCGCACTAAATTAGGCTCAATCACCATTTTATAGCGAGTACGGGAAAACCCTGTTTCTCCCTGAATAAAAGAGGTGACAATCCCATTGACATAACGCACAGGTAAATTACCTTGCCAGAAAGTGAGGGTGGCGGTGTTATCTAAAATCTCAGCAAAAGAGGGCGAGGCATCAAAACTGGCGAGTTCAAGTTCAAGCCGAAACAGGCGAGAAAGTCCTTCTGTTAAGACAAAACTGACCACATCAAATTCTGTGGGGTGATTTAAGGTTAGGCTATAGCGGTAAGTGGATTGGACTGCCATCGGGGTTTCCTTATGTTCAAAATTTTTTAGTTTTTTCACCGCACTTTTAAAAGTGCAGTTTAATATTAAGATTTTTTAACTGCTAACGCTGGCTTGTTATTAAATACTCTACGTTTAAAAACCCTGTTTTCACCCACTACTCTTGGCTTGAGGGGTAAATAGTCCAATGAATATGTAATATGGTTCTTTAAACCTAGTGGGCTTGCCCCATTCAATTCTTTACAACTAACCATAGATGAATTATGTCCGTATTTACTCAAAATATTTAAATGAATACGACTTCTCGCTTCTCGGTTATTGCCAGTTTCACCATTATCTTCAGCAACATCTTGATTTAAATAAGATTTTAAATTGGTTAAATCATTGAGTGCTTTGTAGTAATACTGTTTTAGTTCGTCTGTCCAATTCGACATCTCTGGGAGAGGATCGATATCTCTGAAAGGTACTTTAGTTAATCCGTGGAAAGCCAGTTTATGCATAACAATCAAAGCGATGTCTTGCAAGGCATTGCCAACTATTCGGGTAGCACTGCAATGGGCAGGTGCTGCCATTCTTCC
The DNA here is from genome assembly GCF_042485795.1 of Lonepinella sp. MS14435. Lineage (GTDB taxonomy): Bacteria > Pseudomonadota > Gammaproteobacteria > Enterobacterales > Pasteurellaceae > Lonepinella. The sequence continues at coordinate 104,051 of NZ_CP169368.1, forward strand.
CATATATGCTGTAATGGGAGGATGGCATGTCCATTGTTGAATAGATGAATTAAGATTATTTTGTTCTTGTTGGTTAAGTTGTTTTTCATAGCTTTTTAAATCCATGTTTCTATTTGGTGGTATGCCGACTGTTTCTGTTTCAATTTCACGATAACCGCCACCCACATCAGAATGAGCACCAATAAACGCATAAGTCATTCCCGCCCCGTTTGTGTCGGTTAGTGGAAAGTTTTCACGATATTCATCTAGTGCCACAAAATGGACGATTTGTTCGGCACTGTAGGGGGCTAAATTAAAATTATAGGCTTCGTAATTTTCTAAAGACGGTGTTTTACCACGTATTTCGTTAACAATAAGTTTTAAGTCGCTTTCTTTATGGGTATCCTTTATCGGCTTCCAGTTATAATCATCGCCAGGGTTGCCAAAGGAACCAACCGTATCAAATAAACCGACAAATTTTATTTGATAATTTAATTCAATCTCTTCATTAGCTAACGTATTAATAAAATCCCTTGCCATAGCCGCACCACGACTAAAGCCAAATACATCAATTTGGCGTTGATATTCTCTTTGGGGGTATTGTTTTAATATTTCTTTTAGTGTTTCTATCGCATATCTAATACGTTGAGCCCCACCCGAACCGAAAGCAAGACCCGTGGTGTAATCTTCCTTGTTCTTTTTTGTCCCCACACCTTCAATATAAATAGCTTTAACGACAATTTGACATTCCGTCAGCTTTTGTCCTTTGACGGTTTCACCATCACGATATAATTTATACAGCTTGGCAATATTGCTTAACCCATTCTGGCTTCGACCTTCGGAATCGTTATATAAATTATTACCCGTACCATCAAAGAACATACCAACACGAATTACTTTACAAGTCATAGGTCACGCTCACTTCTTACTGTATTTTTATAAATAGACCAGACATTTTCCTGTTCATTATCTGGTTGCCATTCTGTATAAAAATCTGGAATTTTTCGGGTGATTTTCGGCATACCTTCTTGCACGCCGCGTAAACTCCAGTTGTTGTATTGTCTGCCAGCTAAATCAAAATCTTTTTTCAAAATTTCAAAGCGTAGATAGTTCCTTATTTCGGTTAAAGGTATATCTACATGGCTACTTTTCATTTTTTTTACAATAAAATCCAGTTTCGGATCTTGTTCAAAATCGCTACCGATAATGGCACAGACAGAAGCCATCTTTTCCAAAGTTCCTCTGTCATGTCGACCATAATACTTTGTCGCAATGTTATCGACTTTTTCAATCCAAGCCAGTTGAAAAGCGTCGTCTTTATCCAACCAAAAACCGGGATAATAAATATCCAGCATTCTGGCGACTTCGCCATAAACCTGTAACGTTTCTTGGCGACGGATTTTATCCCATTGCTCTTGGGTTAATCGCATGGGTTGAAACATGGTATTCTCCTTATTGTTTGTTGGTTGCGATTCGTTTAAACAGCCGTAATTGATTTCTGCACAACGGCGATTGGCAAAAAAGTCTTCACGAAAAGGTTTATTGCAACCGCTTAAACCGATAATCAGTAACACGGGAATAACTATTTTAATGAATTTCATCATGATATACTCCTAAAAAGTGCGGTCAATTTTGGTTAATTTTTTGTTTGGTTTTAGTTAAAAAACGCTGTTCCAAATTACTTTACAGGTCATAAGTCCTCCAATCCTCTAATTTGGCTATCATAAATATGCCAGACATTTTCCTGTTCATTATCTGGTTGCCATTCTGTATAAAAATCTGGAATTTTACGGGTAATTTTCGGCATACCTTCTTGTACGCCACGTAAAGTCCAAGTATTAAATTGCCTACCTACTTGATTAAAATCTCGTTTTAATATTTCAAAAAGAAGATAATTGTTTATATCTCTTAAATTTAAATATAAATTGCCTTTTTTTAACTTACTTACTATAAAGTCCAAATTAGGATCTTGTTCAAAATCACTACCGATAATGGCACAGACAGATGCCATTATTTCTAATGTTTCTCTTCGTCGATTTGGATTATAACGTTTTGCTATTTCATCGACTTTCTCAACCCAAGCCAGTTGAAAAGCTTCATCTTTATCCAACCAAAAACCGGGATAATAAATATCCAGCATTTTGGCGACTTCACCATAAATTTTCAGTTTTTTCTGATAGTAAATTTTATCCCATTGTTCTTGGGTTAATCGCATAGGTTGAAATATGGTATTCTCCTTATTGTTTGTTGGCTGCGATTCTTTTAAACAGCCGTAATTAATTTCTGCACAACGGCGATTGGCAAAAAAATCTTCACGAAAAGGTTTATTGCAACCGCTTAAACCGATAATCAGTAACACGGGGATAACTATTTTAATGAATCTCATCATGATATATTCCTTAAAAATGCGGTCAATTTTAGTTGATTTTTTAGCTATTCAGTTACCGTCTTAATCGTTGGAAATGTACTTACGTTCGAAACATTAATCTGTTGAGCTTTATCAAAAGAATAGTGATTATAAACGTTTTCTTTCGCTGAAAAATAATAGAATTCCGTTTTTCCTCCAAACAGCATTTGTTTTTCTGATAAAGACAATGAATTGATAAACTCATCAAATAAACGGATATCAAAAAATCGTCTTAAATAGGGATGATTATCTGGACCGACAATATGGTAAAAATAAGCTAGTTTTTCAACTAATTCATTAATATCTAATGTTGATGTAATTAATAATCCCGAAAGATATAATTTGTTTGTTAATAGCTCATTAACACTGTCGGTATTAATTGATTTATCTAGCTCAATTAAATAAGGAACGACTTCTGCGATAGCAGAGTTATCGTAACGGTAGAGTGATTCGTAAGGTAATTTCCATATATCTAAGTTCAGCCAAATTTCTGGTATTAAGGCACTATCAAATAAACCATATAATTTTGTTTTATTTTTAGTCATATTTAATTTCCACTATTTTCTTGTAACAATAAACAATTAGGTGTCATTTCTATTCCTTTATTAGCTACTAATTTAAAACGCTCTACCATATCAGGAATACCCGCTGTAATGTTTAACTCACCTTTGACTGTTACCTTACCTTTTAGGGTAATACCAGTATTATTAAGAATAATCGTTCCTGCCTTACCCATGATTTTAACTTGTTCAAAGCCCGTGACTTTTATTGTTTTACTGTGATGTTTTAGTTTATGTCCTACTTTATTTGAACTACTACCATTGATAGTATGTTGATGATTGCCACCATTATGCACTTTGTAATCAGCAAAGACTTTTAAGTTTAAGTGATTACCAATATTTAAAACATCATCTTTCTCAATTTTAGTAATTCGATTACGTTGAATGTGGTTAGTTTGGTCTTGCCCCACAGTTAACCTTTCATCTACCCCCACAGTTTCCGTACGATTATTACCAATATTAATCACCTCATCATGTCCCACCTGCTCTGTACGGTCATTGCCAATTTGCGTGCTTTCATCATGATTGACTACATTGTTTTGGTCTTTTTCTGCATGGAGAAAGATTTCTTCTCGCCCTTTCTCATCTTCAAAACGTAATTCGTTAAATCCACTGCCTTTATGGGTTTTGGATTTAATACTCATCCGAGTTTTATGCTCTGGTAGATTATACGGGGGTTCTGTGGTGCTGTGGTAAGTTCTGCCAGTAATAATCGGTTGGTCAGGGTCTCCCTCTAAAAAGTCCACTATCACTTCATGTCCAATACGTGGAATCGCTATATTACCAAACTGTGTTCCCGCCCACGCCTGACTCACTCGGACCCAGCAAGAGCTGTTTTCATCTTCTCGTCCCTCTCTGTCCCAAGGAAACTGGATTTTTACCCGTCCCCATTCATCACAGTAAATCTCTTCTCCCGCAGGACCCACCACATGGGCAATCTGCGGTCCATCCACGCGTGGTTTTGGTTGTGGCGTAGGTCGCCATTGGGTTTGGCAGGGTATCAGCTTGATACGGTTTTCATAGCGGTTACCTTGTTCACCCGCTTCTTCTTCCAGAATACCCAGTTGATAACCCCGATGTTCTACTTCAACGATTAACCAGCTTTGGTTAAAGTGATTTCTCGGATGACCGTTTAAGCTAAAACGATAACCCGGTATTACCCGTAAATCATCACCATTGGCTATTGCCACTTCCGCTTCTCGGCGTTCGTATTCTAAACGGTAACGACTAAACGGTTCACCCTGTGCATCTTGTTTATATCGTCCCGGATAGTCATATTTTTCATAACTCGCTTGTGCCAAGTTTTCACCTAATACCGAGGGTTGAGTGTTTAAGGCTTTATGCTCTTGATGATAACGGGGGTGGGTAAACGTGTAATCACGTAAGGTTTGCTGACTGGTGCTGAGTTTTGCTTCATACGCCCAATGCCATAAGGCAGGCTCTGGACGTTCGCCTGCTGGCACGGGGTTATACCGTAATTCACCTTTTTGTTCTGATAAGGCGGTGTTATTAGCAAAGTGTAAACAGTGCTTATCCGCGCTATGTTCAAAATAGTAATACGAACCTTCTTCCGCTGCCAAACGTTCAATAAAGGCTAAATCCGTTTCTCGGTATTGGACGCAGTATTCCCGTTGCCAATAGGATTCCGAGAGATGAAATTGGACTTGAGAAACGTGGTTTTTACTGAGTAAAGTACGAATAATCGTTTCGCTTGTTTGTTGTTGGAAGATTTTATTATCTGCTTGAAGACTGGCTCGCACTAAATTAGGCTCAATCACCATTTTATAGCGAGTACGGGAAAACCCTGTTTCTCCCTGAATAAAAGAGGTGACAATCCCATTGACATAACGCACAGGTAAATTACCTTGCCAGAAAGTGAGGGTGGCGGTGTTATCTAAAATCTCAGCAAAAGAGGGCGAGGCATCAAAACTGGCGAGTTCAAGTTCAAGCCGAAACAGGCGAGAAAGTCCTTCTGTTAAGACAAAACTGACCACATCAAATTCTGTGGGGTGATTTAAGGTTAGGCTATAGCGGTAAGTGGATTGGACTGCCATGGTTTTTTCCTTTTTAACGAAAAAATTTATTGTTTTTGCACCGCACTTTATTATTTAGCTGTAAAGTGCGGTCAGTCTTTATGTTGCTTGGTGTAAAAGTATCACCTCTTATTGTGTATTTTGTTCAGCTTGCTCATCATCAATATATTCTACCTCATCAGCATCTGTATCTGGCTCGGTATCATATTTCGGTAAGCGATGCGTTTCAATATCAGTGTCCAATAACGCTTTCGGTAAACTAAATCCACTTAACACCCCCGCTTTAAACGGATTATCACCGTCAGTTTCAAGACGGTAGTTGATTGAGCCTCCATTGATTTTGAAACTTAAATTAACCCCTGAACCTGACACTTTGCTTTGGGCTGCATCAATTAATTTAAACAGTGACCATTCGCCCGTACGGCGTAAAGTGCTGCTTTCGCCCGTTGTAGTAATCAGCGTTAGCGTGGTTTCTACATCTCGACGCGTGGTATTGGGCCAGATTAAATGACTTTGGGCGGCATTTTCATGGCTGTATTTCACAATCTGTCCATCAATATTTAAGGTGGATGCCGCAAACTTGCCTGATAGACCTAACGGTCTTAAATTAAAGGATACGCTGATATTTCCCGACCCATCAAAGTATGCTCGTTGAATACGTTGCAAATCTTCCAATGTATTAAAAAATGCAGGCTCAATAATACTTTCACCATTTAACATTGACAATTCCGCATTATCTTCCAAGATAAATTTGAGATAGTCATTATAGAATTTTTGAATACGTCCTTGCGGTCCAAAGAAATGACGGAAATCATCCAACGACATTGATTGTTGAGCCGCGTGATTTAATGGGTATTTCCCCGCAATTCTGGTTCTATAGAAACTATACACATCTCGCTCCCACATCGCGTTGATTTCTTTCAACGCAGTACGCAATTCAATATTCCATGCTTCATCTGCAATGGCATTGAGTTGTGTTGCTAACGGCTCTGCCACTTCATTCGCTAAACGTTTCAAATCTACCGTTGGGTTGGTCCGCTCAAGATTTAACTCCGATATGATGGCTTTTAACGCACTTTGGGACGGGTCGGCTGAATTTTGAATAGTTTGTAGGTAGAACTTCAACTCACCCAATTTTTTCATGATGGTTTCCATTTGTGCTGGTGCATCGCCGTTCCCTTTGCCCACATTGGTTAATGGTGCAAAGTGTTGCGTAATTTGTAGTGCGGCTAATTGTGCTGGTGTGGTGATATTATTTTTCTCCCTTTCTTCAAGGCTGGCTTGAGAAAGTGCAGGGAAAATTTCACTATTTTTTTCAACCGTATTAAGCATTTTTTGCAAAGGTTTCTCTGTGCCAGTTAACGCATCCAGCACATCCACGGCGTGGCGTAAATCTACAAAATGTACGATTTCTAAATTATCCAAGCCTTCTTGCCATGTATTGATGTAATCCGCAATATAGCGTGCTTGGATTTCGCTTGATAATTGTTCAAGCTCTTCTTTTGAATAATTAATGCTGGCTTGATTACCCAATACCCACGCATCAATCGCTGCCAGCTGCAACAACGTGTCGGCTTTTGGTAAATAGAAATCTTTGTATGCCCAGTCGGTAAAGAGAGGACTCAACAAGGTGCCAGAACTACTGATGTTTTTATCTTTAAACAAGAAAGGCTCATTATTGTTTGGCTGTCCGTCTGTTTTAAAGATAGTGTTAAAGGTTGAACCAATTTCTGCTTTCAAGTCTGTCGCTGGGCTAAGTTCGGTGTTTGCCAACACTTTGAAATTTTGATACACCCTATCCGCCAACGGTAAGACGCCAAATTCTTGTTGTTTTTGTGCTATCGTTTTGTCGAACAGGCTTAAATCAGGATCGACATGTTGCATCGCATAAGAAAAATGTGCCATTAATTGACGTTGAATATCGGCATTTTTCGGATATGTTTTTTGCAAATAGGTCGTCATCCATTGTTCTGGAATCGCTACCTTACGGTTTTTCATATCATCTATCATTCGATAGACCCGTAATAATTCTAAACCTTCAGGGCTATTTGGGGGCAAGTTTTCCATTTGCTCAATTAAGCCCATGGCAATTTCTGGTAAGAAACGTTCGGCTAAGAATTTTTGATAGACAAGACTGATTCTTCCGCCCACTTTTTTGCCTTGATATAAACCAAAATCTTCAATTACTGGCAGGGCTTTTTCATAATCACCGTAAGCAAATGTGCTTTGACGTAGCATATTCAACGGTTTTAACAAATTGCGCCCCGTTGGATCCATGGTTTGACTGATTTGCATTTTGCTAAATTCATCGGTGATTTTTAGCACTTTATTTGAAATGGTTTGGTTTTTGTAATAATAGGTTTGCCAAACAGCTAATAATGCCACAGTGCAAATACCAATAACAGTAGCACTTAGTCTAAATTTACCTCGATGACGCTTAATCTCTTTTTCGTTATCACTGACTAATCCCGCTTCAGGATAAATAAGATGTTTAAAAAAATCATGCGTAAAGAACGTACGTTGTGGTTTTTCACCAATATAACTTGGTACCACATAAGGTAAATCAAACTGTTTAGAAATAGCGGTTTGGTAGAAATCCGTCGGCACACCTTGTTGGAAAATTGATGAAAAATAGACTCCACGTGCATAAGGTGTGGTTGTGAAACGGTCACTTTCTAATATATCACTGATAAATTGCAATAAAATCTCTTTCATGCCTGATAATTGACGGGCATACATATACATTGCTTCACGTTCATCTTGTGAGATGGTCACCGCCAGTTTATCAAATACCATTTCTTCGATTTCTTTTACGAATGCCACATATTGTTCGGCAAATTCTTTTGTCCAGTCATCAATATGCTCATCAATGTTTAACTGGAATGAAAAACCGAGATTTTGATAACGTTCGGATTGTTTTAAATCGTTATAGAATACGTCAAAACCTTCAATGAGATCTGCTTTATTTAACACCACATAAACAGGAATACGTGCTCCCGCTTGTTCGGTAATATCACGAATACGCGTTCTTAAAAGTGATGCCATAGCTTGGCGATCACTGTGCTTTGAACCGATTAATTTAGCAAGATCGAGTACTAAAACCACTCCGTTTAATGGACGATGCGGACGTATTTTTCCAATCCACGTTAATAAGTGATCCCAGAGACCTTGTGCAATTTTACCGTTGGGGTCTTGCTCATTGGGGGCTTGTTCGAGCATTTCACCAGCAGGATCAATCAAAATGGCTTCATCACTTGCCCACCAATCCACTTGATATAAAGAATGGGTACGCAAATAACGTTTTGATGTTCTTTCCACCGCTGTGAGAGTGAATTTTTGGTTGGAACGATTGATAAAACTTGTTTTACCTACACCATTAAAACCAACCACTATATACCAAGGAAGCTGATAAATGTAGTTTCTGTCCGCAATACGCTCTTTCAGAGCAGATGCCATTAAATTAAGACTTTCTTCTTGGTCTTTAATGTAGGGTAAAATGGTATCTTGTTCTTCTTGCGTTTTTTCCAGTTGGTTTTTTTCTTTCGCGAGTTTGGCATTTTGCAGTTGTAATTTTAGAATTGCCACAACAGCTAAGGTAAGCAACACAATCGCTGTCATTAAAATACGAGAACCTAATCCAATGCTTTGGGCAATCTCATAATCCCAGCCTTTAGTATTGGTTAAACCAGTGAAACTCCACGCTTTACCATAAGTCCAAATGCCCACGAAAATGAGGATTAAGCAGAGCGTTAATAACACTGGCATTGAATTTCTCAGATGTCTGAAAATAGGACGTATAAATTGATGAAGCATTCCGAATAATTGTCTTAAATATCCCATAATCAGCCCCTAGTTAATTGATTTTTTAATTGATGTAATTGATTAAAGAAATTGTTATCCCAGTCTTCGATGGTATATTCTTTGCTATTTTTGAGTAAGGTTTCTAACTCATTTAATGCAATAGATGTGATACCTTCAAGGGTAAAATAATGAATTTTGTCCAGTTGCAAATAATAACGAGAACGAACATCCATCGCAACGTTTAGTTCGTCATTAATGGCTTTTAATACGGCTACTAATCCTTGTTGCTGATAAATTTGCTCAAAATTGACCGCACTTGGGTTTATTGACACACTTCCTGTTTTGTTATTGGCGGCAGTTAACCATTGCACGACCTTTTCTGGTATAAAGGGGTCGCCGTTATGGAATTTGGCACGTTCAAATTGCTCGAATTTATCGACAAATCGTTTAGTCGTTGTACGGATGGTTTCCGCGACATTCTCCAATTTTAATGCACGGCAACATTCTGCTGATAAATAACTGCCTTCGATCCAATAAGGGCTGCTTACCACAGTTTTTTCGATCTTGTTCAGTAATTCCAAACTTGGATTGGAATGCACACGTTCACGATAATCATGCAGCTTATCGGTCGCAATGGCTTGCATGACGGTAATACCTTGTTCATTCATTTCTGGTAACTGCGTGATCCCACGCCATAATCCGTAACGACGGCTGATATAGGCTAATGTGGATTCTGGATCAATTTCACTAGTGGCATCCGCCACTTGTAAATAAAATTGTTTAAGTTTACGATCATTGGTCAGATCGAATGCACTCACATCGGGAATAGTTAATTTCTCAGACTGTGTTTGTATTTGTGCAGTAGCGAGGGAATTTCCAGTAGCTATTGGCGATTGCATCTGAGCTTGTTGCACTGGTACATCCGCCGTACTGCTTTGCGATTTTGTTACCTGTAATTCCAGTTTTCGTAAAATTTTATTAAAAATCGTTTCACTATCAGGTAGATAAGTTGTTAAATACGATGAAATTTCAGCCAGCTTTTGGGCGATTGCTTGATTTTGTACATAAGAAAATTTTTCGCTGTTTTTATTAAAGGCATCTTCAATTCGATTAACAACCAACAAAATGGCTCTTGCTTTAAAGCGATCCACCGTCTGATTTTTTGACGGTTTTGGATAAGCATCAAACAAATATTTTTGGTTAAATTCTATAAACAAGGTAAGAAAATCAACAAAATTTTCTCGAGTATTTTCTTGCAATAAGGCATAAGCTAAATATTGTAATACTTTGTAATCCTTACAAATTTCAGTTAAATATTGAACACAATTTGCAATCAAACTATCCCAATCAATGGTGTCATGTTGCAATGAGCCAAATTTCATGACTTGTTCGTCGATAGCGAAAAAGATTTTTCCTTCTTCGTCAGGTAAGCCGATAGGTGGGTTTTCCCTTATAATATCTTGCAATATATTTTGATATTTCATTTTACCAACCACATTCCTTTCTGATTGTTGCCACACGAGATGCTAATCCATTATTTTTAAAGGTGTATTTCCGTTTTTCCTGCGGAATAATGATGTTAAACGAATCAATGTATAACATTGTTTTTAACTGTTGAATGGCATAAAGTCCACGCCCTGCATCAAGCATATAACCACGTTCGGCATTCTGCCAATCCACGTTAGATACGGTTTTATTTGACATACTATCAGCAATTTCTACATGAAGTGGATTTTGGGAAATTGGATCTTTCAGCACAATTTGAAAACGGGTAATGTTATCTTTACAGGCTATATAAATCGCCGCTTGATCCTTTTCTTCGCTCGGTAAACCAATTTGTAGTTCATTACTATCCGTTTCTTCCGTATTGGTGTTGCTTGCTAAGGCAAAAATATTGCTGACAGTTTTAGGAATAACTGAGTCAATAAATTTTGCATTAATATCTTGCATACGAATAGGCGTTTCAAATAACTCATCAAAGCACAATAAGCGTCTTGCATTAGATTTTATTGCCGTACATTGCTGTACTTGCGGATTATTTTTTAATTCATTATTCATATTGGCATGAGCAAAGGAAGTTGCCGTTGCTAATATTGAAAAAATAATGACATTTTTATTTAAACTATATATTTTATGGTACATTTTTTCTTCCTAATCCGTATTTTTGGCATTTATGACTGAATGTTCGTCTTGGTATCATTAGTCGTTTTGCCGATTCTTTTTTATTCCAATTGGATTGAATTAATGATTCATAAATTAAAGTTTTTTCGTAGATATCCATCTTCCACGTTAAATTAGTTGGGGTACTCCAATCTTGCCGTAACAGTAATTTTCTGAGTTCTTCCGCATCCGTCAATAAATTCATATTTTCTTGATTATAGATTATATCTACTAAGAATTTTAGCTGTGTAATATTTTCTACGTTGGCATTATTTATAATATGAGATTTTACATCATCATTTAACAAACTGTTCATACAGCCAATTTTATGCGTATAGGCGGTACTGAACTGATCTAAAAATAATGCAATATTTTCTATATAAGATAATCTATTTTCTAACAACAGTTTTTCTTCAATCCAATGTTCAAACCAATTATCTGTTTTTTGTTTCTCTAACCAAAATTTCTGAGAAACTAGAAATATAATTTTTACTTGTTTATCTTTTATATTCTCATGAGAAAGCTGTGTTATGAGTTTTTGCAATAAATATGTACTTAAATATTCCACATTATGAAAAACAATAGTTTCTTTAGCATAGTTCTTAATATCTCTAAACATGGTGTCAACTATTTTCTTAACATCAAGTATATTATTGATACCGATTAAATTAATTTCTTTTAATTTGACTAAGTTTGCATTACGTAATTGATGAATAATGTGAGTAAGGTGTTTTTTCCCACATCCTCGCTCGCCAATAATCGCTAAAATGCGGTTATTTTTAGCAAAGTTTATTAAGTTTCGTTTAAAGCGTTTACCGTGTGAGCTCTCATCGAGCCAATTAGTTTCAATATAAGCTTTTTGCAATTCCTCATAATGGTGAATATCACCTTTATTTAGTTCTTGTGTAAGATATAGGTTTTGTTTTTCAAGCTGTTTATTTTTCTTATAGAGTAGTTCCATTTCAGCAAAACTATCAATAATTAGCTGGAGTTCTTCAATAAACAATTGATCCGTGATCAATTTATAATTTTCACTATTAAAAACCCATACGCCCATATTTTTAGCTGGCATTACTAAACAATAACCAAATACATTCCATGTTCGGAAATATTGCTTAAAACTTGAACTGTCTGTATAAGAAATAATTTTATCAGAGATTATTTGTTTATTTTCTAAGAAACTCAATACCACAGGATTGGCATAATCACTTTGTTTAAAACGAATACGAGAAGAAATATCAACCAAGTCTTTATTTACTCCATCATGAGCAAAATATGCCACATACAAATTTTTATGACCGTCACTTAAGTAAGTGGTAATTTTATTTACTCTTTTGTTACAGTCATGAGTTTTAATAAGCGTTAGTAATAAAGTTGATAATTTCATATAAAATTACTGCAATATTAGATTAATGTTCTCAATAATTTCGGATGAAGATAAATTCAGTAATACGCTGTAAACTATATACACTACAATAAAAAATGCACCTGCACTCCAAAATAGATATTTAATCGAAATAGGTTTTTCAACCGAATAATCTTCTTCGTAAACATGAAATTTATTATTTCTGAAGTAATCTGTTCCACGGATTGGTCTTAATGTTTTTTGTAGTTTAACTAGAGTATTCTGAATATTTTCTTTACCATGTGGCTTGTCAGCATATTGTCCTTGAAAACCTAATGCTAAACAAACATAGATAAATTCTAATAATTCATAATATTTTTCGGGTTCAAGCATTGTACGTGATAGAATAGAATAAAATTTTTCCCCTCCCCAAGTTTCGTTATGGAAATAAGCGAGTAAAGAACGTTCGCCCCACATCGAATATTTACCCCAAGGCGTTCCCATAATAGCTTCGTCAATAAACGTACACAGGCAATAGCGAAAAGAAAGTTGAAATGCACTATTATACTCAAGCATTTTTACTTTTTCTGAAATTGCAATAATCTCATTTTGCATACGTTTATAAAGTGTTGATATTTCATCAAATTGAGTGATTTTTTTGGCTCGTAACGCCACGCCCAACAATGGATTAGCCAACTCTATCAATGGATTGTAAGTCTCCGTTTCTAATTTGAAATCATAGTCTATATCAAGATCCGTTTGTGAAACTTGTTCGTAAAGGAGATCTTCTTTTTCCTTGATAATCGGCACGCTTGTAGTGATATTAATGCCTTCTACCGCCATATTGGTTGATGTCGAAGGATTATAGAATCGTATTAATTCGTTTTGTTTCATACGAGAGTTCCTCTAACAGCCCAGAATTCAATTTCTAAATCAGGATAATGACCTGTAACATGAAAACCGAATCCAGAAGATGCCACCATATTGTCCCAATATTGAGATGTTTTATCTAATTGGAAATAAACAAACCCTGCGTGATAAGGTAAATAGCGAGGTACGACCGCCAATGCTTGCAATGGAATACCTGGTAACTGCAAATGAATGAGTTTATTAATTTGCTCAATGCTTGAAATTTTCGTTTGATGAGCAAATTGTGTTCTCAGTGTATCCAACGGTAAGTGTGCTTTCACAGCGATAATAAATTCAGCGTTATCATAAAGTGAGCTATCTTTTACTTGTGCGGTGTAAATGCCATATTGATGTGCAACAACTGGCAATGGCAACGCTTTTGCACTGCTTACAACACTAAGATATGATTTTACTGTGGCATAAAGCGGTTCTAATGAGAGATGCGGTGTTTCATGAATATAATCATAGAAACTATCGGCAACACGTTCTTCAAGCACGAATGTGGCAAGTTCACTATGTAGTGATGCCAATAATTCATACGCTTTGACTGGATGTGCTGTTGATGATTTTGTCAATGACTTAAATAAAGGGAGTACCCGATTTAAACTTAATAGCATCAAAAAATCGTTTACATCTGCTACACCTGATTGCTCGGGGCTGCTCATTCTTGTTGCAATACTTTTTGCACGTAATGATATTAAGTCAGCCAATTCAAGGAGTTTTGACATGAATTTTGGCAAGGCTTGAATATTCAATGCTGCAGGATAAAATTCTTCATCTAAAATAACTTGATTTTCAAGGCTGATATCTTTAATGCGGGCAACTGGTAAAATCGCATAATTGCTTAAATCTTCTGTTTCCAATTTAAGGAAATATTTATTTTTGATTAGCTCCAGTTGAGCATAATCACCCGACTCGCTATGTGTATCTTTCACTTCCGAGAAAAATAATTTGCCACGGAAATCGGTTAATGATTGAGTATCTACATCATATTTTACTTCAGTACTACCTTCAATATGTAAAGGTAAGCATAAATAAATGACTTTTCCGATAGATGAAGTTTCCACTTTAAGCGGAGATGGTAAATCTTCAGTAACGGGTAAATGAAAGAATGAAGCGTCAGGCATTACACCTTTACATTCAGCAAGGGATATTTTGCCCAAAGAAAGGTGATGTAATTCAAAAGACAATTTCTCAAAACCAAAATTGAACGCATTAATATCTAATAATTGTTTTAATTGGTCTGAGAAAAAACGACTTTCTTGCTGAAAGTGATGGGGGCGTATAAACAACCCCTCTTTCCACAATACGCGATTTGTTATTGCCATGGAATTAATTATCCTTGTGAATTTCTACTTTAGAATCTAATACGCGGATTAATAATGGATAGTTGTCACCGCCTTTAGGTTTTACTTGCACGATACCTTTCCATTTACGGTTCTCATAGTTATTGTAGAGTGCAACAACACCGATATAATGTGTTTTTTCATTTAATGCTTCGGTATCAACAAATCTAAATTGGTTTGGTGCAACGATTAAATCAATATTGGATATGTAAGTTTTTCCTAAACTATCAGAAAAGTCATTACCTCTGAAATCATCATAGGAATTGCTTAAAAATACTGATTTATCCGTTAATTGGAATACTTTTAGCATGACTGGTGTTGCACGATAATCGGGTTTACCGATTTCTTGTTCAATTACCTGATTCTCAGTAGAGCTACTTGCATTTACATTTTTACCATATGTTATTTTGGTCAGTTTTGGTTTGCTTTGTTCGGGAACAACAGTGAATCCTTCACCAGAAAATTCTGCATTTTCTTCATTAGTAGCAGGCATGTCATCTTTATCCGAATAGACGTTGATATTGGCACGATCTGTTGCATAAATGGACAGTGAATAAGTTGAGGGTTTAGCAAGTCTAGGGTTGGTCTTCAGTTCATTTGAGGAACAGCCAAGAAGAGCTGTAGTCATTAGTATTAATAAACATTTAATTTTCATAATAGTTCTTTATTTGTGGTTAATAAAAAATAATGGATCTACGATATTTGTGATATCAAGATCTGGCTTTTTTGCACTGTTGGATAGTGCGGTCAATTTTGATGGAGTTTTTTCTGTATCTTCTACATCATCAAACTCGGCATCAAAAAATTCTGGTTGCATCGGTTCTTTTATATTATAGTTAATAACAAATGGCTCATAAGACTCAATATTTGTATTGATATATTCA
The DNA here is from genome assembly GCF_042485795.1 of Lonepinella sp. MS14435. Classification (GTDB taxonomy): domain Bacteria; phylum Pseudomonadota; class Gammaproteobacteria; order Enterobacterales; family Pasteurellaceae; genus Lonepinella. The sequence goes on from NZ_CP169368.1 coordinate 119,475, forward strand.
TTTATTGGTTTCTGGTAATGCCCATCATGAATAGAATTTAATGGATCATATTGAGCTAATATGTCTTCTGCATTTTCATCTTTGATTTCATTTTCTAATAATGCTAAGGGATCTAGTGTATCGTATCCAGTACCAATATCCAAGAGTGTATAAGTACTATTTTTTTCATTAAAATCAGATAACTCACTTAGTTGATAGGGTTGATCTGATGAGAGTAATGTTGAATTATCTCCAGTGGTAACAATGCCGTATAAATCATCTTGTAAATTAACATTGTCACTTCTATCCGTATAAACTTTTGCTCTTAAGTCGTAATTTTTAACTGAGATCGTGTCTCCATCTTTTAATTGAATGATGCCGTTTTGAGATAGCGAATTTTGTGAACCGTTGATAAAAATATGTGAGCTGCGTGCAATTAAGCAAAAATGCGATTGATAAAATATTATTTCAAATTCAATCTCATCAATGTTATTTTTAAGATTATTGATATACCAATCAGCATGTTTTGCTGAACCAACAAATCCGCCGTTTTCATTAAATTGATGGCGTGGGAAAGTACCTTTTTCTAGCATAGATGCACTGGTAACCATTAATAAAAGACGATGAGCTAAATTCTCTCTCATACTATGCCTGTCCTGTAATTGTTACTTTTTCCATTTGTATCCTTTTGGCTGGATCGGCATTTAATAATGTACTCCAACCAAGAAAACTAGATTGCTCATTTCCTAACACAAAATTTGATTGTGCTTTCGGGTGTAACCCTAAACAAATATCATACGGTAACTGATCTTTTAATAAAAAACGGATAATTTGTTTTAATTCTTTATATTTTTTTCCTGTAGGTAGAAATCGTTGAAATTGTTCAGTATCCAGATTATGGAAATTAATCTTAAATTTATTAGTAAATGAAGTAATGACATGACCAATGACAAAATCATCGCCTAATTTCATATTCTTACTACCTAATTGATTACACTGTTCTTTATCAATGGTAATCAGTTGACGTTCATGTTCGTCTATAGTAACGGTTTCTAAGCCAAAGTAATGCTGAATAATTTCTGCAATGACTTTTGCCGTTCGTACATTAGACTGAATAATGCCAATGTAAAATAATAATTTACTCCAGTCTATATCAATAGACACAATATGTTTGCTATTTACGCCGATTAGTCCCAGAATTTTTTGAGAGAACTCATCGGATACATTTTTTTTAAACTGAATATAATATTTATATTTTCGCCAAATTGAATGTAGTAGCACAATTAAGTGGTGATTAAAGAAATCTAAGTATGTGGTTTTAATTTTTTCTTGGTTATGTGATTCGTAAGCAATTTCATTTAAGACAAAACCTGGTAATGGACCGCTTGCACCTTGTAATCCCAAGAAATTCACTGCAATATCAATTTGTGTTTGTATGCCTTTTTCAATAATCTGAATTTTTTCCACGTCGCTGGTTGGAAAATTGATTTGTGGATTACTGGAAAACTGAAACAGCGATTCTTCCATAAGTTGACTTTCAAAGTTTTCAATATCAACACTGTATTTTTTCGCTAAAATTTCAATTAGCTGATAAAAGCTAAAATCGATTAAACGATCTGTTGTAGTGCTACTTTGCGATCCCATTTAAACGTCTCATTATTACTGCTGTTGATGACAACTAATTCGTGAAAGGAATTAATCGTGCCGTATAATCGGAAGAATTCAGCCAGTATGGTACTAAATAAAAATACTTCCCCCTCACATAAAAATTCATCGCCATCAATTTCAAGTATAGATTTCAATCCACGATACACTACGCCTTTAATCATTCTATCCACTGGACAAGTTTCAATTTTTTTTATTGCATCTAAGCGTTTTTTTGTTCTTCGCTCCGATTGCAAGTCGTAGATAGCATTAAAATCATAGGCAAGCAATACTTCCTTTAAAATGTCCAGATTGCTTAACGACACATAATTTAAAGAAAGGTTAGATATTAATTGCCACTGCAATGTACCACCCAAAGACGGACGAATAGTTTCGCAAGGGCGTGTAATATTCTCAAAGGTAATGTACGATGGTGTATCTTGTGACGGAATGCAAATATCACCAATACCTAAAGATTCAGGTAAATTTTTGTTGGTACAAGTCAAATTTAGAGAAATGGTTTCTCTCTCTTTCTTTTGGATTTCATCGCCTCGAGATACAAAGGAAATGTAATGATTGTAACCATTTTCTTCTAAATTTTCTTCCAAGCTGGCTTTGTAAAAAACTGATTCTTGTGTATCAATCGCACCATGGGAAAAAGACTCAAATCTAGCATATTCACATAAACGGCTTTCTTGTCCAACATATTTGGTTAATTTTGTACCAGTGACGCAGTTAATATCAAAAATCTCAAAATGAGATCGATTTAGCCCAGATGGAATAACGGGATAATCAGTTCTTTTTCCGTCTAAATTGATCGGAATACCGTCATGAGGGAATAAGTTAATAATCGGTGAACAATAAAGAGTAAAATCCGTTTTATCCAAGGTTAAATCTTTAGGTAATGGACGATTAAAACGGAATAGTAATTTAAACTCACCTTCTGGCATATTATTAAGGTATCGATGTAAATTCTTTAATTTAAAGAAATAGAATTTTTTAGGGAAAAAGAAAAATTCTTGTACTAATCTATAACCTTCAAAGGTATTTCTAGGATAGGGAAGAAGGTTATCTGAATTCTCCAATCCTTGACTTTGAATACAATCCAGAGGCAATATAATCTCTTTATTTCCCGCTTTAACGCTAATCTTATCTAAGTAATTAAACAGCCATTGGTAGCAAGTCAAAGCATTGTAATCACTACCTGATAAGTAAAACGATAGCTCGTCACATTGCAAAGACGCAAAATCAGTTTCAGAAATATTTTCTAATTGTAATTCAATGATCGATGATTTTGATGTAACATTGGATTCGACCAAATTTAATACAATAGGGTAAATAGCTACATCCATGGTAGTTTGAAAACGACAAGCGGTTCCATCAACAGATTTGGATGAAACAAAGGTGCCTTTCGGGATCACATGTTTTGTTGTGATCGCACGTTCTTTTGGACTAAAACGAAGAATGGCACTACTTGGTAATGGTCGTAAATAATTCGGCCAAAGCAACTGAATCATAGATTGAGTTAATTCAGGAAAACTGTCTCGAATTTTTTCTTTTAAACGTGCGGTCAAAAAAGCGAACGATTCTATAATACGCTCCGCTTCTGGATCAATAATTTCATCGGCTAAAAAGCGAGAAAGATGAGGATGGATCTTGGAAAAGTATTTCCCATCTTTCTTCAAGAAATCTAACTCAGCCCTAAAAATTTCCTTTAAAGACATTTAAATAACTCTAAACTTTTTATTGGCACTATCTAAAATAATATTTAATTCAGTTAATTCATTTTTTTGTTTTAACAAAACAATACAAGTGATCCTAAAATTAAGTTGTAATACATCGTAAGGATCGGGGATGTATTCAATACGAGAGATTTTTACTCTCGGCTCATATTTGTCAATATTAAATCGAATATCGGCAATAATAGCCTGACTCAAACTGCGTGTAGTTGCAGTTGAATCATTAAAATCTTTCAAGCCAAAATCGGGTGCACACAATGTACACCCTTGTCTTGAATTTAATACTAATTCAATGTTTTTTTTCACCGAACGAATTACTTCATCTACCACTTGGTGAGGTGTCTTCCGTACAATCGAAACAGTATTATTGGAAACGGTAGTTAAATGATTCCAAAAGCTCACAATAAATCAAACCGTCTATTTATCTTCTAAGTCCAAACGTCCTACGAGAGATAAATCGAAACTTGCTCCCATGTATTTAAAATGCGGACGTACAGATAGTGACACTTTATACCAACCTGGTTCGCCTTCCACATTAGAAACCGTGACTTTCGCTGCTCGCAACGGACGACGACTGCGTACTTCAGCTGGTGGATTTTCTTGGTCAGATACGTATTGTTTTAACCATACATTTAATTCACGTTCAAGATCTTGACGTTCTTTCCATGAACCAATTTGTTCACGTTGCAACACTTTCAAATAATGAGCTAGGCGATTCACAATGAACATATAAGGTAGTTGCGTACCAAGACGATAATTAGTTTCCGCTAATTTACCTTCTTCCGTATTCGGGAAACGTTTCGGCTTTTGGATTGAGTTTGCTGAGAAGAATGCGGCATTATCACTGCCCTTACGCATTGTTAATGGAATAAAACCTTCATCTGCTAATTCAAATTCTTTGCGATCGGTAATTAACACCTCAGTTGGAATTTTTGCTTGTAATTGACCAAATGATTCAAATAAATGAACAGGCAAATCTTCTACGGCACCACCACTTTGCGGACCGATAATATTTGGACACCAACGATATTTTGCGAAACTATCAGTAATTTTTGATGCCATTAAAAAAGCAACGTTACTCCATAGGTAATTATCATGCTCGCCTGAAATGGTTTCGCGATAATTAAATGTTTTTGTTGGATTTTCTACTGGATCATAAGGTAAACGAGATAAAAAACGTGGCATGGTTAATGCGAGATATTTCGAATCTTCAGATTCACGTAATGCACGCCATTTCGCATAACGAGGACCTTCAAAAATATCTTTTACTTCTTTGATTTCAGCAAGTGAAGCATAGCTGTCTAAACCGAAAAATTCAGGTCCCGCAGCCGAAATAAACGGAGCATGAGACATTGCACCGACAGAAGACACATATTGTAATAATTTGATATCTGGTGATGATGGTGTAAAAGTATAGTTACCAATAATTGATGCCACTGGCTCGCCACCAAATTGACCATAGTTTGCAGAATAAACGTGTTTATATAAGCTGCTTTGTGTAATATCTGTGGCAAATTCAAAATCATCAAGTAATTCGTCTTTGGTTACATTTAAGATTTCGATTTTAATATTTTCACGGAAATCGGTACGATCGACCAAAAGTTTCAAACCACGCCATGCAGATTCAAGTTCTTGTACCTTTTCATTATGCAAAATTTCATCTACTTGATGACCAATTTTCTCATCAAGTTGCACGATCATTTCATCAATCAAATTCTTATTAACTACGGTATCGGCATTGTCGCTTTTTAACATTTCGGAAATAAATTCGGCAACACCACGTTGTGCAATACCATAATCCTCGTTCTCTGGTTTAAAACGAGTTTGTTCCAATACTTGGTCAAGCAAACTGATTGTTTGAGCTTGTTGTTGTGACTGAGTTGATTGTTTTTCAGCTGTCATATTTCTTCCTACTATTTTTCACTATCTAAAATAATAGCTAATTCTTTTTCTAACGATTCTCTTGCATCTTTATTTGCAATTAACTCCTGCAATTTATTACGGAACGCAGGAATATTACCCATCGGACCTTTTAATGCTAAAAGTGCTTCACGTAATTCCAATAATTTATTTAATTGCGGAACTTGTTTCGCAATATTGTCAGGATTGAAATCTTCAATACTTTCAAATTTCAAGTTCACGCTAAGATCTTGATCTTTCGTATCGTCTTCCAAGCGATTAGGAACCGTCACGTCAATACTTAATTCAGATTGTTTCATCACCGCATCAAATGTATGTTTATCAATAGACACGGTTTCTCTTTCTTCTAAGCTCGTTTCTTCTGGGGTACCTTTGAAATCACCAGTTACTAATAATTTTAATGGTAATTCCACTTCGCTTTGTTGATCACCTGTTGCAGGTGTGTATTTAATATTAATTCGCTCTTTTGGTGCGACTGAACCATTTTTTGACATAGAAAGATCCTCTTTATATGAAATGAAAAAATAAATTAGCCAATGATTGTTAAACTATCATCACCTTCAACAATAACCCCACCATGTTTAGTAGAGCTACCCGTAATTGCAACTGGAATACCATTAATGGTAAATAAGCTACTTCCTATTGTAATAATATCTACACTATTGCCACATTGGCATTTATCTCCAACAATAGCAACAGGTACACCATTAATGGTCGGACGATTAGTGCTTTCAACCATGATATTTCCACTGGTATGTTTTGGACAGGTGCTTTTGTGTCCATGTAATGCAATTTTTGCCATCTTCTTATTTCTCAGATTTACAAATAATCTAAATTATCGCGATTATAACTCTCTGTAATGTAAAAGAAAACAAAAAATTGATTTTTTAAATAAAATTGAATAATTTAATATCACAATGTTCACAACATTGTGATTAACGGAGTTCTTAAAAGGTTTTTCAGGACTCTAAGGTCGGATATTTAATCTTTAATTTTTTTATCAAAAAATGGAATTTTGGCAATTTTTTGCCAAAAAAATGAAAAAAGATGGAAATTTTGAAAAAAACTTTTTGAAAGGAATTTTTTGCTTGTTATAGTTAGCTCGTCTTTAAGAAGACGGTAAAATATTTTAAATAACCAAATCAAATAATGATGAAAAAATTAGGAGAATACCTATGCCAACACCAGCGTTTATCTCAATCGAAGGTAGTAACCAAGGCAATATCACAGCCGGTGCATTTACTGAAGATTCAGTAGGTAATGTATATGTTGAAGGTCATGAAAATGAAATCATGGCACAAGCAATCAGCCATATTGTGACTGTACCAACGGATCCACAATCAGGTCAACCGTCAGGTCAACGTGTACATCAAGCATTCAAATTCACTTGTGCATTAAACAAAGCTGTGCCGTTAATGTATAATGCTCTAGCGTCAGGTGAAATGTTACCAAAAGTAGAAATTACATGGTTCCGTACATCAATTGACGGTCGTCAAGAAGAATTCTTCTCCACAGTCTTGGAAGATGCCGTAATCGTTGATATGAACTTAGTAATGCCAAATGCACAAGATCCGAACAACGCGCCTTATACTCAGCTATTAGAAGTAAGCATGAGTTACCGTAAAATCAACTGGGATCACACAATTTCTGGTACATCAGGTTCTGATGACTGGCGTAAACCACAAGTTTGATTTCTATGATTTAACGACTATGAAAACCCCGAGCCTATCTTGGGGTTTTTGTATTTAAATTTGATGGAAAAAATGAGGTAATAGTCATACCGCAAATTTAGATACAATGCTGAAGGATGTAATGTAAAAACAAATGGATAACAGTTTTGAGGTACTAAATATAATAATCGGATTGATTAAAGTGCGGTAAGTTCTGAAACTATTTTCCAAATGATACAACTTATGTGTAAAATATAGTAGCTCATTATTAGGAATTTTATGCATAAACAAACGAATGACGGAATCCCAAATGATTACGATCCTGAAAAAAAACAAACAATTGATATAAATGAGAAAGAATAATTCCCAAAAACTTTCAAAAAAATCGACCGCACTTTTAGTCGATCTTCCTAAAAGGGCAGTTTAAACACAAAAAATTTTGAACATAAGGAAACCCCGATGGCAGTCCAATCCACTTACCGCTATAGCCTAACCTTAAATCACCCCACAGAATTTGATGTGGTCAGTTTTGTCTTAACAGAAGGACTTTCTCGCCCATTTCGGCTGGAACTTGAACTCGCCAGTTTTGATGCCTCGCCCTCTTTTGCTGAGATTTTAGATAACACCGCCACCCTCACTTTCTGGCAAGGTAATTTGCCTGTGCGTTATGTCAATGGGATTGTCACCTCTTTTATTCAGGGAGAAACAGGGTTTTCCCGTACTCGCTATAAAATGGTGATTGAGCCTAATTTAGTGCGAGCCAGTCTTCAAGCAGATAATAAAATCTTCCAACAACAAACGAGCGAAACGATTATTCGTACTTTACTCAGTAAAAACCACGTTTCTCAAGTCCAATTTCATCTCTCTGAATCCTATTGGCAACGGGAATACTGCGTCCAATACCGAGAAACGGATTTAGCCTTTATTGAACGTTTGGCAGCGGAAGAAGGTTCGTATTACTATTTTGAACATAGCGCGGATAAGCACTGTTTACACTTTGCTAATAACACCGCCTTATCAGAACAAAAAGGTGAATTACGGTATAACCCCGTGCCAGCAGGCGAACGTCCAGAGCCTGCCTTATGGCATTGGGCGTATGAAGCAAAACTCAGCACCAGTCAGCAAACCTTACGTGATTACACGTTTACCCACCCCCGTTATCATCAAGAGCATAAAGCCTTAAACACTCAACCCTCGGTATTAGGTGAAAACTTGGCACAAGCGAGTTATGAAAAATATGACTATCCGGGACGATATAAACAAGATGCACAGGGTGAACCGTTTAGCCGTTACCGTTTAGAATACGAACGCCGAGAAGCGGAAGTGGCAATAGCCAATGGCGATGATTTACGAGTAATACCGGGTTATCGTTTTAGCTTAAACGGTCATCCGAGAAATCACTTTAACCAAAGCTGGTTAATCGTTGAAGTAGAACATCGGGGTTATCAACTGGGTATTCTGGAAGAAGAAGCGGGTGAACAAGGTAACCGCTATGAAAACCGTATCAAGCTGATACCCTGCCAAACCCAATGGCGACCTACGCCACAACCAAAACCACGCGTGGATGGACCGCAGATTGCCCATGTGGTGGGTCCTGCGGGAGAAGAGATTTACTGTGATGAATGGGGACGGGTAAAAATCCAGTTTCCTTGGGACAGAGAGGGACGAGAAGATGAAAACAGCTCTTGCTGGGTCCGAGTGAGTCAGGCGTGGGCGGGAACACAGTTTGGTAATATAGCGATTCCACGTATTGGACATGAAGTGATAGTGGACTTTTTAGAGGGAGACCCTGACCAACCGATTATCACCGGCAGAACTTACCACAGCACCACAGAACCCCCGTATAATCTACCAGAGCATAAAACTCGGATGAGTATTAAATCCAAAACCCATAAAGGCAGTGGATTTAACGAATTACGTTTTGAAGATGAGAAAGGGCGAGAAGAAATCTTTCTCCATGCAGAAAAAGACCAAAACAATGTAGTCAATCATGATGAAAGCACGCAAATTGGCAATGACCGTACAGAGCAGGTGGGACATGATGAGGTGATTAATATTGGTAATAATCGTACGGAAACTGTGGGGGTAGATGAAAGGTTAACTGTGGGGCAAGACCAAACTAACCATATTCAACGCAACCGTACAACTAAAATTGAGAAAGATGAGATTTTAAATGTGGGTAACTGTTTAAGTGTAGATGTATATGCCAACCAAAAAGTCCATAACGGTGGCAATCATCAACATACTATTAGCCGTGATAGTTTAAATAAAGCTGGACAAACATTAAAACATCATAGTAAAAATATCGAAACCACAGGTACAAGTGAAGTGAAAGTTTTGGGTAAGGCTGGAACAGTTGTAATTGACGGATCAGGTATTACATTAAAAGGTAAAGTAACGATTAAAGGCAGCCTTAAAATCATCGGCGGAAGTCCTGAGTCACCAAAAGTATTATCTTTTGTGGCTAATGATGCACAAACTGTATGTGAAGTTTGTGAGGCATTGAAAAATAAAAAAGTCGAACAATAAACCAACTTTATTATCTCCGAACGATCTATAACTCGTTTGAGTATAATTATTTAAAAGGAAACCCCTATGTCATCAGTCTGGATACAAACAGGCTATTGCCTTGCACAAAGTGAAGTATCATCTGAATACCAAACCGAAAAACCAGTAGCGTTAATTTCTTATGCCAATAGCAAAGAAGAATTTGAACAACGTGTAGCAGTCGGTTTGCAAAAGCAGACTTACCGTTTTCGTACACAGTTGGCACCCTTGCCAATGAATACATTTTTTGAACGGCATGGTAAAGCTTGGTTGATTCACTCCGCTCGGGATTTAACCGAAAACGAAGTGCGTATGATTGATTTAGGTGAAAGTGAACAAAAATTGGTATTGTCCGACACTAATTATGTGCTTTGCCATCAAATTAAACCCGTCCAGTTGCTTGACCGTCAATTTGAGCGTTACCCAAATCTGTTTGCCCCCGATGAGATTTCAAAACTGCTTTTTCCCGATGTAGATATTCCAGCAGATATGTTTCAAATAGGCTGGGAGAAATGGCAGCAACCCACTTTTCCTGCCCCAAAGTTTGATGAAAAAACGTATCAAAAAGACACCGCAGTTTTTGGTGAACCGTTACCACCGTTAAAATGCTATGTAATTTTAGATAGCAATAAATACCCATTCTTGCGACCTGAACGTTTTTCCTGTCGTATTGAGAACTTATTCCAAGGGGAATTTGCCAAAGAAACCGAGAAAGTTGCCCCTTATTTAGTGGAAGTCATACCTTATGACGAAAGCCAACGACCAGGTGAGTTAATGGGGCTTTTCAGTGAAACTCGCCCAACCAATAACTTTAACTGGGCAGACCAATCGGTGATTTTTATTCACTCTCGTTATGACTTTGACACGGTATTACACCACTTCCGCCATTTTCCGATGATGAAAGACGAAAACGACAAATGGTTCTTCTTCCGTTTCTACGACCCAAAAGTACTACGTGAATACCTTGCAGTGATTGCCAAAAGTCCTGAAAAACTGAGTAAATTCTTTGGCTATGATAAGCGAATTATCCATGCGTTCGGTTCAGGTATTGATGACAGTTTTAATTATTATCAGCTTAAAGCCCTGCCAGAAGAAACGGTGCCTGCCAAAATTATGTTGGCAAAATGGGAAGTGGATGGATTTGAAGAGCAGAAATGGCTGGAAACAAGAGAAAACATGGTGGAATATATTTTAGCAACCTACCCGCAGATTTTCTCTCTACAAGAACGGGAACAATTAATTAAAAATCTGGACGAAGCCGAAAGCAAAGGCTACATTTATGAAACAGCAATCGTACAATATGCTGTAGCCAAACAAAGTGCGGTGAAAAATGGAAAAGATTTTGCCACCTTGGAGAAACAATTAATACAACAGATTTCCGCACCGTTAGACCGTGCGACAGAATTATTTAACCGATTAAAAATAGAGCAATCAAATGACCAACAATAAAAAACCATATAAACCACAGGCAAAACCTGCCAAAGAAGTGGTTGCCCGTTGCCAAAAAGGCATTCATATTTATCCAGCAAGACTTGCCTTGACGGAAAACGCATTTGAGAAGATTAAACATTCAGGGAACGCCCCAAAACTGCCTGAGGGCATTCCGCAGACTGGGGATGATTATGATTTACGCCGTTTGGGTGATGGTTTTGTGTATATTTTGGCGGTCGATGCCGAAGTGGAGGGCTGTTTTAGAATCAGTTCGAAAGCCATCGGCGGTCAGGCTTGGTATATCTACCGTTATCGTTCAAAAGATGTGGATTTTAACCTACACAACGATGCTTTTGGGATAAACTATGCCTTTACGTTTATAGATAATTATGAAACTGGCTATACCAATAAAGTCATATTACCGACACCTTATATCGAACTCAATGAAGCGATTGAGAATGCTTATTTTATGTTCAGCGATACTGCACTGCCGATAAGTCTGTTAAGAAAAATCGAAACAGATGCGACGGTAAGAATGCATTGGATGAAACATATTCAGCTCAGAAATCCGCAAGGTAGTACCATTGATATTACCACCTTACAGCAGACGGTGAAAGATTTCTCGCCTCAAACCAAAATGATGACAGATAAATCATTAACCGATAACGCCTACCGTTTTACCCCGATTGGCAAACCGCAAAACTGGGAAAGTATGGTCAATCAACTCACCCATGGCAAAGGGGTGATTGTGGCATTGGAAGACCCTGTGGGGACGGCACGGGATTTATCTGGTTATCACCTATATTTGGCGGCACAGCGTGAAATGACATTGGCAAAATATGAATATGCCATTTCAACTGCACGGATTCTTGATGCCCACGCATTACACAAATACAAACAAGCAGTCAAAGCGTCATGGGATAATCTCGCACCAACTAATGCAGAATTGAGTGATTTGGGTTTACCGACAGTAGAGCCAGCCCCTATTAAATTTTCCAAACTGTATAAAAAAGTTTTTTCAGATTACCTGAAAGCGGAGCATTTAACCGACAACGGGGATACCGATGTACTGAACGTGTTAAAGACAGAGCTACAACTTGAAGACGAGTTCCCTGGCATCAATGCTATTAACAAAATGGCGTATATGCCGACGCGTTTCGGTGTGGCGTTTAAACATCTGGTGAACGCCCACAGTGCCTTTATTGAAACCCAACGTAATAAACTGAATGTGCTACATAGCCTGTATGAAAGCAATGCACAAGACCGTGAGGCAGCAGACGTTTGGTGTTATTATATGCACGGTCTTCTTTACGGTTTAGACATTTCGCCTTATGGACGAAATGCACTCATTGCCGCATTACCGATTCCCGACGGTTCACCGTTTAAAGCTCCGCCTTATGCACAAGAAGCACCTTCTGCGGTAGAGTCATTAAAGAAATACTTATCGGATTTCACTAAAGCTTTGGGTTCACTAGAAAAAGTAGCAAAAGCAGGTTACTTGAATATTGCCAGCTATGACTTAATGATTGAAATGCTGATTGATAAAATTTATGTACGCTATGCCAATAGCAGCCATAAAGGCTATATCGGCAAACCGTTTAGCGTACCACAAACTATTCAGGCAACCTATCAGGTAAAATTGAATACAAAAGAGATTGAGAAAATTCTACCCTCTCATCGTAGTCAGGCAGCTGTGCCGAAACAGGTGAAAGCATTGCAGGAAACTATCCGTTCGGTGAAACATGAGGCAGTACCTAGACAATACGGTCTATTTCAGGTTACCGAAGGGCTTGCTGGGTTAAATAAGGCGTTAAGCGTATCAGTAGTATTAGGCTTTTTTGTACAAAACAAGGCGGAAACCGAATTGGGGAAACTGGGCAATGACCCGTTTTTAGCTTCTCTTCAAGTAATTGCCAGTATGTATGCACCGAAAAGCGGTTTAGAACGCCATACTTCACAAGCCTTAAGCGAACTTGAACAGTTGACTGCACAGAAAAGTCTGCAACAGAGCAAATGGATAAGTTATTTTGAACAGAAAGGTGCGGGGTCGGTACTAACCCGTATTCGCAATGCGGTCATTAACGTGAATACGGCATTGGCGGGGGTGGGAGCGATGTTCGAATATTTTAATTGGGTGGAAGCCAATTATAAAAGTGATGAAGTGGGCAAAACATCGGCACTGTTGAGTATGGGCGGTGGTTTAGCGATTGATGGGGCGATTGGTACGTTAGGTGTGTTGGCGGGGACTTCTGCCTTATCTGCTGGCACCCTGACGTTATTAACGGGGTTGTCTTATGCCACTTTGGGGATTGGTATTGTGCTAATTACCATTGCGATTATTTATAATCAATTTGCACCAGAAGAGATTGAGCTATGGGCGAAGAATGGGTTTTGGGGCAATAGCCCTAATTATTGGGGCGAGCCTGATCAGAAGAAAGCGTATGAGTGGACTAAACAACGTCCAAAACTATTTAAAGAAGACATTTTTGACAGAAGTTTATTTACTTATACGACAAATGGACAATTAAATGAAACCCCAGTTGTCAATTACTACCATATAGAAATGCAACGTTACTTAAAATCCGTAGCAGAAGTCGTGGTAACTTTAGATAGCAGCAATCCACGTAAAATATTAGTGAGTTACCCTGGGATTTATACCGAACAAGACGCACAAGCGATTCGCATTGATATACTGGTAGGCTATGCCAAAAATGTGAAGCAGGTTTATCCCAGTTATGAAAACTGGCGGTTGGATTTAGAAAAAGAGAAAATCCATATTGTAACGGCATTTGAGCGAGAGGGATTGGCAAGTTTAACTATTCAAGATGAGCATTTGCCTTATATGAACTTCACTACCTATTCGGACGAGGTGGACAGTGGCACCATCCGTTATGAAGAATTACTTACCCTTCGCGTGCAAGTGAGTGTGCCGAATTATTCGGGTAATAAATACCGTAAAAAATCGCGATTTACTAATTTGGTGTTAAAAAAATAATAAGGGGGAAAAATGACTGAACAACAGGAAAACAAAGATTGGTTAGATAAAATCGGGGATTTTTTTACCAATCCAAACAAAGATATTGCCTATTCTATTCGTAAACGGGGAGAAGATGAAATTGAGATTCGGGATTCAATTTTTGATGGTTATGCCCGTGGACTTATTCGATTTATTTTAGGTGGAATGATGCTTATCAATATATTTAATGGCTTATCAGTCATTCCATTTTATAGTCATTCAGATACAAAAAGAGATTATGACTGGGCATTTCATAGAGATGAAATGCTTATGGAAGAGTATAAATCCTATAAAGAAATGACTGAAGAAATAAATAAATTTAGAGAGGAAAAATTAGAACTAACCCCATATGAAATATATACTGATGGGCTAGGTCCACAATCGCCATTAAAAGATTTTATCCTAGACATCATTATAATCCCTTTTGTAGTATTTGCATTTTTTCTCCCCCGCCCCCGAGGCTTCCGTGTCAACCGCAAAAAACGGGTGATTTACTGGCAAACCATTCTCGGTAGTCATTCCATCGCCTTTGTGCCAGAAAACGGTGACCCACTAGGCGGAATTAATTACAGTCGCTTTGGTTTATATGCCTTTGGCGAACATGAGCGTTTTTCCTTACAACTGTGGATTAATGATTATTTTACTAAACGCCGTGCAACAGCATGCTTTGGGGTTTATCCTAGCCCCAGTTCAGAACACAATGCTCAAATCCTACGTGCCATGCGTGCTTATCTGACAGAAGATAATCCCGAGTTTTTAAACTATGTAGGCAGAGATTTTAAAAACTTTGGCTTAAAATTTAACATTGCACTATGCAATGCTTTTGCACTTCGTGTGCCATTTAGTCGCAAAAAAGCTGATGCTGCCATAGAAAAAGCTCTCACCGAATGGAATAAGAAAACCCCAAACCAAAAACAAGGTTGGTTTAATGATATACGCGGTTATCAGAAAATCATTAATGAGCGACATTTAAGGGAAGACTTGGATAACGAAGTAAAATAGATGGATAGATGGTTTTAGAGAAAAGTGCGGTGAAAATTTTGGGTGTTTTAAAAATACAGGGGAAAATGACCGCACTTTTGTTTCAGCATTGGGACAAAAGGATTGGCAAGCCTAACTATTCAAGATGAGCGTTTGCCTTATATGAGCTTCACTACCTATTCGGACGAGGTGGACAGTGGCACCATCCGTTATGAAGAATTACTTACCCTTCGCGTGCAAGTGAGTGTGCCGAATTATTCGGGTAATAAATACCGTAAAAAATCGCGATTTACCAACCTAGTATTAAAAAAATAATAAGAGGAAAAAATGACTGAACAACAAGAAAACAAAGATTGGTTAGATAAAATCGGGGATTTTTTTACCAATCCAAACAAAGATATTGCCTATTCTATTCGTAAACGGGGAGAAGATGAAATTGAGATTCGGGATTCAATTTTTGATGGTTATGCCCGTGGACTTATTCGCTTTATTTTAGGTGGAATGATGCTCATCAATATATTTAATGGCTTATCAGTCATTCCATTTTATAGTCATTCAGACACAAAAAGAGATTATGAGTGGGCGTTTAATCCAGATAAAATGGCTATGGAGCAATATTTATGGTACAAAGAAACAGCACAATTTCAATATGAAATGGATCAAAAAGAAGGAAACTCGTTTGTATCCCCACCTAGCTCTTATGATGAATATAAGGAACATATACTTCCTAGTAATCCACTAAAAGACTTTATCCTAGACATCATTATAATCCCTTTTGTGGTGTTTGCCTTTTTCCTCCCTCGCCCCCGAGGCTTCCGTGTCAATCGCAAAAAACGGGTGATTTACTGGCAAACCATTCTCGGTAGTCATTCCATCGCCTTTGTGCCAGAAAACGGTGACCCGCTAGGTGGAATTAATTATAGTCGCTTTGGTTTATATGCCTTTGGCGAACATGAGCGTTTTTCCTTACAACTGTGGATTAATGATTATTTTACTAAACGCCGTGCAACAGCATGCTTTGGGGTTTATCCCAGCCCAAGTTCAGAACACAATGCTCAAATCCTACGTGCCATTCGTGCTTACCTGACAGAAGATAATCCCGAGTTTTTAAACTATGTAGGCAGAGATTTTAAAAACTTTGGCTTAAAATTTAACATTGCACTATGCAACGCTTTTGCACTTCGTGTGCCATTTAGTCGCAAAAAAGCTGATGCTGCCATAGAAAAAGCTCTCACCGAATGGAATAAGAAAACCCCGAACCAAAAACAGGGCTGGTTTAATGATATACGCGGTTATCAGAAAATCATTAATGAGCGACATTTAAGGGAAAACTTGGATAACGAAGTAAAATAGATGGATAGATGGTTTTAGAGAAAAGTGCGGTGAAAATTTTGGGTGTTTTAAAAATACAGGGGAAAATGACCGCACTTTTATTTCGGCATTGGGACAAAAGGATTGGCAAGCCTAACTATTCAAGATGAGCGTTTGCCTTATATGAACTTCACTACCTATTCGGACGAGGTGGATAGTGGCACCATCCGTTATGAAGAATTACTTACCCTTCGCGTGCAAGTGAGTGTGCCAAACTATTCGGGTAATAAATACCGTAAAAAATCGCGATTTACCAATTTGGTGTTAAAAAAATAATAAGGGGGAAAAATGACTGAACAACAGGAAAACAAAGATTGGTTAGATAAAATCGGGGATTTTTTTACCAATCCAAACAAAGATATTGCCTATTCTATTCGTAAACGGGGAGAAGATGAAATTGAGATTCGGGATTCAATTTTTGATGGTTATGCCCGTGGACTTATTCGCTTTATTTTAGGTGGAATGATGCTTATCAATATATTTAATGGCTTATCAGTCATTCCATTTTATAGTCATTCAGATGCAAAACGTGATTACCTGTGGGTTTTTGATGAGGACAAGAGAGCAATGCCACAATATTTACGTTACAAAGAAGGAGCTGACAGACGCTATAAAATAGCATTAGAAGAGAACGATCCTTTTGTTACTCCTCCTGTATCATATGAAGAGTATAAGAATGATATTCGCCCCAAATCACCATTAAAAGACTTTATCCTAGACATCATTATAATCCCTTTTGTGGTGTTTGCCTTTTTCCTCCCTCGCCCCCGAGGCTTCCGTGTCAACCGCAAAAAACGGGTGATTTACTGGCAAACCATTCTCGGTAGTCATTCCATCGCCTTTGTGCCAGAAAACGGTGACCCGCTAGGCGGAATTAATTACAGTCGCTTTGGTTTATATGCCTTTGGCGAACATGAGCGTTTTTCCTTACAACTGTGGATTAATGATTATTTTACTAAACGCCGTGCAACAGCATGCTTTGGGGTTTATCCCAGCCCAAGTTCAGAACACAATGCTCAAATCCTACGTGCCATGCGTGCTTATCTGACAGAAGATAATCCCGAGTTTTTAAACTACGTAGGCAGAGATTTTAAAAACTTTGGCTTAAAATTTAACATTGCACTATGCAATGCTTTTGCACTTCGTGTGCCATTTAGTCGCAAAAAAGCTGATGCTGCCATAGAAAAAGCTCTCACCGAATGGAATAAGAAAACCCCAAACCAAAAACAAGGTTGGTTTAATGATATACGCGGTTATCAGAAAATCATTAATGAGCGACATTTAAGGGAAGACTTGGATAACGAAGTGAAATCGGTATAGATCGCTTGTCCGCCAAGTTAAATGAATGGTTTAGTCCTGCTTTTGCCACTGAAAATCCTTAATTTTGTGATCTCTATTCCAAAAATACACCGTCATTTTTGTAAAGTGCGGTGGATTTTTTTATGATTTTTCTGATTTGTTATTTAAAAGGAAAAGTCATGTCGTTAGCCATTGTTTATAGCCGTGCCTCTATCGGGGTACAAGCCCCCCTTGTGACCATCGAAGTCCATATTAGCAATGGTAAACCAAATTTTGTGCTAGTGGGATTACCAGAAAAAACCGTGAAAGAAGCACAGGATCGCGTGAGAAGTGCCTTGATTAATGCACAATTTAAATATCCTCCAAAACGTATTACCGTTAATCTTGCCCCAGCAGATTTACCTAAAGAGGGGGGACGTTTTGATTTGCCGATAGCGTTGGGGATTTTGGCAGCATCAGGGCAAATTAATGCGGAACAATTACGTCAATTTGAATTTCTTGGGGAACTGGCATTAACGGGGAATTTACGTGGTGTGCAAGGGGTTATTCCTGCTATTTTGGCGGCTCAAAAAGCGAAAAGAACCATGATTATTGCCCCACAAAATGCCAATGAGGCATCTCTCATCTCAGAACACGACAGTTATTATGCAGATTCACTGTTAGAAGTGGTGCAGTTTCTCGATAATCAATTAAATTTGCCAACAGCTAGTCAAATGGCAGATCAAATTAGGTCAAATGCCAAGCAAAGTGCGGTGCAAAATAGCAAAGATTTAACCGATATTATCGGGCAACATCATGCCAAACGAGCCTTAACCATTGCCGCTGCTGGGCAACATAACTTACTTTTATTAGGTCCACCAGGAACAGGCAAAACCATGCTCGCTAGTCGATTAACCGATCTTTTACCCGAAATGAGTGATCAAGAAGCCATAGAAACCGCCTCTGTGACTAGCCTGATTCAAAATGAACTGAATTTTGCGAATTGGAAGAAACGCCCATTCCGTTGCCCACATCATAGTGCATCTTTGCCTGCGTTAGTGGGAGGGGGATCGATCCCAAAACCTGGCGAAATTTCATTAGCTCACAATGGCATTCTTTTTCTTGATGAGTTGCCCGAGTTTGAGCGGAAAGTATTAGATGCTTTACGCCAACCCTTAGAAAGTGGTGAAATAGTTATCTCTCGTGCCACCGCTAAGATTCAATTTCCCGCTAAATTTCAATTAGTTGCTGCTATGAATCCAAGTCCAACAGGACATTATCAAGGTTCTCATAATCGCACATCACCACAACAAATTATCCGTTATTTGAATCGGTTATCAGGACCTTTTTTAGATCGCTTTGATTTATCTATTGAAGTCCCCTTGTTACCACAGGGTGCATTACAAAGCCAAGAAGATCGGGGTGAAAGCAGCGAACAAGTGCGGTTAAAAATTGTTAAGGTACGCGAAAGACAATTCGCTCGACAAGGTAAAGTGAATGCTCATTTAACCAGTAAAGAAATTGAACGTTATTGCCCGTTATTAGAAAAAGATGCGATTTTTTTGGAAAATGCCCTAACTAAACTAGGTTTATCGGTACGAGCTTATCATCGTATTCTCAAGGTTTCTCGCACCATTGCAGATTTGGCAGAGTCGGAACAAATTACGCAAGCCCATTTAGCCGAAGCCTTGGGGTATCGTACTATGGATCGGTTATTATTGAAATTACATGAATAATGAAAGTTTATATTGGTACAAAACAGATAAAAAATAAACCGCACTTTACTTTTATTATGATCTCATTAAGCAAAGTGCGGTGATTTTTTAAAGATTTTTACGCATTCAAAATATTCTGAATTTCCTGAATACTTAAATGATAACCATGCGGGCAGTTACGCCATTCATCAAGCATTTTAATGTATTTATCCCACATTGGGGTTTGTGAATCACAGCCATGTTCACAACGCATAAATTCTTGATATTTGCCTTCCACACCCGTAATAAAACGCAAGTAGCTTAAATATTTTTTCTCACGCACTGCACAATAGCCCACGAATTGTAAGCGGTGTGGGGTAACAGTGGATTTATCCGTTAAATTATTGTATGAAACGTGTAAGGCTTTATACATTTCAAGTGTGTCTAGCACGGTTTGGCATTCTTCTAATGAAATATTGCTAAACTCTTGATCAAGTTCTTTTAATTCACGTGCAAAACCACCTTTGACAATGGTTTCTAAACGGCTATATTTGGCTTTGTTTTCTGGTTCAAGTAAACCCATTAATTTATATTGGTTGGCTAAAATTAAGCGTTGGGTTGAGGTCATTTCCATGATAAATTCCTTATTTAGTTTTTATTTCATCAATGCTATTCAGATCATCTTCTGATAATCCTGTTTCTTTTATTTTGACATTGCCATCGGTGGCTTTATATTCAAGGTTTTGATAATAGGCTTCACGGAAAGTGATATAAGGATCTTGAGCCTGATCGAGTAAAGCTTCTTTATCCATAGCTTTGGCTCGAGTATCGACAACCTGAACACCCGTTTTCACTAAGGACCACGCCCCACCAACCCAGTGCCAGAATGGATATGTATAAGCGGTATCCACTACCGAACTCGTTAATTCCCGTGGCGTAGTCGCATTATATACTGGCAACACAATATATGTTCCTGGCTCTACACCATAACTGCCAAGACTATCACCGAAAGTACGTTGATGTTCAATTTTAAGCGGATCGCTATAACTTGCCCAGTCAATTAAACCGCCTAAACCAAAGGTTGAGTTAATCACAAAACGATTAAAGTGTACCATGGCTTTTTTGCCTTCACCTTCCAATAATCGGTTAACAAAGCTGACTGGTTCATCTAGGTTATTGGCGACATTAGAGATGCCTGTAGTCACAGGGCTAGGCAAAGCATTCCAGCCTTTTGCTACGGGTTTTAATAGATAAGGATCTAACACTTTATAGTTAAAATCCCACATTGTGCGGTTAAAACCTTGCAGTGGATCATTACGTTCGCCTGTGACAGGATCTAATGTGTTCGTGCAGCCACTCAGTAAAACGATACTACAAAGTGCGGTGGATAATATTACTGTTTTTTTCATCTGATTTGTTCTCAAATAAATTTTTTCCTATTGTAAATGAGTTAGGCGAAATCTACAAAAAAATTTACCGCAGTTGGAATAAAATCTTGCATAAGATGAATATTAATTCATTTTAGTTGCATAAATATATATTATTGCAACTTTACAAGATGATCTGGGCTTGATAAAATAGCTCGAATTTAATCAATTCATCTCGAGATTGCAGTAAGCAATCTTAGGTTAATGAATATTTGTAAGTGTTCAACCACACAATCAGGAGTAATTATGTCCGCACAAGCCATTCTCGTGCTTGCTGACGGTAGTGTTTTTCACGGCACCTCTATCGGTGCTGACGGTCACACTATCGGCGAAGTCGTTTTTAATACCGCCATGACTGGCTATCAAGAAATTTTAACTGATCCTTCCTATTTTCAACAAATCGTTACGCTCACTTATCCGCATATTGGCAACACAGGTTGCAATACTGAAGATCTTGAAAGTCATCAAGTTTTTGCCTCTGGTTTAATTATTCGTGATCTACCGTTAATTCATAGCAATTTCCGTGCCAATCAAAGTTTAGGTGAGTATTTAAAATCCAATAATGTGGTAGCGATTGCCGATATTGACACTCGCCGCTTAACCCGAATTTTGCGTGATAAAGGGACGCAAGCTGGCTGCATTATGACAGGCGAAGTTGATGAGAAGAAAGCCTTAGAATTAGCCTTAAGTTTCGGCTCAATGGCAGGCAAAGATTTGGCTCAAGCAGTCACATCAAGCGAAGCCTATCAATGGACACAAGGTGAATGGCAATTAGGTAAAGGCTATGTTGAAGCGAAAAATCCTGAATTTAATATCGTAGCTTATGATTTCGGCGTAAAACGTAATATTTTAAGAATGTTGGCTGAACGGGGTTGCAATATTACGGTTGTGCCTGCCAAAACGCCAGCGGAAGAAGTGTTAGCCTTAAATCCAGACGGTATTTTTCTTTCCAACGGACCAGGCGATCCAGAACCTTGTGATTATGCCATTTCAGCAATCCAAACCTTGTTAAAAAGCAAAAAACCAATTTTCGGCATTTGTTTAGGGCATCAACTTTTAGGCTTAGCTGCAGGTGGCAAAACCAAAAAAATGCCATTTGGGCATCACGGAGCCAATCACCCTGTGCAAGATTTAGACAGTGGCAATGTGTTGATTACTAGCCAAAACCACGGTTTTGAAGTGGATGAACACAGCTTGCCAGCTAATGTTCGTGTAACTCATCGTTCGTTGTTTGATAATTCGGTGCAAGGGATTGAATTAACCGACCAATCGGCATTCTCTTTCCAAGGACACCCAGAAGCGAGTCCAGGTCCGAATGATGTGGCGTATTTGTTTGACAGATTTATTGATAACTTAAGAGCAGCGAAAGTGTAACAACCAATGCAAAATAAATTTAATTTAACCTTGCAAGAAAATCGTTTCTTAGCGAAAAAGAATATTGTGGAAGTGATCCACAGTATTTCACGCTTAGAAAACGTCAACACCACCTTTCCACAAACGCAAACCATTGTGAGTGGCATGGCGGTTAGCGGTGTTTCCACTGATGATGTGCAGGTGATTTTAAATTTAAAAAATGCGTGGCAGTTTATCTTGAAAGCGGATTCACCGTTTGATTTGGCGTTTGCCTGCAAAATCAATGGCTTTGTTGCCTATAACGAATCGCTGGCGTGGGGCGAATTACGCACAGGCAATGTGGGGATTAGCGGTGTGGCTTATATGCCAGAGATACCGAATCAACAAGCTGTTGAACAAACCTTTGAGCAAATTCAGCGTTCCCCCCTTTCGGCAACGGAAAAAGCCTTAAAACTGATGTACTACATGATGCGTAATCAGTTATTTTGGGACGGCAACAAACGCACGGCGATTATTTGTGCCAATTATCTGCTGATTCAAGCAGGGGCTGGCGTGTTAAACATTAACGAACAACAACTAGAACAATGGCACGAATTGCTTTCTCAATTTTATGAAAGTGGTGATGATACGCAGATTATGGAATGGACGTATCAGCATTGTTTGTATGGGATTTTAAAAGATTAAAGAAGATAGGAAATAAAAATGCCAAAACGTAACGACATAAACACAATATTAATTATCGGGGCTGGTCCGATTGTGATCGGTCAAGCCTGTGAATTTGACTATTCAGGGGCACAAGCCTGTAAAGCCTTGCGAGAAGAAGGCTATAAAGTGGTGTTGGTTAACTCCAACCCGGCCACCATTATGACTGACCCGAATATGGCGGATGTGACCTACATTGAACCGATTCAATGGCAAACGGTGGAAAAAATCATTGAAAAAGAACGCCCTGATGCGATTTTGCCGACCATGGGCGGACAAACGGCGTTGAATTGTGCGTTGGATTTATCCAAAAACGGTGTGTTGAAAAAATACAATGTGGAACTCATCGGGGCGACCGAAGATGCCATTGATAAAGCCGAAGACCGTGGGCGTTTCAAAGAAGCGATGGCGAAAATTGGTTTAAATACACCGCGTTCTTTTGTATGTCACACCTTTGATGAGGCGTGGAAAGCCCAAGAAGCTGTCGGCTTTCCGACCCTAATTCGTCCGTCTTTCACCATGGGCGGTTCAGGCGGTGGGATTGCTTATAACCGTGATGAATTTCAAGCCATTTGTGAACGGGGTTTTGATGCGTCACCGACCCACGAACTGTTGATTGAGCAGTCGGTATTGGGCTGGAAAGAATACGAAATGGAAGTGGTGCGTGATAAAGCGGACAACTGTATTATCGTGTGTTCCATTGAAAACTTTGACCCAATGGGCGTGCATACGGGCGACAGCATCACCGTTGCCCCAGCTCAAACCTTGACCGATAAAGAATACCAAATTATGCGTAATGCAAGCCTTGCAGTGTTGCGTGAAATCGGCGTGGATACGGGCGGTTCAAACGTGCAATTTGCCATTAATCCCGACAATGGCGAGATGATCGTGATTGAAATGAACCCACGAGTGAGCCGTTCTTCTGCATTGGCAAGTAAAGCAACAGGCTTCCCGATTGCCAAAGTGGCAGCCAAATTGGCAGTGGGTTATACGCTTAACGAACTGCGTAACGACATTACAGGCGGTTTAATTCCAGCATCTTTTGAGCCGTCCATTGACTATGTGGTGACCAAAGTGCCTCGTTTTGCTTTCGAGAAATTCCCACAAGCGGACGACCGTTTAACCACCCAAATGAAATCCGTGGGTGAAGTGATGGCAATGGGTCGCACGTTCCAAGAAAGTTTGCAAAAAGCCTTGCGTGGCTTAGAGACAGGGATTTGCGGTTTTAATTTGCTTTCTGAAGAACCTGAAAAAATCCGTAGCGAATTAGGCAACCCCGGATCTAACCGCATTTTATATGTGGCGGATGCGTTCGGAGCAGGTTTCAGCTTGGAAGAAGTGCATCATTACTCCAAAATCGATCCTTGGTTCTTGATTCAAATTCAAGACTTAGTACAAGAAGAATTAGCGTTAGAAAAACGCACGTTAGACGAATTAGATTACGCCGAACTTCGCCGTTTAAAACGCAAAGGATTTTCCGATAAACGTATCGGTCAGCTCACCAAAGCAGGAGAAAGTGCGGTCAGAAATAAACGCGTTTTATTAAACCTACACCCAGTTTACAAACGGGTGGATACCTGTGCGGGTGAGTTTAAATCGGATACTGCCTATCTTTATTCCACCTATGAAGAAGAATGTGAAAGCCGTCCATCAGATCGCAAAAAAATTATGATTTTAGGCGGTGGCCCGAACCGTATCGGACAAGGCATTGAGTTTGACTATTGCTGCGTTCACGCTGCCCTTGCCTTGCGTGAAAGCGGTTTTGAAACCATTATGGTCAACTGCAACCCTGAAACGGTTTCTACCGATTTTGATACGTCTGAACGTTTATATTTTGAGCCGTTGACATTGGAAGACGTGTTAGAAATTATCCACGTGGAAAATCCGTACGGCGTGATTGTGCATTACGGCGGCCAAACGCCGTTAAAATTGGCGAACGCTTTGCACGACAACGGCGTGAACATTATCGGCACGTCCGCAGATAGCATTGATGCTGCCGAAGACCGTGAACGTTTCCAAAAAATCTTGTACGATCTCGGCTTAAAACAACCGAATAACCGCACCGCTCGCAATGTGGTGGAAGCGGTGAAATTGGCGGGCGAAGTGGGTTATCCGTTGGTGGTGCGTCCGTCTTATGTGTTGGGCGGTCGGGCGATGCAGATTGTGTATAACGTGGATGAACTCAATAAATATATGCGTGAAGCGGTGCAAGTGTCGGAAGACAGCCCGATTTTGCTTGACCATTTCTTAAACAACGCCATTGAAGTGGACGTGGACTGTATTTGTGACGGCAAAGACGTGGTGATTGGTGGCATTATGCAACACATTGAACAGGCAGGGATCCACAGTGGTGACTCCGCTTGTTCTTTACCGCCATATTCCTTGAGCCAGCCAATTCAAGATGAAATCCGCCGTCAAACGGCAGCAATGGCGCAAGCGTTAAAAGTTGTTGGTTTGATGAACGTACAATTTGCCGTGCAAGATAACGTGATTTATGTGTTAGAAGTGAATCCACGTGCCAGCCGTACCGTGCCATTTGTCAGCAAAGCCACAGGTCGTTCCTTGGCGAAAATTGCGGCTCGAGTGATGGCAGGCATTTCATTGGCGGAACAAGGTATTCAAGGGGAAATTATCCCCCACTACTATTCAGTGAAAGAAGCGGTGTTCCCGTTCATTAAATTCCCCGGTGTGGACACCATTCTTGGACCTGAAATGCGTTCAACAGGTGAAGTTATGGGCGTAGGTAAAACTTTCTCAGAAGCTTTCTTGAAAGCAGAATTAGGGGCGAATGAACGAATTCCAAAAACAGGTAAAGTGTTTGTTTCTGTGGATAACAAAGACAAAGACCGCCTGTTGCCTGTGGCACATCGTTTGCAAGAACAAGGCTATGGCTTGTGTGCCACTATCGGCACGGCAAAATTCCTAAAAGAAAACGGTGTATTCGCTCAAATCGTCAACAAAGTGCGTGAAGGTCGTCCGCATATTGTGGATGCCATTAAAAACAGTGAGATTGCGATGATTATTAATACTGTTGGCAGCAGCCCAGAAAGTATTACAGATAGCCATTCTATTCGCCAAAGTGCATTGCAACAAAAAGTCTTTTTACAAACCACTTTATCAGGGGCAGAAGCCCTAGTTGAGGGCGTGAAAAGTTTAGATGGTTGTGATGTGTATTCTGTGCAAACACTGCATCAGAGTTTGTAGATATAGGGCATAGTTGATACAGAAAATAGCAATATTTTTTATCTACTATGCCTATTAAATGATAAAACCCCAGCTACTCACGTAACTGGGGTTTTACTTGATAATAAAAAACCTGATGGCGACCTACTCTCACATTGGGATTCCCAACACTACCATCGGCATCACAGCATTTCACTTCTGAGTTCGGCATGGGTTCAGGTGGCACTACTGCATTATGACCATCAGGAAATCAGGGTTCAGATAAAACAGGTTTCAGACGGCTGTACCGTGTGTTATCCTGTATCCTACTTAATTCTTTCCTTTTTGTATTTTGTTCTTTAAATTTGAAACAAGCTGTCTGTTCGATTTTCTTTTTTGTCTGTTCGTTACTTTCACGCTCTTCAACTGTCTTCTGTCTTCTGACATCTGTCTTCTGAATCAAAACCACTTGAGCGTTGTATAGTTAAGCCTCTCGGGCAATTAGTACTGGTTAGCTCAATGACTCACATCACTTACACATCCAGCCTATCTACGTCTTCGTCTTAAACAACCCTTACACACTTCTGTGTGGGAGAACTCATCTCTTGGCAAGTTTCGTGCTTAGATGCTTTCAGCACTTATCTCTTCCGCATGTAGCTACCCAGCAATGCTTCTGGCGAAACAACTGGAACACCAGGGATGCGTCCACTCCGGTCCTCTCGTACTAGGAGCAGCCCCAACCAATTCTCCAACGCCCACGGCAGATAGGGACCGAACTGTCTCACGACGTTCTAAACCCAGCTCGCGTACCACTTTAAATGGCGAACAGCCATACCCTTGGGACCTACTTCAGCCCCAGGATGTGATGAGCCGACATCGAGGTGCCAAACACCGCCGTCGATATGAACTCTTGGGCGGTATCAGCCTGTTATCCCCGGAGTACCTTTTATCCGTTGAGCGATGGCCCTTCCATTCAGAACCACCGGATCACTATGACCTACTTTCGTACCTGCTCGACTTGTCCGTCTCGCAGTTAAGCTTGCTTTTACCATTGCACTAACCTGACGATGTCCGACCGTCATTAGCAAACCTTCGTGCTCCTCCGTTACTCTTTGGGAGGAGACCGCCCCAGTCAAACTACCCACCAGACACTGTCCGAATACCCGTTCCAGATATTTCGTTAGAACATCAAACGTTAAAGGGTGGTATTTCAAGGTCGTCTCCACTCAAACTGGCGTTTAAGTTTCTCTGACTCCCACCTATCCTACACATCAAAATTCAAGGTTCAGTGTCAAGCTATAGTAAAGGTTCACGGGGTCTTTCCGTCTAGCCGCGGGTACACCGCATCTTCACGGCGATTTCAATTTCACTGAGTCTCGGGTGGAGACAGCCTGGCCATCATTATGCCATTCGTGCAGGTCGGAACTTACCCGACAAGGAATTTCGCTACCTTAGGACCGTTATAGTTACGGCCGCCGTTTACTGGGGCTTCGATCAGGTGCTTCTCTTTCGATAACACCATCAATTAACCTTCCAGCACCGGGCAGGCATCACACCCTATACGTCCACTTTCGTGTTTGCAGAGTGCTGTGTTTTTAATAAACAGTTGCAGCCAGCTGGTATCTTCGACCGGTTCAACCTTCATCTGTAAAAGACTACAATCTACGCCGGCGCACCTTCTCCCGAAGTTACGGTGCTATTTTGCCTAGTTCCTTCACCCGAGTTCTCTCAAGCGCCTGAGTATTCTCTACCTGACCACCTGTGTCGGTTTTCAGTACGGTTTAGATAAACCTGAAGCTTAGTGGCTTTTCCTGGAAGTGTGGTATCAACAACTTCGCTCCCTTAGGAGCTCGTCATCACGCCTTAGTGTTGAATGGGGATTCGGATTTGCCTAAATCCCCCACCTACACGCTTAAACAGCCATCCAATAGGCTGCTTGCCTAACCTTCTCCGTCCCCACATCGCAATTTATCCAAGTACGGGAATATTAACCCGTTTCCCATCGACTACGCTTTTCAGCCTCGCCTTAGGGGCCGACTCACCCTGCCCCGATTAACGTTGGACAGGAACCCTTGGTCTTCCGGCGAACGAGTTTTTCACTCGTTTTATCGTTACTTATGTCAGCATTCGCACTTGTGATACGTCCAGCAAGCCTCTCGACTCACCTTCTTCCGCTTACACAACGCTCCCCTACCCAACAGTGTTACCACTGATGCCGCAGCTTCGGTGACTAGTTTTAGCCCCGTTACATCTTCCGCGCAGGCCGACTCGACTAGTGAGCTATTACGCTTTCTTTAAATGATGGCTGCTTCTAAGCCAACATCCTAGCTGTCTAAGCCTTCCCACTTCGTTTCCCACTTAACTAGTACTTTGGGACCTTAGCTGGCGGTCTGGGTTGTTTCCCTCTTCACGATGGACGTTAGCACCCACCGTGTGTCTCCTGAGTATCACTCTTCGGTATTCGCAGTTTGCATCGGGTTGGTAATCCGGGATGGACCCCTAGCCGAAACAGTGCTCTACCCCCGAAGGTGTTCGCTCAAGGCTCTACCTAAATAGATTTCGGGGAGAACCAGCTATCTCCCGGTTTGATTGGCCTTTCACCCCCAGCCACAAGTCATCCGCTAATTTTTCAACATTAGTCGGTTCGGTCCTCCAATTAGTGTTACCCAACCTTCAACCTGCCCATGGCTAGATCACCGGGTTTCGGGTCTATACCTTGCAACTTGCCGCCCAGTTAAGACTCGGTTTCCCTTCGGCTCCCCTATTCGGTTAACCTCGCTACAAAATATAAGTCGCTGACCCATTATACAAAAGGTACGCAGTCACTCCGTCACTTAATGGCTCTCGCCATTAACTGACTCCGTTTCAGATGACAGAACACAGATTTCAGATTACAGTTCTATTTCTACTGCCATCTACCGTCTGTTATCTGACTTCTACGTAGTCACTTAATGATTGAAAATCATTAAGTGACGGAGCTCCCACTGCTTGTACGTACACGGTTTCAGGTTCTATTTCACTCCCCTCGCTGGGGTTCTTTTCGCCTTTCCTTCACAGTACTGGTTCACTATCGGTCAATCAGGAGTATTTAGCCTTAGAGGATGGTCCCCCTATCTTCAGACAGAATTTCTCGTGTTCCGCCCTACTTCTTGTTAGCTTAGTACCACAATATAACTTTCAGATACGGGACTATCACCCTGTGTCGTTGAACTTCCCAGTTCATTCTCTTAGTTTTATCGCTATCACTAACGGCTCCTCCGCTTTCGCTCGCCGCTACTCACAGAATCTCGGTTGATTTCTTTTCCTCGGGGTACTTAGATGTTTCAGTTCTCCCGGTTTGCCTCGTTATTCTATGTATTCAAATAACGATAGTAGATTCTTCATCTACTGGGTTTCCCCATTCGGATATCTTGGATTAAACGCCTCTTATCGACTCATCCAAGCTTTTCGCAGATTAGCACGTCCTTCTTCGCCTCTGATTGCCTAGGCATCCACCGTGTACGCTTAGTCACTTAACTATACAACCTCAAATGTTCTTGCTGCTTCACTTTCGTTTTGCTTGTGCTTTCACATCTTCAGTCGCTGTTTCAACTAAACACTTGACTGCTTTTGTTCAGTCAAGATTTTTTTCTTCTACTCAGACTTTCTTTCGAAAATCTCTCAGTTTTCAGCTTGTTTCCAATTTTTTAAAGAACATAAGATTATCGGCTTTCGCCTATCATCATTGTTAAATTAACTTAGTTAAATCAACTAATTTTTTGTTTTTATTTTCCAACTTAGTTAGCTTAACAATGATGATAACAACAAGTTTTTTGTTTGGTGGAGATAAGCGGGATCGAACCGCTGACCTCCTGCGTGCAAGGCAGGCGCTCTCCCAGCTGAGCTATATCCCCATTCAGATAACAGACAACAGCTATCAGATGACAGTGTTGCTATTTCTATTCCCTACGCTTACTTTCTCTGCCATCTGACTCCTGTCATCTGACATCTGAAAGTGGTGGGTCTGAGTGGACTTGAACCACCGACCTCACCCTTATCAGGGGTGCGCTCTAACCACCTGAGCTACAGACCCGTAGGGCTCAGAAGACGGATGACAGAAGACAGATAACAGAAAAAACTGAACACCCTAACTTCTCATCACAATTACTTTCTTCTGAAATATACTTGCTTTCATCGTTCTATCAAACAATCTGTGTGAACACTTGCTGTCGCTTCGTTTCTTTGAGTAACAATATCACAGTGACCTGACATTTCTGTCTTCTGTCTTCTGTCATCTGTCCTCTGATTACTAAGGAGGTGATCCAACCGCAGGTTCCCCTACGGTTACCTTGTTACGACTTCACCCCAGTCATGAATCATACCGTGGTAAACGCCCCCCTTCCGGTTAAGCTATCTACTTCTGGTACAACCCACTCCCATGGTGTGACGGGCGGTGTGTACAAGGCCCGGGAACGTATTCACCGCAACATTCTGATTTGCGATTACTAGCGATTCCGACTTCATGGAGTCGAGTTGCAGACTCCAATCCGGACTACGATGCACTTTCTGAGATTCACTCCCCCTCGCAGGTTGGTTACCCTCTGTATGCACCATTGTAGCACGTGTGTAGCCCTACTCGTAAGGGCCATGATGACTTGACGTCATCCCCACCTTCCTCCAGTTTATCACTGGCAGTCTCCTTTGAGTTCCCATCACTACATGCTGGCAACAAAGGATAAGGGTTGCGCTCGTTGCGGGACTTAACCCAACATTTCACAACACGAGCTGACGACAGCCATGCAGCACCTGTCTCATAGCTCCCGAAGGCACAAACTTATCTCTAAGTTCTTCTATGGATGTCAAGAGTAGGTAAGGTTCTTCGCGTTGCATCGAATTAAACCACATGCTCCACCGCTTGTGCGGGCCCCCGTCAATTCATTTGAGTTTTAACCTTGCGGCCGTACTCCCCAGGCGGTCGATTTATCACGTTTGCTACGGGCACCAAGCCTAAAGCCCAATCCCCAAATCGACATCGTTTACAGCGTGGACTACCAGGGTATCTAATCCTGTTTGCTCCCCACGCTTTCGCACATGAGCGTCAGTATCTTCCCAAGGGGCTGCCTTCGCCTTCGGTATTCCTCCACATCTCTACGCATTTCACCGCTACACGTGGAATTCTACCCCTCCCTAAAGTACTCTAGCTACCCAGTCTGAAATGCTATTCCAAAGTTAAGCTCTGGGATTTCACATCTCACTTAAGTAACCGCCTGCGTGCCCTTTACGCCCAGTTATTCCGATTAACGCTCGCACCCTCCGTATTACCGCGGCTGCTGGCACGGAGTTAGCCGGTGCTTCTTCTGTAGTTAACGTCAATTAGCTGTTCTATTAAAACAACTACCTTCCTCACCACCGAAAGAACTTTACAACCCGAAGGCCTTCTTCATTCACGCGGCATGGCTGCGTCAGGGTTACCCCCATTGCGCAATATTCCCCACTGCTGCCTCCCGTAGGAGTCTGGACCGTGTCTCAGTTCCAGTGTGGCTGGTCATCCTCTCAGACCAGCTAGAGATCGTCGGCTTGGTAGGCCTTTACCCCACCAACTACCTAATCCCACTTGGGCTCATCTTATGGCAACTGGACCTAAGTTCCCAGTCTTTCGTCTCTCGACACTACGCGGTATTAGCTACAGTTTCCCGTAGTTATCCCCCTCCATAAGCCAGATTCCCAAGCATTACTCACCCGTCCGCCACTCGTCAGCAAAGTACAAGTACTTCCTGCTACCGTTCGACTTGCATGTGTTAAGCCTGCCGCCAGCGTTCAATCTGAGCCATGATCAAACTCTTCAATTTAAGTTCGATCGCTCAATAAACTGCTTGCTTCTAAATCTTGCTTTTCATTCTCAAAAGAACAAAAAGTTAATGAATTTCTAAGTTAAGCACCTATTAAGACTTCAAGTTTTATTTAATTTTTTAAAACTAGTCAATCAACAAGTGCCCACACAGATTGTCTGATAAATTATTAAAGAACAAATCGCTGTTTTAAAGCGAAAATAAAACGACACACTGTTTGATTTCAATTTTCACAACAGCGTGTCGTTGTGTGCAGCGTATTATAGAGATCTGGAAATCCTTTGCAAGTGTTTTTTGTAAAAAAATCTAAAATTCTATCTGACTGTTCAGTTTTTCAGCTTCTTAATCAATTTTGGCAAATCTGCCACGCTATCTAGTACATAATCTGCTAATTTTTCACCTTGTTCCGAGATTGGTTTTCCTGTTTTTACCAGTACCTTATAAGCCACATTCGCTGCCATTCCCGCCTGCAAATCTTCCAATTTATCCCCAACCATAAAAGATCTACTTGGATCAATATTCAATTCTTTAATCGCCTGCAATAACATTCCTCCTTTGGGCTTACGACAATCACATTCTTGCCGAAACTCACCTTTTCCCTCAGGATGATGCGGACAATAATAAATCCCATCTAAATCAACACCCCGATCTGCCAGTGACCAATCCATCCACTCTGTTAATTGCAAAAACTGATCTTCGCTAAAATAACCACGTGCAATCCCTGATTGGTTAGTCACTACTACCAACAAATACCCCATGGATTTTAATTGTTGCAAGGCTTCAATGCTCCCCTCAATAAATTCAAAATCATCTATTTGATGAACATAACCGTGATCAACATTTAAGGTACCATCCCGATCTAAAAAAATTGCTTTATTCATTTTTATTTTCCTTTATATATGACATTTATCC
This sequence comes from Lonepinella sp. MS14435, assembly GCF_042485795.1. GTDB lineage: Bacteria > Pseudomonadota > Gammaproteobacteria > Enterobacterales > Pasteurellaceae > Lonepinella. Next base: position 152,129 of record NZ_CP169368.1, read on the forward strand.
TCTTAATTATCACATAAATGTTCTAATTGATAACGATATATTCTAAAAAGCCAACGAATAATTATTGACATAGACATATAGACATCTAAAATACACAAAACTATTATATTTTTAATCATTAATTAAAGGGCTTATATGATTAAGCTAAAAAATATCACCAAAGTTTTTGATATTGCAGACAAAAAACTCACCGCATTAGATAATGTTTCATTACATGTTCCCGCAGGAAGTATCTGTGGCGTAATCGGTGCTTCTGGTGCTGGTAAAAGCACGTTAATTCGCTGTGTCAACTTATTAGAACGCCCGACCTCTGGTTCAGTGATTGTTGATGGCAAAGATCTCACCGTACTTAATGATCATCAACTTATCGCAGAACGCCGTAATATCGGTATGATTTTCCAACATTTTAATCTACTCAGCTCTCGCACAGTGTTTGATAACGTAGCATTGCCACTAGAATTAGAAAAAGCTAACAAACAAAAAATTCAACAAAAAGTCACCGCACTTTTAGCACTAGTTGGTTTAACTGATAAAAAAGATGTTTATCCTGCCAATTTATCTGGTGGTCAAAAACAACGTGTTGCGATTGCAAGAGCATTAGCTAGTGATCCGCACGTATTGTTATGTGATGAAGCCACCAGTGCATTAGATCCTGCAACCACACAATCTATCCTAAAATTATTAAAAGATATTAACCGCACTTTAGGCATCACCATTTTATTAATTACCCATGAAATGGACGTAGTAAAACGTATTTGTGACCAAGTGGCAGTAATCGACCATGGTGTCTTAATTGAACAAGGCACTGTTAGTGAAATTTTTTCTAATCCAAAAACAGAGTTAGCACAAGAATTTATTCAAGCTACTTTCCAAAACTACTTGCCCGAAGAATATCTGGCATTACTTTCTGATGTCCCAAAATCCCCGAATTCATCACCAATTATTCGCTTTGAATTTACTGGACGCTCTGTCGATGCCCCATTAATCTCCCAAACTTCACGGCGGTTTAATGTATCCTTTAACATATTAATGTCACAAATTGATTACGCTGGTGGTACAAAATTCGGTTTCACCATTGCAGAAGTAGAAGGTGACGAAGATGCTATTACCCAAGCAAAAATTTATTTAATGGAAAGTAACGTACGTGTGGAGGTGTTAGGTTATGTGGGATAATTTTATCAACGGCTTTATCGGTCAAATCACCCCGCAAGTATGGGCATTAATTGGCTCAAGTACCTATGAAACTATTTATATGAGTTTTGCAGCGACACTTTTTGCTATTGTGTTCGGCTTACCATTAGGTATATGGACATTCTTAACCCAACCAAATCAAGCCTTAACAAACCCTAAAGTGAATCGTATTTTAGAGGCCTTAATCAACGTTGGACGCTCTATTCCGTTCATTATTTTATTATTCGACTTAATGCCTATCACACGCTTTTTGGTCGGTACTACATTGGGTACAACTGCTTCTATTATCCCACTAGGTGTTGCTGCAATGCCATTTTTTGCTCGCTTAACTGCCAATGCACTTGGCGATATTCCTAGTGGCTTAACTGAAACAGCGAAAGCAATGGGGACAACGGTATGGCAGTTAGTCACCAAGTTTTATTTACCTGAAGCGTTACCAATGCTTATCAAAGCCACAACCCTTACCCTCGTCACACTAATTGGTTATTCTGCCATGGCTGGGGCTGTCGGTGGTGGCGGTTTAGGCAATACTGCCATTTCTTATGGTTTACATCGCAATATGCCTTATGTACTGTGGATTGCAACTATTATCATTGTATTAATCGTGATGATCTGCGAAAGATACGGCAATAAACTCGCTGATCATTTCGATCATCGTTAATTTAACTTTCTAACAAGGAACATTTTATGAATTTAAAAAAATTACTCACTATCACTGCAATGACATCTGTATTCGCTTTAACAGCTTGTAAAGATGAGAAGAAACCTGAAGTAGTCGCAGCTGCGGCACAGCCTGCACCACAAACCATTACTGTCGGTGTCATGTCAGGTCCTGAACATCAAGTAGCTGAAATTGCTGCTAAAGTAGCCAAAGAAAAATATAATCTAAATGTAAAATTCGTTGAATTTAACGACTACGCATTACCAAACCCAGCAGTAAGCAAAGGTGATTTAGATATCAATGCAATGCAGCATAAACCTTATTTAGACAGTGATACCAAAGCAAATAACATCACTAACCTTGTGATCGTAGGCAACACTTTCGTTTACCCATTAGCTGGTTATTCAAAAACGATTAAAAATGTATCTGAATTAAAAGACAGTGCAAAAGTAGCTGTACCAAATGATCCATCTAACCAAGGTCGTGCCTTAATCTTATTAGAAAAACAAGGTTTAATTAAATTAAAAGACAATACTAATTTAAATGCAACACCATTAGATATTGTAGAAAATCCAAAAAATCTACAAATAACACCTGTTGATACAGCAGTTGCAGCTCGAGCATTAGATGATGTAGATTTAGCTGTAGTTAACAATACTTATGCTGGTCAAGTTGGTTTAAATACTTCTGACAATGGTGTGTTTGTGGAAGATAAAGACAGTCCATACGTAAATATCATCGTTGCCCGTCAAGATAACAAAGACAGTGCAGCAGTACAAAACTTTGTAAAAGCCTACCAAACCGAGGAAGTTTACCAAGAAGCGGTAAAACATTTTAAAGATGGTGTAGTAAAAGGTTGGTAATTCAAACTAACTAAAATAAATAGCAAAAGTGGAGCCTATCCCATATTTTGTGTAAACACCAATTTCACTTAAAGGTGATCATTTAAGCGATCACCAAATTCTAGCACAAAATGGTTCAATGCTGCTCGCCAATTTCGGATTGGCATTGACCATTTTTTAGACGCATTTTTAATCGCAAGCCAGATGATTTTAATCACGGATTCATCTGTCGGGAAGACATTTCGTTTTTTAATCACTCGTCGAATCACGCTATTTAACGATTCTATCGCATTTGTCGTGTAAATTGCCTTGCGAATATCGTCAGGATAGCTGAAAATCGTGGCTAAATTCGCCCAATGAGTCTGCCAGCTTTTGGCGATTAAGGGGTATTTTGCTTGCCATTTTTGCTCAAAATTAGCCAGTGCCTGTAGGGCGACCTGTTCCGTAGGTGCTTGATAAATCAGCTTTAAATCCCCTGTCACGGCTTTGTAATCTTTCCAAGTGACATATTTCAAACTATTACGAACCATATGCACGATACAAAGCTGAATTTTCGTTTCAGGAAAAACAGTATTAATCGCATCAGGAAAGCCTTTTAAACCATCAATGCAAGCAATCAGAATATCCTGTACGCCACGATTTTTAAGCTCGGTTAGCACGTTTAACCAAAATTTTGCCCCTTCATTTTCGGCAATCCATAGTCCTAGCAGCTCTTTGCGTCCGTCCAGATTCACACCAAGAGCGACAAACACGGCTTTATTGATAATGCGTCCGTCTTGGCGAACTTTCACCACGATACAATCCAAATAAACAATGGCATACACCGCGTTAAGGGGTTCATTTTGCCACTCAATAATGCGTTCTTTGACTGAATCAGTCACCCGAGAAATTAGGCTAGGTGAAACATCGGCATCATAAAATTCCTTAAACGAATCAACAATCTCTTGAGTACTTAACCCTTTGGCATATAAGGCAATGATTTGCTCATCCATACCCGTGATGCGAGTTTGATTTTTCTTAATAATTTGGGGTTCAAAGGTGCTTTCACGATCTCGGGGAATGTTGAGTTCAATATCTCCCTCATCGGTGAGCAAGGTTTTTTGACTATAACCATTTCGGCTATTTTTAGCCTTTCTTGGCTGATTTTTCTTATAACCAAGATGTTCTGTAAGCTCAGTATTGAGAGCGGCTTCCACAGTGATTTTTTTCAGCACGCGAGAAAGCTGATTGAGATCTTCTGGTGTTTTGAGGTTTTTAGCTAATTCATTAGCCAATAATTTAATTTGTTGTTCATTCATAATGAAAATACCTGTTTTTGGTTATTATCTCAGAAACAGGTATTTACACAAATTTTGGTATAGGCTCCAAAAGTGCGGTAGAAATACCGTACTTTTTTTCTATATTAAAATTACTTGCCAATACAAAACGAGCTAAAAATATTCCCTAATAAATCATCGGAAGTAAATTGCCCTGTAATTTCACTTAAATGAGCCTGTACTAAACGTAACTCTTCTGCCAACAGCTCACCTGCATAAAACTGTGTTAGTTGAATATACCCTAGTTGTAAATGTTCTGCTGCTTTTTCTAGGGCTTCTAAGTGGCGGTGACGAGCCAAAAAACCGCCTTCGGTGCTAGTTTGATATCCCATAGCCTGTTTTAAATGTTCACGCAACAAATCTATGCCTTGTTGCGTTTGAGCAGATAAACGAATTGTAGTGTAACCATTTTCTTCGCTTAACCCAACATTTTCACCGCTTAAATCAGTTTTGTTACGAATGATAGTAACAGGAATATTTGCAGGTAATTTTTGTAAAAATTCTAACCGCACTTTGTCAAGATCTAGACTATCCGAATCCGTACTATCTAACATTAGTAACACTCGATCAGCCTGTTCAATTTCGTGCCAAGCACGATTAATTCCGATACGTTCTACTTCATCCGTAGCATCACGTAAACCAGCAGTATCAATAATATGCAGAGGCATTCCATCAATATGAATATGTTCTCGAAGCACATCTCGGGTGGTTCCCGCAATATCCGTAACAATCGCTGCATCTCGCCCTGCAAGTGCATTTAGTAAACTGGATTTACCAGCATTAGGACGACCAGCAATAACAACTTTCATTCCCTCTCTCAGAATAGAACCTTGTTTAGCTTCAGTTTGTACTTGATTAAGTTGAACAATAATTTCATTTAATTTAGTTTCAATCTTACCATCTGCTAAAAAATCAATTTCCTCATCTGGAAAATCAATCGCAGCTTCAACATAAGTTCGCAAATAGATAACCGAATCAACTAATTGATTAACTTTATTAGAAAATTCACCTTGTAAGGATTTCAATGCAGAACGGGCAGCCTGTTCAGAACTGGCATCAATTAAATCAGCAATAGCTTCTGCTTGAGCAAGATCGAGCTTGTCATTTAAAAAAGCCTGTTCAGAAAATTCACCAGGACGAGCCAAACGCACGCCTTGTACTTGCAAAATACGTTTCAATAACAGATCTAGTACGATTTGACCACCATGTCCCTGCAACTCCAACACATCTTCCCCTGTGAAAGAATTGGGCGACTTAAAAAATAACGCAATACCTTGATCTAATACGCTGCCATCGACATCTTTAAAAGGTAAGTAATTGGCAAAACGCGGCTTGAGATCTTTTCCTACCACGGTTTGAGCAACATGGCTAGCCAAAGGTCCTGATACTCGTAAAATTCCCACCCCTCCACGACCAATAGGGGTTGCTTGTGCTACTATGGTTTCTTTGATTATTTCTTTCATATTATTTTCTACTACCATAAAACGGGTCTAATCCTAAATAGGAAATATCTACAAAGCCATCCCTTTCCTAAAAGACACCAGAAACTGAATTATATTACCTAAGATATAATTTTTTTAATTTTACTTGAATCTGTTCATTATTGTAATAATTAATATAATCTTTTATTTCTTTATGTTTGTTTAAGATTTTCCTTAACAAAAAATTCACATTCTTAATGATCTAAATCAATTTTTTTGTTAATATGAATATGGAATTTGTAGATCTGTTCTACAAAAAATATATAACAACTCATCAAAAAAGGAAAATATTATGGCTTATACTCTACCTGAATTAGGCTATGCCTACGATGCATTAGAACCACATTTTGATGCTCAAACTATGGAAATTCACCACAGTAAACATCACCAAGCTTATATTAACAATGCTAATGCCGTATTAGAAAACTCACCAGAGTTAGCAAAATTAGCTGATCAAAATTGCCCTGGGTCATTCTTAAAAAATCATTTAAGTAGCGTACCTGCAGATAAATTCACCGCACTTCGTAACAATATCGGGGGTCATGTCAACCACAGTTTATTCTGGAAATCATTGAAAAAAAGCACTACCTTACAAGGTGCATTAAAAGCTGCGATTGAACGTGATTTTGGTTCTGTTGAAGCATTCAAAGCAGAATTTGAAAAAGCTGCAGCCACTCGTTTTGGTTCAGGTTGGGCGTGGTTAGTGTTAAACGATGGTAAATTGAGTGTAGTTTCTACTGCTAATCAAGACAATCCATTAATGGGTAAAGAAATTGCTGGTTGCGAAGGTTTCCCATTATTAGGCTTAGATGTTTGGGAACACGCTTATTACCTAAAATTCCAAAACCGTCGTCCAGATTACATTAAAGAATTCTGGAATGTGGTGAACTGGGATTTTGTGAACGAACGTTTTGAAAAAAATGCTAAATAATTTTAAATAAACATAACAGGAATCGGCTCAAATGAGCCGATTTTTTTCTCAAAAATAAACCGCTCTTAAGATTTAATTAAGATTTCCATGTTTTAATGAATCTCAATCAAAGCTAAACAGTTTTCCTCAAGCAATGTACTAGCACTACAATATATATCAATAAGGAGAAAAAAATGAAAAAATTACTGACTATTGCACTTATTGTTGTTTCAACGACAGCATTTGCTGGATTTGATAATGACCATGCAAAAGGCGGTTTCAATGGTGGTTATGTTGGAACACCAACAAGCGTAGCTCAAGCCTTAAAAGCAAAAGATGATGCTCAGGTTATTTTAACTGGTTACATCACTAGACAAATTGATCATGATGAATTTTTCTTTAAAGATTCAACGGGTGAAATTAAAATTGAAGTAGATGATCATGCTTGGAATGGTCTAAATGTTTCACCAAATGACAAAATTACGATTCAAGGTAAAGTAGATCAAGATGCGTTAAAAGCTGCTGAAATTGAAGTTTATAATATTCGGAAAGCAGACTAATGTCTAAAAAAGCAAAACGGGCGAAAGCCCGTTTTTTATAGGTTATAAATTATTCAACAAGACTTTCGCTTCTTGCTGTTCTAACGCTGAACCATTTTCTAATACGGATTCAAAACTTTGTTTAGCTGCATCTTTATCGCCTTTGGCTAACTGAACTTTGCCACTTAATAAGTTTTTTCTCCCCGCCCAACTAGCATCTTTTACTAAATTTAAGGTACTTAATACATCATCAAATTTATCTTGTTGTAGTTGCACTTCAGCTAATCGAATACCAGTCACAGAAGCCAGAATTTCATCTGGTGCCTGTGTCATTGCCTCTTTTAAAGTTATTTCTGCTTGAGAAAGTTCTTGATTTTGCACCGCACTTTTGGCTTTTTCTAATAACGCTAAGGTCGCATAACCCGTTTTACTATGCTCTTTTACGAAAGCATCAATTTGTGCATTTTTGGTGGTAGCATCTGTATTGCTATAAATCACCTGATCGTATTGTGCTGCTATTTCTTGTGCTTTGGTGATTTGGTAATCCTGCCAAAAACGCCAACCAAACACCCCACCAGCCCCAATAATCACGGCAGCAATAATACTTTTATAATTTTCTTTCCACCAAGATTTAATTTCATTGAGTTCTTGTTCTTCTAAACTGGTATAAGCCATAATTTATTCCTTAAATACTTGAGTTAAATAAGCAACTAATTCATCAACTGCAACTGCTTGTTGCTCGGTGTTGCCTAATAAATCTTTTACCATAACTTGGTTAGATTGTACTTCACTTTCGCCAATCACAATAGCTAGTCTTGCCCCGACTTTATCGGCACGTTTAAATTGTTTTTGGAATTTGCCACCGCTACAATGCGTCATAATACGTAAGTGCGGTAATTCCGAACGAAGTTTTTCAGCAATTTTGAAAGCTGCCAAAGTGGTTCCTTCACCTGCAAAAACAAGGTAAATATCCACCGCACTTTGTACTGGAATAGATTTATTTACTTCTTGTACTAACAACACTAAACGCTCTAAACCCATAGCAAATCCAACACTTGGTGTAGCATGTCCGCCTAATTGTTCGACTAAGCCATCATAACGACCACCACCGCAAACCGTGCCTTGAGCCCCTAATGCAGTAGTTACCCATTCGAATACCGTTTTGTTGTAATAATCTAAACCACGCACTAGTTTCGGGTTAATTTCGTATTGAATGCCCATTTCATCTAATAATGTACAAAGTTGAGCAAAATGTTCACGGCTTTCATCATCTAAATAATCAAGTAATTTGGGTGCATTGTTTAACATGTCTTGTAAAGCTTGATTTTTAGTATCTAAAATACGTAATGGATTTTTCTCTAAACGGTCTTTTTCTTCATCACTCATCAAATCCAAATGATTTTGCAAGAAATCAACCAATGCCGAACGGTAATTTTGGCGTGCATCTAGCGAACCGATAGAATTGAGCTGTAAAGTTACATACTGATCGATACCTAATTCTTTCCATAAGCGAGCAGTAAGTAAAATCAATTCTGCATCAATTTCAGGATTGGCAATACCAAAAATTTCTACCCCTGCTTGATGAAATTGACGATAACGCCCTTTTTGTGGACGCTCATGACGGAACATCGGTCCAATATACCATAAACGTTGTTCATTATTATAAATCCAGCCATGTTCCACGGCTGCACGCACACAACCTGCGGTACCTTCAGGACGGAGCGTAAGTTGCTCATCGTTATCCCAGAAAGTGTACATTTCTTTGGAAACTACATCGGTAACTTCACCAATGGCACGAGCAAATAAAGGGGTGCTTTCCACGATTGGCATACGCACTTCGCTGTAACCGTAGCTTGCCAATACTTGACGCACCTTATTTTCAATCCATTGCCACAGCGGTGTATCGGTCGGGGAACTGTCGTTCATGCCACGAATAGCTTGAATGGTTTTTGCCATAATTCTGTCCTGTTTCTCCTGTTTTATTCTACTTGATTCGGGCAATTTTCACCTAAATTGACTTGCTGAATATTTGCCAAGGTGACATCGGAAATATTCAATAAGGCTTCTTCCGTTAAAAAGGCTTGATGTCCAGTAAGTAATACATTATGGCAAGATGAAATACGGCGGAACACATCATCTAAAATGACTTCGTTGGATTTATCTTCAAAAAATAACGCCTGTTCATTCTCATACACATCTAAGCCTAAAGCACCAATTTTGCTCTGTTTTAGGGCTTCAATAGCGTCCTTGGTGTTAATCAATGAACCTCGGCTGGTATTAATGATCATTACGCCATCTTTCATTTGCTTAAAGGTTTTTTCGCACAATAAATGGTAGTTGTCTGGCGTAGCTGGACAATGTAAAGAAATAACATCCGATTGAGTAAAGAGTTCATCCAAACTCACATATTTACCACCCAAGGCTTCTACTTGCGGATTTTTAAAGGGATCAAACGCCAATAATTGCATACCAAATCCTTTTAAAATACGCATGGTAGCAATCCCAATTTTACCCGTGCCAATAATACCAGCGGTACGACCGTGCATATTAAAGCCGATTAATCCTTCTAGCGAGAAATTTGCATCTCGAGTACGCTGATAAGCACGGTGAATATGGCGATTTAGGCTCATCATTAAGCCCACCGCATGTTCTGCCACCGCTTCTGGAGAATAAGCTGGTACTCGCACAACTTTCAAACCCAATTGCTTTGCCGATTTGAGATCCACGTTATTAAAACCTGCACAACGTAACGCTACAATAGTTACACCGTATTCTGCCAGCTTTTCCAACACTGCTTGATCAGCATTGTCATTAACAAATATACACACCGCTTGACAGCCTTCTGCCATTTTAGCGGTGTCCACATTTAGTTGAAAATCAAAGAAATGCAGATCAAAGCCGTATGTGGTATTAGCTTGTTGCAAATACTTGCGATCATAATTTTTACTACTAAAAACGGCAATTTTCATATTTATCCTCTCTATTAAAGTTCGGCAATATCAATACGTTGTGATTGCCGTGCCACTTTGGCACGAATTTTGGCTTCAAGTTGATCAATTAAATCATCATTATCAAAGCGTTCTTTTTGACGCTCACCATCTAAATAATAACCGCTTTTTTTGTTACCACCAGTAACACCTAAATCAGATACCAAAGCTTCACCTGGTCCATTCACAACGCAACCAATAATTGATACATCCATCGGTGTAATAATATCTTCAAGACGTTGTTCCAACGCATTCACTGTCCCTATCACATCAAATTCTTGACGAGAACAGGTTGGGCAAGCAATAAAGTTAATGCCACGAGAACGAATACGTAAGGATTTTAAAATATCAAACCCCACTTTGATTTCTTCCACTGGATCCGCTGCTAATGATACTCGCAACGTATCACCAATTCCTTCGGCTAAAAGCATGCCTAAACCCACCGCACTTTTTACCGCACCTGCTCTGGCACCACCAGCTTCGGTAATACCAAGATGTAACGGCTGTTTAATCGCTTTGGCTAACAAACGGTAACTTTCCACCGCTAAAAAAACATCTGACGCTTTTACACTCACCTTAAATTGATCGAAGTTTAAACGATCTAAAATTTCAACATGACGTAACGCACTTTCTAACAAGGCTTCTGGGGTTGGTTCTCCATATTTTTCTTGCAGATCTTTTTCCAACGAACCTGCATTTACGCCAATACGAATCGGAATATTATTATCTCTAGCACAATCCACTACGGCACGAATACGATCTTCACGTCCAATATTGCCAGGGTTAATCCGTAAACAATCAACACCGTATTCTGCCACTTTCAAGGCAATCCGATAATCAAAGTGAATATCCGCTACCAATGGTAAATTCACTTGCTGTTTAATTAATTTAAAGGCTTCGGCAGCATCCATAGTTGGTACAGAAACCCGAACAATATCCGCCCCTACTCGCTCAAGAGCTTTAATTTGAGCAACCGTTGCTTCTACATCTGTGGTACGAGTATTGGTCATAGATTGTACGGCAATGGGAGCATCTCCCCCTACTGGCACTTTACCTACATAAATTTTTGTCGATTCACGACGTTTAATGGTTGGTTTAAAATCTGACATAATTCTCGTTATTATTGTAATTTAATGCGAGCAACACGACCATCAATTTTCAATGGATAATCCTCACCTTTATAGGTAATTTTTACATTAGACGGCGCACCGATAGTCAATGAATAAGGACCTTTACCATCTAACGTAATTACTTCACCTTGTTTATATTCTTTTTGCGTCACCAAATTATGACGTTTTTCATCACGCACTGCAATCCAGCTTGTAGCTGAGGTCACTTCTATTTGTAAATCTCCCGTCATGGCATTATCCACGGTGTTTTGAGCATTGTTTTCAGTAAAACTAGCAGCAGAATTTGTATTATCATTCATATTGTATTGCATAGAAACACCCTGTGCTGTGCTGTCCGTAGTCCCCACTGTAACTGTAGCTGCTTGGTTAGGATCTAAATTGCTATTTTCGGCTAGTGTACTTTCTTCTGTTGCTGGTTGTACTGTTATTGTCGCAATATTATTACTATTATCTATAGATTTATTTTGTTCTTCCGTTGATACATAATTTTGTACTAAATTATCACGCTCTAAATTCGTTTGTTGATAACTCTCCCACCACCAAAGTGCAGTCATACCAATCACAAATAATAAAACAAGTGCCGTCAGCCAACCTACCCAACGGCTATTAGATCCATGTGGATTAACTACATCTCTGACTTTTCCCTGCTTATTCAAATCATTATGTACCGTTCCACCAAAATTAATTCCATTCCATAAAGTAACTGGCAATTTCAAGAATTCACCATAATTACGAACATAACCTTTCATAAAGGTCGCAGGAATATTCTTTTGCACAAATTGGTTATTTTCAATACTTTCTATCACAGAAGGACGTAAATTAACTTTTTCTGCTGCTTGTTCAATGGTTAAGTTTAATTTTTGACGAGCTTGGCGAAAAGTTTCACCAACTGTTTCTTTTTCTGCTAAGTTAATCTGAGTATCCATAAATATCACATTCTTTCCAAAAGTATAAAGATAAAATTAAATAATTAAGTTTAAAGTTGTCGCCCTTGTTTTGCAACTGTTATTTATTACTACGCATTAGCAATACCAAAAGCCATGACTTCTTCAATACGTTCAGCCCCTAGTGCAATCATCATTAATCGGTCAACACCTAAAGCAACTCCAGAAGTATTAGGCATCCCAGCCTGTAATGCGGCAAGTAAACGAGTATCTATTGAACGTGTCGGTAAACCTAATTTCTGGCGTAAATGATTATCTTGCTCAAAACGATTCATTTGTTCATGAGCATCAATTAATTCATGAAAACCATTAGCCAATTCTAACCCTTTATAATAGAACTCAAAACGCTCTGCAACACGGTGATCTTCCGAACTAATTTGAGCAAGAGCTGCCTGACTGGCTGGAAAGTGATAAATAGCAACAGGACGAGTTTGTCCAATTTTCGGTTCTACTACTTCAGTAAATAAAAACTGTAACAATGTATCTCGTTCTTCATTCTCATCACAAATAAAATTATATTCTTTGGCTTTTGCAATCAATTCAGCTTTGCTTGCTGACAAAGGATCTAATCCAACATATTGTTGAAAAACGAATTGATAACTCAAACTTTCTGTTGGCTCACAATCTAAAATATTCTGTAATAAATCATCTACTTCATTAATCAGCCGATACATATCAAAGAAAGGGCGATACCATTCTAACATGGTAAATTCAGGATTATGGCTACGTCCTGCTTCTTCATTACGAAAAACATGGCATAGTTGAAAAATAGCACCTGAACCTGCTGCTAATAGCCGTTTCATAGGATATTCAGGACTAGTATTTAGCCACAAAGTTTTGGATTGTTCATTAAATGGAGCAATAAACTCCGTGCTAAAGGTTGATAAATGGACATCCGTTACACCAAATGCACTCAAAATAGGCGTTTCAACTTCAAGAACTCCTCGTTCAGAGAAAAAACAACGAATTTCTGCCATAATTTTGGCTCGTGCAAGTAAATTCTTAATCGGAGCCGTTGGCTGCCATAAAATTTCTGCTGACATAAAAATAGACCAATTAGAAAAAATTAACAGTATTTTAACTTGAATTAAGTAAAACACCAAACTTAAGTGAAAAGAAGCAATAAAGGTAAAAATACCGTTTTTATTAATTTTAGATAAAAATAAAAACCATCTTTAAGTATATAATAATTCTCATTTTTACTAACTATTGTGAATTAGAACTAAATTTTTGAGCTAGATCACATTTATTCTAATTAGATTAAAAAAGATATAGTAATTTATTAAAATTTAAGTAACATTATTCTTGTCAATTAATAATTCTTATCGTGGGGGACATTATCGTGCAAATTATCAATGTTGATATTGCGATTGTCGGTGCTGGTGGTGGTGGTTTGCGTTCTGCAATCGCTGCGACAGAAGCCAATCCGAACCTAAAAATCGCTTTAGTTTCAAAGGTTTATCCGATGCGTAGTCATACTGTTGCAGCCGAAGGTGGTGCAGCAGCTGTTATTAAAGAAGAAGATAGTTACGACAAACATTTCCAAGACACCGTTTCTGGTGGTGACTGGTTATGTGAACAAGATGTGGTGGAGTATTTCGTTCAACATTCGCCTGTAGAAATGACTCAGCTTGAACGTTGGGGTTGTCCTTGGTCTCGTAAACAAGATGGTGATGTAAACGTTCGCCGTTTTGGTGGTATGAAAATTGAACGTACTTGGTTTGCAGCGGACAAAACAGGTTTCCATTTATTACATACTCTGTTCCAAACCTCTATCCAATATCCACAAATTCAACGCTTTGATGAACATTTCGTGTTAGATATTTTAACCGATAATGGTCATGCTTGTGGTTTAGTAGCAATGAATATGATGGAAGGCAAATTAATTCAAATCAATGCCAAAGCCGTTATTATTGCCACGGGCGGTGGTTGTCGTGCGTTTAAATTCAACACTAACGGTGGGATCGTCACGGGTGATGGACTTTCTATGGCTTATCGTCATGGCGTACCATTGCGTGATATGGAATTTGTGCAATATCACCCAACAGGCTTGCCAAATACAGGTATTTTGATGACTGAAGGTTGCCGTGGTGAGGGTGGTATTTTGTTAAATAAAAATGGCTACCGTTACTTACAAGACTACGGGCTAGGACCTGAAACACCAGTAGGTAAACCACAAAATAAATATATGGAATTAGGTCCACGTGATAAGGTTTCCCAAGCATTCTGGCAAGAATGGAAAAAAGGCAATACAGCAAAAACCGCCAAAGGTGTTGATGTGGTTCATTTGGATTTACGTCATTTGGGTGACAAATACTTACATGAACGTTTACCATTTATTTGTGAATTAGCACAAGCCTATGAAGGGGTTAACCCAGTCAATGAACCTATTCCAGTACGTCCAGTAGTACATTATACCATGGGCGGAATTGAAGTAGATTTTAACAGTGAAACTCGTATTAAAGGTTTATTTGCTGTAGGTGAATGTGCATCTTCAGGCTTACATGGTGCGAACCGTTTAGGTTCTAACTCATTAGCTGAGTTAGTAGTGCTAGGTCGTGTGGCAGGTGAATATGCCGCAGAACGTGCTACTGAAAATATCCAAATTAATCAAGATGCCATTGATGCACAAGCTCGTGATGTGATTCAACGCTTGGAAGACTTATATCATCAAGAGGGTACTGAAAGCTGGGCAGAAATTCGTGAAGAAATGGGTATGTCAATGGAAGAAGGTTGTGGTATTTATCGTGACCAACACAGCATGCAAACTACTGTGGATAAGATTGCCGAATTGAAAGAGCGTTATAAACATATTCGTATTCAAGATCGTTCAAGCGTGTTCAATACTAACGTGCTTTATACCGTTGAACTTGGTTATATTTTAGACGTGGCACAATCTATAGCAAATTCTGCTATTGAACGTAAAGAATCGCGTGGAGCTCACCAACGCTTAGACTTTGTAGAACGTGATGATGTGAACTACTTACAACATACCTTGGCGTTCTATAATGGAAGCGATGCTCCACATATTGAATATAGCCCTGTGAAAATTACCAAATCACAACCAGCAAAACGTGTATATGGTGCTGAAGCTGATGCAGCAGAAGCCGCTAAAGCAGCTAAGGAGAATGCAAATGGCTAATGAATCTATTATGAATGTAGAAGTGCTACGCTATAATCCTGAAGTGGATAAAGCACCGCACTTATGTACTTATCAAGTACCTTATGATGCACAAACTTCTTTATTAGATGCGTTAGGCTACATTAAAGATAAACTTGAACCTGAACTTTCCTACCGCTGGTCTTGCCGTATGGCGATCTGTGGTTCTTGCGGTATGATGGTGAATAACAAACCGAAACTAGCGTGTAAAACGTTCTTACGTGATTACAGCGGTCACATGCGGATTGAACCGTTAGCCAACTTCCCGATTGAGCGTGATTTAGTGGTGGATTTAAGCCACTTTATCGAAAGTTTGGAAGCAATTAAACCTTATATTATTGGCAACAAAATGCCTGAATTAGATGGTAAACCACATCCGTCAGCAGAATTGGCAAAAAGTCGTACCAAACAAACGCCGAAACAACTTGAGAAATATCGTCAATTCTCAATGTGTATCAACTGTGGTCTTTGCTATGCAGCTTGTCCACAATTTGGTTTAAACCCTGAATTTGTTGGCCCTGCTGCTTTAACTTTGGCTCACCGTTATAATTTAGATAACCGTGATCACGCTAAAGCACAACGTATGCCAATTATCAATGGCGACAACGGTGTTTGGTCTTGTACTTTCGTGGGGGCTTGCTCAGAAGTGTGTCCAAAACACGTCAACCCAGCAGCGGCAATTAACCAAGGTAAATTAGAAAGTGCCAAAGACTATCTCATTTCAATGCTTAAACCAAAAGCCTAGGGGGAAGATATGACTGAATTAGTAAGCAAACGTAATAAATACCAGCGTGAAATGACGGCAACTTGGTGGAAAAGTTGGAATTTCTATAAATTCTACATGTTGCGTGAAGCAACAGCTGTTGCCACCGTTTGGTTCTGCCTAGTGCTACTTTACGGCATCATCACTTTATGTAGTGAAAATGGTTTTAGAGAGAATTTTATTCCATTTTTACAAAACCCAGTTGTTGTGATCTTAAACCTAATTTCACTAGGGGCATTAATTTTACACACTGTAACATTTTTCCAAATGTCGGGTGAGGTAATGTCTGGTACATTGGGCGTAAAACCTGAATTAATCCGTAAAGGATTCTACGTACTTCTCGCTGTTACCAGTGTTATTCTTCTGGTTTTAGTTTTTATTTAAGGGGATAGATTATGGTTAATCAAAATCCAAAACGTTCGCAAGAACCACCAGTATGGTTACTCTTTAGTGCTGGCAGTACTGTCAGTGCATTAGCCTTTCCCGCATTAATTTTCATTTTGGGAATTTTATTACCTTTTGGGATTATTTCAGCTGATAATATTATTGCATTTAGCCATCACTGGTTAGGTAAATTAGTGATTTTAACATTAGCAATTTTCCCAATGTGGGCAGGTTTACACCGTGTGCATCACGGCATGCACGACCTAAAAATTCATGTTCCAAATGGTGGCTTAATATTTTATGGTTTAGCTGCCCTTTATTCAATTATTGTGATTTTCACGGTAATTGCTATCTAAATTCAATATAACAAAAAATAAGTATCCTTGTGATGCTTATTTTTTTGTTTATTTTCACCGCACTTTATCAGGAAAAAGTGATCCAGATCACTCATTCATAAAAATATCCGACTGAAACGTGCAAATTAGACCTAATTCATATTACAATGGAGTACCTTAATTTTAAAAACAAAAGGAGTCAATAATGACTATTGCAATTATCATTGCAACGCACGGTGTGGCAGCGAATCAGTTGCTCAAGACCACCGAGATGCTAATTGGTGAGCAAGAAAACGTGGCAACCATTGATTTTGTGCCAGGTGAGAATGCGGAAACCATTATGGGCAAATACCAAGAAAAACTTGCCAATGAGTTAGTTCATTGCGATCAAGTGTTATTCTTGGTAGATACTTGGGGCGGTAGTCCGTTTAATGCGGCAAACCGTGTGGCAAACGATCAAGACAATATGAACGTGGTAACAGGTGTTAACGTTCCTATGCTAGTGGAAACCTTTATGGCACGAGATGATAATCCTAGCCTTGAAGAGTTAACCGCTATTGCCTTGGAAACAGGGCGTACTGGTGTACGTGCATTGCGTTTTGATGAACCAGAAGAAAAACCTGCTCAAGCTGCCCCAGCAGAACCAGCGAAACCTGCACAACCTGCTGTCGTTACGCCGAATGCGGAAGGGCATTTAGTGATTGGTTTGGCTCGTATTGATGACCGCTTAATTCACGGTCAAGTTGCCACCCGTTGGACTAAAGAAAGCCGTGTAACTCGCATTGTTGTGGTGAATGACGATGTAGCGAAAGACAGCGTGCGTGCTACTATGCTAAAAAGCGTAGCCCCTCCAGGTGTTACCGCTCACGTTGTGCCTGTGGATAAAATGATCCGTGTCTATAACAACCCTGAATATGCTAATGAACGTATGATGTTGTTATTCACTAACCCAACGGATGTGGTACGTTTGTCTGATGCTGGTGTTGACTTTAAATCCATCAATATCGGGGGTATTTCTTACAAAGATGGTAAGAAAATGGTGACCAGTGCCGTTGCCGTAAACGAACAAGATATTGAAGCTTTCAAGAAATTAGATGCTAAAGGCATTGAGCTTGATGTGCGTAAAGTCTCCAACGATAGCCGTCAATATATGATGGATCTATTGAAGAAAAATAACTTAATTTAAGGAAATTATTATGGAAATTACAACATTACAAATCGTGCTGGTGTTTTTAGTCTCCTGTGTTTCAGGTATGGGATCAATTCTTGATGAATTCCAAACTCACCGTCCGTTAATCGCTTGTACCCTAATTGGTTTAGTATTAGGCGATATGACAACAGGGATTATCGTGGGTGGTTCATTAGAACTATTAGCCTTAGGCTGGATGAATATTGGTGCAGCACTTGCTCCTGATGCGGCATTAGCCTCTGTGGTTTCTACCATTTTGGTTATCGTTGGTGGACAACAAATCCCAACCGCTATCGCACTTGCTATTCCATTGGCAGCAGCAGGTCAGGTATTAACCTATGTGGTACGTGCGATTACCGTGGCATTCCAACATGCTGCAGATAAATCCATTGAAGACGGTAATCTTAACCGAATCGACTGGGTACACTGCTCTGCCTTATTATTACAAGCCATGCGTATTGCTATTCCAGCTTTAATCGTGGCATTAACTGCAGGAACAGACACCGTGCAAGCAATGTTAGGTGCAATTCCAGAAGTCGTAACGACAGGTTTAAAAATCGCTGGTGGCATTATTGCTGTGGTCGGTTATGCAATGGTTATCAATATGATGCGTGCAGGTCACTTAATGCCATTCTTCTACGCTGGTTTCGTAGTAGCCGCATTTACCAACTTTAACCTTGTCGCCTTAGGGGTGCTTGGTGCGGTAATGGCGGCACTTTATATTCAACTTCACCCTAAATACAATCAAAGTAAACAAGTGGTGCAAGTGGTTGCTGGTAACAACGATCTTGATAACAGATTAGATTAATGGGGTAAGAGAAAATGACAACTGAAATGAAAAAAGTCACCCAAAGTGATTTAAATTCCGTGGTATTACGTTCAAACCTATTCCAAGGTTCTTGGAACTTCGAACGTATGCAAGCCTTAGGTTTCGCCTATTCAATGGTGCCTGTAATTAAACGCTTATACCCTGATCCAAACTCTCAAGAACGTAAAGATGCGATCAAACGTCATCTTGAGTTTTTCAACACTCAACCGTTCGTGGCTGCTCCAGTATTAGGGGTAACTATTGCAATGGAAGAACAACGTGCCAACGGAAAAGAAATTGACGATGCAGCGATCAATGGTATCAAAGTGGGTCTAATGGGACCTTTAGCTGGTGTAGGCGACCCAATTTATTGGGGAACAGCACGCCCAGTATTCGCCGCCCTCGGTGCAGGTTTAGCCTTAAGTGGCAGTATCTTAGGACCATTATTGTTCTTCATCTTATTCAACCTTGTGCGTTTAGCAACACGCTACTACGGTGTAACCTATGGTTATAAAAAAGGTGTGGACGTGGTACAAGATATGAGCGGTGGTCTTTTACAAAAACTCACTGAAGGAGCATCAATTCTCGGCTTGTTTATTATGGGAGCGTTGGTACAAAAATGGACCAGCATTAACGTACCACTCGTGGTATCCACCATTCAAAAACAAGACGGTACAACTGAAGTTACTACTGTACAAAGCATTTTAGATAGCTTAATGCCAGGTTTATTACCATTGCTATTTACCTTTGCTTGTATGTGGTTATTGCGTAACCGTGTTAATGCACTTTGGATCATTATCGGTATTTTCGTTATCGGTATCTTAGGTGCGGCAACAGGGATTTTAGCGTAATCTTTCTATTTTTGTAGGGGCGTATTGCATACGCCCTTTGTACATTATTTAGGGCGTATGTAATACGCCCCTACATTTTTTCGTTATGACCAATTCTATTCTCATTCTCTGTATTCTCATGTTCTTCGCCTACGCTTTTTACGAACAATTTGGCTTAGATAAACGTAAAGGCAATACGCTGCTCAAAGTGCGGTTAAAAAAACGCACGAAATTAGATAGCCTGATTTTTGTCGCCTTAATCGGCATTATTATTTGGCAAACCGAAGGGCAAATTGCTCGTAACAGCTTATATTTACTTGCTTTCTTGATTATTATTAGTCTATATATGGCGTTTTTCCGATCGCCAATGCTGATTCTCAAAAAAGACGGCTTTTTCTTTGAGAATTTTTTCATTGAATTTGCTAAAATACGCCAAATTAATTTAGCCGATGATTTCAAACTGGTATTTGATCTCACTAATGGCAAACGTATTGTAGCACAGTTGATGGAACAACAAGATGTAGATGCCATCGTACAATTTTTCGGTGGCTACAAGCAACAAAAGGAAAAAACAGAAAAAAATGACCGCACTTTATAAATTAACAGGTACATTACAACAATATGCTTGGGGAGGAGAAAGCTACATTCCCCATTTAATTGGCTTTACTGCCCAACAAAATCAACCTTATGCGGAATGGTGGCTGGGGGCTCACTCTTCTTCACCGTCCATGATCGAAATTGAAGCTCGAGAAATCCCATTAAACCAATTTTTAAAGCAAAATCCCACCGTACTAGGCGAACAAAGCCGTGCTATGTTTGGTGATGAACTGCCCTATTTACTGAAGATTTTAGATGTCAAACAACCGCTTTCCATTCAGTTGCACCCAACCAAACAGCAAGCTGAAATAGGCTTTGCCGCAGAAAATGCTCGTGGCGTGGACTTAAAAGATCCGACCCGCACCTACAAAGATAACAATCACAAACCTGAAATGATGATCGCCCTGTCAGATTTTTGGTTATTGCACGGATTCAAACCGAAGACCGCTATTTTACACACCTTGCGTGAACGTCAATCTTTATCCGCTCTTGCCGATCAGTTAGAAAAACAGGATTTACATAGCTTCTATGCAACAATTATGCAGGCGGATCAAACGCAATTAGCCAACTGGTTATTGCCGATTCTTACACAAAATCAACTCACCAATTTAACCCCTGAAAATCCTGATTATTGGGTGTTATACAGCCAACAGGAAATGGCAATTTCACTGGATAAACTGGACGCAGGTTTGATGTGTTTTTATCTGTTCAATATTGTGCAAGTGAAACAAGGGGAAGGCATTTTCCAAGATGCTGGTATTCCGCACGCTTATTTACGTGGGCAAAATATTGAATTAATGGCGTGTTCCGATAACGTGATCCGTGGCGGTTTAACCCCGAAACATGTGGATATTGAAGAACTGCTAAAAGTCATTGATTGCCGTGAAGTGATGCCTGAATTAATCCCAGCAGCACCACAAGTAAACGGCTTATTTACTTATACCACACCTGCCAAAGATTTTGCTTTGGCAAATATACGTTATGATAATACCAGCAAAATCAATGGAACTGCCAAAAATGCAATCATTCTCTTAGTTATGCAAGGGCGTTTAAAAATTAGCGAAAAAACCACCGCACTTGAACTCAAACAAGGTGAATCCGCCTTTATTTGTGCGGATACAGATTATCAAATTGACGGCGTTGAAAATGGTTATGCAGTGTTAGCCAAATTACCATAATCTGCTTTTAAGGAATAAATGATCATGATTTTCGTGTTTGATATTGACGGTACAATTTCTAAAAATGGCTTAAAAGTCAGCGATGAAATTTGTACGGCGATCACCCATTTATTGGCAAATCATCAGGTTATTTTTGCCTCAGCAAGACCGATTCGAGATATGCTGCCTATGTTAAATACCAAACTCACTGAACATAAGAATACGATTTTAGTCGGTTGCAATGGTGGAATGGCATATCAGCAAGGGAATGTTATTTTGAGTAAACTGCTTGATAATCAATATGTGAAAAATTGTCTGACTCAATTAAACCAGCTGAATTTAGCCTATGTACTGGACGGTAAATGGGCATTTTCCTTATCCAAACAGCCACATGATTTTCATCATTATATTGATTCGTTAAGTAATGATCGAATAGAGGAAAGGGATTTACTCAATGATGGTGTAAGTAAAATCTTGGTTTTACTTGATCGCCCTAATCAGGCTATTTATGACCAATTCAATGTCGATAATATTAGTTTCCATATTCATAAAAAAGAACATTTTTTTGATATTACGCCACAAGGTAACAATAAATATCATACCCTTAAGCAATTAATCGGTAATCAAGATTACGTTGCTTTTGGTAATGATTTCAACGACTTTCTTATGTTAGAACAGGCGAAATTATCCGTTTATTTAGGTGATAAACAAGAATTTCAGGCAGATTATTATTTAGACGATGTGGATTTAGTGGGAAAATTTATTAATCAGCATTTTCTCTAATAAAAAGTCGCCCGAAAGCGACTTTTTATTTATTCATACTCATCTAACCAACGCAACAAAATCCCTTCCAAAATTTTCTCATTACTGGCATCGGGGTTATCGTCAAAATCTTCTAACTCACAAATCCATTGGTGCATATCAGTAAAACGAACCGTCTTTGGATCTAAATCAGGATCTCGGTCATATAAGGCTTCGGCAATGGCTTGGGTATCTGTCCATTTCATTAGTGTGCTGCCTCGTTTGCGTGGTTAAGATTATACTTCGGAATTTCCACCACCAAATCTTCATCGCCCACAATACATTGGCAAGATAAACGGCTTTCAATTTCTAAGCCCCATGCTTTATCTAGCATATCTTCTTCTTGGTCAGAGCTTTCGTTTAGACTATCGTAACCTTCACGAATCACCACATGGCAGGTAGTACAAGCACAAGATCCGTCACAAGCATGATGAATTTCCACGCCGTGATCATGTGCAAGCTCTAACAAATTATCCCCCGCTTTGGCTTCAATCACCATGCCTTCTGGGCAAAATTCTTCGTGGGGTAAAAAAACAACTTTTGGCATATTCACTTTCCTATGTTCAAATTCGTTAAAACTATAAATTATCAACCGATTGCCCTTTTAAGGCTTTTTGGATCGATTTATCCATTCGGCGTGCAGCAAATTCTTGCGTAGCTTGATCTAAATCCTTAATCCCTTGCTTAATTGCAAATGTGTCTGTGCCTTGCTGTAAATTATCCAATGAAACTAACGCATTTTTCACCGCACTTAATTCTTCTGCGTTGAGTAAATCTTGGTCGTCATCTAACGCCACTAATACCGCTTCCATTACTCGGCGAGCTTCCACTCGTTGCTCAGTGAGCAAACGCATATCAATATCCTGCTTGGCATTTTCCATAGAGGATTTCAGCATTTGAGTAATCTCATCATCAGTTAAACCATAAGAGGGTTTCACTTGAATAGACGATTGTACTCCCGTAGATTTTTCCATTGCGGTTACACTCAATAATCCATCTGCATCGACTTGATAAGTGACTCGAATATGTGCTGCCCCAGCCGACATTGCAGGAATACCACGCAAGGTAAAACGAGCCAGCGAGCGGCAATCCTCTACCATCTCACGTTCACCTTGCACAATATGCACCGACATGGCGGTTTGACCATCTTTGAATGTGGTAAATTCTTGCGCACGAGCCACGGGAATCGTGGTGTTACGTGGAATAATTTTTTCCACCAAGCCACCCATGGTTTCAATCCCTAAGGAAAGCGGAATAACATCTAGCAACAGCATATCTGAATCGGGTTTATTACCCACTAAAATATCCGCTTGAATTGCCGCCCCCAACGCAACGACTTTATCAGGATCAATAGAGGTTAGTGGTATTCTAGCAAAAAATTCTCCCACTTGTTCACGTACAAATGGCACACGCGTAGAACCGCCCACCATGACCACTTCACTCACATCTTGTGCGACAATATTAGCATCTTTTAAAGCTCGGCGACACGCCATTAATGAACGTTTCACTAATGGCTGAATGAGCTGATTAAATTGCTCTCGGGTCAGTTCCCCTTGCCAATCTTGCCATTCAATTGATACGGCTTGTTCTTGCGATAAAAAGACTTTAATGTCATTTGCCATTTCAATTAATTGGCGTTGTTGTTGGGCGTTTTCAGGCGATTTTCCTGCTTGCTCAATAATCCACTCGGCAATTAAATGATCAAAATCATCGCCACCTAATGCAGTATCACCGCCTGTTGCCAATACCTCAAATACCCCTTTAGATAAGCGTAAAATGGAAATATCAAAGGTACCACCGCCTAAATCATAGACCGCTATCACACCCTCTTGTTCGCTATCCAAACCATAGGCAATAGCAGCAGCTGTCGGTTCATTGAGTAAACGCAACACATTTAAACCAGCAAGTTTGGCGGCATCTTTAGTGCTTTGACGTTGTGCATCATCAAAATAAGCAGGCACGGTAATCACCGCACCAGAAATTTCACCGCCAAGCGTTTGTTCTCCAAGTGCGGTTAATTTTTTCAGAATTTCGCTCGACACTTCTACAGGGCTAACTACACCTTGCCGAGTAGCCATTAATGGCAACCCATTTTCACTTTGCTGAAATACATAAGGCAAATTTGGATAACGCTGTTGTACGTCCTCCAAACTCCGCCCAATTAAGCGTTTCACCGAAATAATCGTGTTTTGCGGATCAAGGCTTGCTAACGCTCCCGCTTCATTACCTACCAATACAGCATTTTCTGCATAATGCACAATAGACGGCGTTAAGGCTCGATCTTGTTCATCTAATAAAATATCCGCTTGACCACTCCGCACACTTGCCACAAGGGAATTAGTCGTCCCCAAGTCAATCCCTACCGCTAATTTATGCTCGTGTGGTGCGGCGGTTTGCCCTGGTTCAGCGATTTGTAGTAATGCCATTATTTATATCTTCTGTTATTTGATTGAAATGCAATTAAAATAATTTTTCTTCTACAATTTCAATCTGTTCAATTAATTTTTTAACAAAGCGTAATTTGTCCGCTGTCACTTGTGCAGCTTGCCAGTTGCTTTGGGTTAATTCGGTTTCAATTTGTTGCAATAAGACTTTTTGCTCTGCTTCAATCTCGTTTCTAAATTCATCTAATGCAATGTTATCTTTATTGCTTTCAATCTCGTCTAATTGTTCACGCCATTGTAATTGTTGCATTAAAAAAGCTACATCTTGCGTACTTTTCTGCTCTAAATCTTGGATCTCACCTGTATGAACTTGGATAATCGCTTCTGCTCGTAAAATCGGATCTTTGAGCGTTTTCAAAGCATCATTAATTTCAGCAGATTGCTGCATTGCCAACCGTTGTTCTTGTGCCGATTGGGTGGCGAAATTATCAGGGTGAAATTGCTTTTGTAATTGCAAAAAACGTTCAGACAACAACGCCTGATCAACCTCAAATTGAACAGGTAAATTGAACAAAGAAAATGGATTGGTCATAACTTTCTCATTTTATACGTTAAAACTTTCGCCACAACCACATTGATCTTTTACATTTGGGTTATGGAATTTGAAACCTTCGTTCAAGCCTTCTTTGACAAAATCAAGTTCCGTGCCGTCTAAATACACAAGACTTTTAGTGTCCACGATGATTTTAACACCATTTTGCTCAAAAACCTGATCATCTTCGTTGATAAGATCCACAAATTCTAGCACATAAGCCAAGCCTGAACAGCCCGATGTTTTTACACCCAAACGCAAGCCTTCGCCTTTACCACGATTTTTCAAAAAAGTACTGACTCGATTGACCGCACTTTCGGTTAATGTTACTGCCATTTTGTTCTCCTAGTGAGTAATTCGCTCTGTACAGAAATTTGCCCCCCTTCGCCTTTCAGGCACTTCCCCCCGCAAGCAGAGGGAAGAAAAATATTGCACATTCACCACTATAAGCAGGGGGAAAGAAAATATTGTACATTCACCACTATAAGCAGGGGGAAGAAAATATTGTACATTCCACTACTGCAAGCAGGGGGAAGAAAAATATTACACATTTCACCACTACAAGCAGGGGAAAGAAAATATTGTACATTTCATCACTACAAGCAAGGGAAAGACAATTCTGTACATTTCGCTCCCCCTGCTTGCGGGGGGAGCTGGGCGAAGCCCTGAGGGGGGCTGTAAATTACTTCGCTTGTTTCGCCTTATAATCCGCAATCGCTGCTTTAATGGCATCTTCGGCTAAAATTGAACAATGCACTTTCACTGGTGGCAATTCCAATTCTTCGGCGATTTGGCTGTTTTTAATCGCACCCGCTTCGTCTAAGGATTTGCCTTTTACCCATTCAGTAATCAATGAACTTGATGCAATCGCCGATCCGCAACCGTAAGTTTTGAATTTGGCATCTTCAATAATGCCGTTATCATTCACCTTAATTTGTAATTGCATCACGTCACCACAAGCTGGTGCGCCGACCATGCCAGTGCCAACATCAGCCGATTTTTTATCCATTGCACCAACGTTGCGTGGATGTTCGTAGTGATCTAATAATTTCTCGCTATATGCCATGTTGTTATTCCTTCTAAAATTAGTGAGCTGACCACTCAATGGTGTTTAAATCAATGCCTTCTTTGAACATATCCCAAAGTGGCGATAAATCTCTTAATTTTTGTACCGCACCTTGCATTAGGCTAATGGTGTAGTCAATTTCTTCCTCGGTGGTGTAACGTCCTAAAGTGAAACGGATTGAACTGTGAGCCAATTCATCGTTTAAGCCCAACGAACGTAACACATAAGACGGCTCAAGACTGGCTGATGTACAAGCAGAACCTGATGAAACAGCAATGTCACGCAATGCCATCATTAAACTTTCACCCTCAACATAGTTAAAGCTGATGTTGAGATTGTTATCTAAACGATGTTCCATTGAGCCATTAACATAGGTTTCTTCAATGTCTTTCAAACCGTTGTATAAGCGGTCACGCAGTGCTTTTAAGCGTGGCATTTCAGTTGCCATTTCTTCTTTACAAATGCGGTAGGCTTCACCCATTCCTGCAATTTGATGCACAGGCAATGTACCTGAACGCATACCCCGTTCGTGACCACCACCATGAATAATCGCTTCTAAACGAATACGTGGTTTACGGCGAACATACAATGCCCCAATGCCTTTTGGTCCATATAACTTATGGCTGGACATTGATAATAAATCTACAGGCAACTCGGCTAAATTAATCGCCACTTTACCCACGCTCTGAGTCGCATCGGTATGAAAAATTACTTTATTCGCACGGCAAATTTCACCGATAGCTTTAATATCTTGAATTACGCCGATTTCATTGTTAGCGTGCATAATCGACACCAAAATGGTATCAGGACGAATCGCTGCTTTTAACGTATCAAGATCGATTAAACCATCAGTTTTTGGATCTAAATAAGTAACCTCAAAACCTTCACGCTCAAGCTGACGGCAAGTATCTAACACCGCTTTATGTTCAGTTTTGCAAGTGATAATATGTTTGCCTTTGGTTTGATAGAAATGAGCCGCACCTTTAATCGCAAGGTTATCTGACTCTGTCGCTCCTGAAGTAAACACGATTTCACGGCTATCTGCTCCGATCAAATCGGCGATTTGATTACGAGCAATATCCACCGCTTCTTCCGCTTGCCAACCAAATTTGTGCGAACGAGATGCTGGGTTGCCAAAGTTGCCATCAATGGTTAAAAATTCCATCATTTTTTTTGCAACACGTTCATCGACAGGGCAAGTTGCCGCATAATCCAAATAAATGGGTAATTTCATTAATTCACTCCTAAATAAAATATTACGTTCAATAAGCTAATTAAATTAGCTATTTACCACTAAAAGGTTGTCAAAATCTTGGTGAGTTTGATGAGAACGTTCTTTTGCCGCTATCTTTTGAGTAACCAATTCTGCTAAAGTAATTTGATCTAAAAAGCTCTCAATACGGTTACTTAGTTCTTCCCATAAAGAATGGGTTAAACATTCCTGACCATCGCGACAATTCCCTTTTCCAAGACATTTGGTCACCGCAATATTCTCATTCACTGCGGTAATAATCATTCCAATAGAAATTTTATCCGTAGGTAATCCTAACTGATACCCTCCCCCAGGACCCCGTACGCTTCTAACTAAGCCATGACGGCGTAGTTTAGCGAAAAGCTGTTCTAAATAAGAAAGGGAAATAGCCTGTCGTTCAGAAATATCTGATAATGTCACTGGATTATCCTGAGCATTTAACGCTATATCCAAAATAGCGGTAACGGCATAACGTCCTTTGGAAGTGAGTTTCATCGTTCTCTTTCCTTTGAAAATAATCAATGCGAATAGTTTACTTAACCCTGTAAAATAGTCAACTATTATTATCTACAGAAATCAACCGTTTTTCCACCGCACTTAACATACCTCGCAGAATATTTAGCTCATTTTTTTCGATCTCAGCACGTTGATATAAACGTCTTAATTTTGACATAACACCTTGATTATGAATAAAACCTAAAGATTGATAAAGACGTTCGGTATGTGCAAAGAAATATTCTAACTCCTGTGCTGTGGCTAAATGTTGAGGCGACATAACGGAATTATCTATCACTGAAACAGGTGTTGTTTGCAAAAATGCCGTTCTTAATTCATAACAAATTAATTGTACTGCCATCGCCAAATTTAATGAAGAATAATCAGGGTTGGCAGGAATGGTCAAATGATAACGACATTTTAATAATTCTTCATTAGTTAAACCTACTCGCTCACGACCAAAAATAATTGCTATTTTTTGACCGCACTTCACCGCCTCAATAGCCAATTCACCACATTGACGAGGCTCAATTAAACTACTTTGTAAATGACGTAATCTCGCACTGGTGCCAATCACCAAAGAACAATCTGCAATCGCCTGTTCAAAACTGGGAACAATCACGGCATTTCTCACCACATCATCTGCCCCCGCCGCCAAAGCGATAGATTGTTCATCAGGAAGATATTTAGGCGAAACTAAATAAAGCTGACTAAGCCCCATGGTTTTCATTGCCCGAGCAGCCGAACCAATATTACCTGAATGAGAGGTTTCCACCAAAACAATGCGAATATTTTTTAACATTTTTCTTTCTATAAATGAAGATTTATAGATATTTTATCATAGTATCCCCCATTTCCTGCGTTGCATTAAGGAAAAATTTTTAATGGTGGCAAATCGCTTAAAAAATGTCTATAATGCACCACAGTTTGAGGTAATGTAAAAAACATTCCCCCTTGTTCTTTTCACAATTTCTAATGGATATTCTTATGAACCCAATGTTAAATATCGCAATTCGTGCTGCTCGAAAAGCAGGCAATATCATCGCAAAAAGTTACGAAAACCATGCAGATATTGAAACGCAAATTAAAGGCAATTATGACTATGTGACAAACGTAGATAAAGCTGCTGAAGCCGCAGTTATTGAAACCATTCGTGCCTCTTACCCTAATCACAGCATTATCACCGAAGAATCAGGCGTATTAGATGGTAACGACCGTGATACACAATGGGTTATCGATCCATTAGATGGTACCACTAACTTTATCAAAAGTTTCCCACAATTTGCTGTTTCTATCGCTATTCGTGTCAAAGGTCGCACCGAAGTAGGCGTAGTTTATGATCCAATCAAAAATGAATTATTCACCGCAGTACGTGGTGAAGGGGCGAAATTAAACGATATCCGTTTACGCATTGCCGACCGCCGTGACATCAAAGGCACCGTGTTAGCCACTGGTTTCCCATTTAAACAGCCTAAATTAATGCCCGTACAAATGGCAATAATGAACGCTTTAATTACCGATGTCGCCGATTTCCGCCGTGCAGGATCTGCTGCTTTAGATTTATGTTACACCGCTGCAGGACGTGTTGATGGCTTCTTTGAAATGGGCTTAAAACCTTGGGACTGTGCCGCAGGTGAATTAGTGGTGCGTGAAGCGGGTGGCTTAGTTTGCGATTTCAATGCAGGACATAACTATTTGAAAGACGGACATATTATCGCCGCTCACCCAAGAGTAGTGAAAGAAATTTTGAATAAAATTCAGCCTTGTTTGGGAGAAGTGTTTAAGGGCTAATCGTTGAGTGAAAAGGGGCAATTACCCCTTTTTTAAATTTTATTTTCTATTAACCAAGTTTGAAACTGCGGTTGATTAATCTTTAATTCATCTCCAACACCTCGTGTGATTAGATCTGCTCGTTCAAGTTTTTTTATTTTACCTTGAATTGTACTACTACTTATTTGTTTAACTCCCAACAAGTTTGCCAATTGTTGGCGAGTGTCTTGGCTGTACAATGCACTTTTTCCTTGAGCAATTAAACGCAAAATTTGTTTCTCAAGATCGCTTAGCTGTTGCCATTGTTGCACATTCTCATTTTGAAAGCCTATTTCATCTAAGGTCTTTTGCACTGCCTGTTCTAAAGAAAGATCAGGATCGATAATCAAATTCTGCGTAATCGTCCGCATATACAATGGTGTATAATTTAATCGTTGGAAAATCGTAAAAAATACCGCTTTATCTAATACTTTTCCAACTCGTTGCTGATAAATATCAGCTAAAAAGTCAGTAAAATCACGACCAAGATTTGGGAAATTGAGTGCATGTGCAAAATGAAAGAATGGTGCTTTACTGTCATTAAACATCGTACGCAAACCATTTGTGCTTGAGCCAGTAAAAATCACTTTAATTTTAGATTGATACATATCAAGCCCTGTACGCAAAGATTTCACTAAGGCTTGCATTCCCTTAATTCTAGCCAATTCTTGGATTTCATCAAACAGCATTAAGACTGGCTTCTGACTGGTTTCTGCAATTTCTTGCAATAAACGACTTGGGCTTGTTGGTTCAGGTAACTTTCCATTGTCTAAGTCTAATCCAACCATCCCTGCAATTTCAACGGTTTTAATTTTTCCCAACGCTTTGTTTAACTTAGCTTGTACTGTTTTAGTTAGAAAAGAGGATAATGCCTGACAAAAGGCTTGCTGAATATCAGTTCCCTGAGTTTGGTTATCTCCAGAAATAAATGTATCCATAAAACTAAAATAGCAAACGTGAAACCCTTTTTCTTCTGCTAATGGTTTAATATCTTGTAATAAAAATTGTGTTTTCCCCATACGACGTGGAGCAAACAATGTCAAAGCATGGCTAATACCATCTTTCAAACTCGCCACTAAACGTTCTGCAAGTTCTGTTCGTGGATAATAGAGTGGATCCTTGGTTATATTGCTCATTTTATATCCCTTTATACAAAATTATACATCGCGTGTATAATTATACTTCACGCGTATAATTTTGTATATTTTATTTTGATAAATATGAATAAATTAAATCTAAACTGATTTTCGTCAACCCTTCTATCTGCTCCACCCAATGCTCAAGCTGTTCGTTCCACTCTGGTAACTCTACCTGCTGCATTAAATTTGCCACATTTTGCACAGATTGCATGGCTAAACTGGCGGCAGCCCCTTTTAATTTATGAGCGGTTTCGGCTAATTGCTGCTTGGTGATGTTGCCTTTCAAATACTCTTGATAGGCTTTAGCGACATCTAAATCTCCGCCGTTGATTTCTTGTTTAAATAAACGGATATTTTCGGTATATAAATCTTTGCCAATAAATTCAAGTAACTCTGCCAGAATTTCAGGGTTAAAATATTCGGCTAAATCTTCGGGAATGGCTTGAGTATCAGCGTTCTTTGGTGAATGTTCTAACATTTCACTTTCGCCAAAATAGGTATTCAAGCAAGAGGTTAATTCATTAACTAACAACGGCTTACGCAATACATCGTCCATGCCCTGACGTTGATATTCTGCTTTGTCTTGCATCACATTGGCAGTCAACGCAATCAATGGCGGAAGATAATCATAGCGATCATTTTGATAACCGTCACGTAAATAATGAGCAATTTCAAAGCCTGTCATATCGGGGAGTTGAATGTCTAATAACAATAAATCATAGCTGTTATGTTCAAAGGCTTGAATCGCTTCTTTACCCGACATTGCCACATCTACCCGATGTCCTAATTTCTCTAACAGCGTTTTCGCCACGGTAATATTGAGCTGAATATCTTCCACCAATAAAATTTGCAAATTTTGCACCGCACTTTTTTCTATTGGTTTCTCTTGTTTTTCAATAGATTCAGCTTGAATAGTCAGAGTAAAGGTTGTTCCTTTTCCCAATTCGCTAGCAACCGTTAAATCACCGTGCATTAAATGGGCAATATTTCTTGAAATAGCTAACCCAATACCACTGCCAGCGTATTTTTTACCACTGTCTGCCACTTGATAGTACATGGTAAAGATTTTCTCTAACTCTTGGCTGGGAATACCTTGTCCAGTATCACTAATCGCAAAGCTATATTGATTATTAGATATTTTTTTAACTTCTAGGACAATCACACCTTTTTCGGTGAATTTCACTGCATTACTCAGCAAATTCCATAACACTTGGCTTAGGCGAGTTTGGTCTAATTGCAAAAAGTGCGGTAGATTTTCATTGAGTTTCATTTGAAATTGCAGACTTTTTTGTTCAGCTAATAGGGTGGCAATATTCTGCATATCGGTTAAAAATGAATAAAAATCTGTTTCTCGATAACATAGTTCAATGTTTTTTCCATCAATTCTTTCTAAATCAATAATATCATTGAAAATATGCCCTAAAGATACAGTACTTATACTGATGGTGTGTAGATAATTTCGTTGTTGCTCCGTAAGGTGCGTATCTAGCAAAATCTGGCTTAAACCCAAAATGCCATTTAATGGCGTGCGTAATTCGTGGCTAATCGTGGCTAACAATGCACTTTTGTCTTGAATAGATTTTGCCAGAGCCAAGCGTGAAAGTTCAAGACGTTCCACCAAGACGGTAAAAAAATAAATTACAAAAGGGGCTGAAATAAGCCCGAAAATAATGGCATAAACTAGACTTTCCCAATGAATTTCTCCCACAATAAGCAAACTTAAAATAATGTGCGTCATTAGGGCAAAAATCGCTAATATAAGAAAGCCTAATATAGAAAATCTTACTCGACCCAGTTTAATCACCCAGTCAATATAGAGTTGGGTGAAATGTTTAACGTTTTTCATAGATAGCCATAGGATTAATTAAAAATTTGGATTATCTTAACAAAATTTCATGAAATAAGGGGGCAAATTTGTGATCTGCCCCCCATTTTTATTTTATCAATGACCTGTTAGTCCATTGCCGCCATTAAACTGGCATTTCCTCCCATTGCAGCAGTGTTAATGCTCACCGATTTTTCGTGCATTAACGGTAATAAGGATTGGGCTAACGCTAAGTTTTCCACAAAGGTCATAATCGCCCCGTTACGTTCCGCATAATGGGATTTTTCGGCTTGAGAAAGTGGATTTAACACAATAAGTTGGCTTAACTGGTCAAGACTGTTAAAGTCATTTACCACAGTAATAAATTTACTCAATTTATTGGCGTGTTGGGCTAATGGCGAATTTGCCCTTACCACGCCACGGCTGCCTGCTGCGACAATCGCGACTAATGCCAATACTTGCTGGAATAAATCACCGTCACCAATGGCAATTTCGCCACGTGGTTCAAACCGTAAGAAATTATTTTCACCTGTCACGCCGTGCATTTGGTGAATTTTACCTAATGGTGAGCTTGCACTCAAGGTTTGCAAAGATTGTTGAGCTTGAGCCAATTCATCACCCGTCAATACCTGATTAAGTGCGGTGGAAAATTCGCTAATATTTGGAGTAATCCCTTCGGTTAATCCGTCAAAGTTCCATGCCGTACGGTTATTTAAACGTTGTAAGTATAATGCACCGCCCGCTTTTGGTCCCGTGCCGGATAAGCCTTGCCCACCAAATGGTTGCACACCAACGACCGCCCCGACAATATTACGGTTGGCATATAAGTTACCTGCTTGAATGCCTTGCTCCCATTCACGTTGAGTTTGATCGATACGGCTATGTAAACCACAAGTCAAACCAAAGCCTGTGGAATTAATTTCTCTAATCACATCGTCTAATTTCTCTGCGTCATAACGAATGACGTGTAATACTGGACCAAACACTTCGTGTTTTAATTGATTAATATTGTCAATTTCGAGCAAGGTTGGGGCAACAAAAATGCCGTTCTCTACCACATCTTTGGCAATCGGTACTTGATAACAAGATTTGGCTTGTTTTTTCATGACTTCAATATGATCAAGTAAGCGTTGTTGAGCCACTTTGTCAATAACAGGTCCCACATCAGTAGTAAGCTGTGCTGGGTTGCCTACCACTAATTCCGCCATTGCACCTTTAATTAATTCAAGCAAATGATCCGCATTATCTTTTTGTAAATAAAGCACACGTAAAGCAGAACAACGTTGACCTGCTGAGTCAAAGGCGGAGTTCAATACATCAATAGTAACTTGTTCACCTAAAGCGGAACTATCAACAATCATGGCATTTTGACCGCCCGTTTCTGCAATGAGTGGAATCAAGCTACCGTGTTTTTGGATATTGCTATTAATACGTTTAGCGGTATCGGTTGAACCCGTGAAAATTACGCCATTAACACGCTCATCAGTGGTTAGACTTTCACCGATGGTTTTACCTGAACCTGTTAATAATTGTAACGCTTCTTTTGGAATACCTGCTTGATGGAATAAATTCACCGCAAAATACGCCATTAAAGAGGTTTGTTCTGCGGGTTTGGCTAATACCACGTTACCTGCCACTAAGGCAGAAGACACTTCACCAATAAAAATCGCTAATGGGAAGTTCCACGGACTGATGGCTACCACAACACCTCGTGGATCCTTAAAGCCGGCTGGATTGGCTCGCACTTGACCAGCATAATAACGGCAGAAATCCACCGCTTCACGCACTTCGGCAATGGCATTATTGAGGGTTTTGCCTGCTTCTCGCACGGCTAAATCAAAGAGTTCTGGCAAATGTTGTTCCATTAAATCTGCCATTTTCTCTAATTTTTCTGACCGCACTTCTGGTGCGGTATTCGCCCATTGTTGTTTAAAATTCACTGCTGTTGTGAACGCTGTATTCACATCTTGCTCGTTGGCATCGATCACTTGACCTACAATTTGGCTTTGCACCGCTGGATTGTAAACTGTGCGAGAACTATTTCCTGTCACTTCACCGACAATTAACGGTTTCGCTTGATATTGTTTATCACTTAATTCGTTAAGCTGAGTTTGTAGCTGTTGTAAGGAAATCGCATCGGTTAGATCATAACCTTTTGAATTACGGCGTTCACCGTAAATATTCACCGGCAACGGTACTTTCGGGTGAGCCGTACCTTGGGTTTCTTTCGCTTTATTCACAGGATCTTCCGCCAAACTATCAACGCTAAAATGTTCATCGACAATTTGGTTCACGAAAGAACTGTTTGAACCGTTTTCTAATAAACGGCGAACGAGATAAGCCAACAAGGTTTGGTAGGAACCTACTGGTGCATAAATACGGCATTGTACATTCAGATTTTCTTTACCGACCACTTGTTCATATAGGGTTTCACCCATGCCGTGCAGGCATTGAAATTCAAAATGTTTATCTTTGGCAAGGTGATAAACTGTCGCTAAAGTTTGTGCATTGTGCGTAGCAAATTGCGGATAAATCACATCTTGTGCAGACAATAATTTTTTCGCACAGGTGATATAGTTGATGTCGGAATGCACTTTACGGGTAAATACAGGATAATCCGTTGCCCCTTCCGCTTGGGCTAATTTGACTTCACTATCCCAATATGCCCCTTTTACTAGACGGATCATTAATTTACGATTATTGGCTCGAGCTTGGGCAATAATATGATCGATGACACGACTACAACGTTTTTGGTAGGCTTGCACCACAAAGCCAATGCCGTGGAAACCCTCTAAATCGGGATCAGCAATTAAGCGGTCAAGTAAATCAAGGGATAATTCAAGGCGAGCGGCTTCTTCCGCATCAATATTCAAGCCAATATCATATTTTTTGGCTAATAAAAATAATTCTTTGAGTTTCGGATAAAGTTCATCAATTACCCGTTGATGTTGGCTTAAACTATAACGGGGGTGAATAGCGGAAAGTTTGACGGAAACCCCTGACGATTTATACACACCTAAGCCTTTTGATGTTTCCCCCACGGCACGAATGGAATTCACATAATCATTGTAATAACGATCCGCATCCTTTTGGGTTAAGGCGGTTTCACCTAACATATCGTAGCTATAACGGAAGCCTTTCTCAAAACGTTTTTCACCATTTTTAATCGCTGCATCAATGGTTTCCCCCGTCACAAATTGTTTACCTAATAAACGCATGCCTACATTCATACCTTGACGAATCAATGGCTCGCCGCCTTTGCTAATTAATTTGGATAAGGCACTAGATAGTTCTTTATCACTGTGGGACACAATCTTTTGTGCCACAATCAATCCCCATGCAGCGGAGTTAACAAATAAAGAGGGGCTATTACCTAAGTGAGCTTTCCAATCGCCATGCACAAGTTTATCGTGAATCAGTTTATCTGCAGTGGTTTTATCTGGAATCCGCAATAAGGCTTCCGACAAGCACATTAAAGCAATCCCTTCCGCACTAGAAAGGGAAAATTCGTGCATTAACGCATCCACCCCACTGGCTTTTTTGCGATCGGCTCGTACTTTGCTGACTAACTTTTTACACAGTTCAGCAATAGATTGAGATTGCTCGCTCATATCCGCTTTTTCAATTAGCTCCGCCACAATTTTTTGTTCGGGAATGCGATAAAATTCGCTTAATATCGGACGGATTGTTGTTTTAGGTAAAATCTCGTAACTCATAGATAACCTTCTTTTTAATATTTTCACTGACTAAAGCGGTTGTAAAAACAACCGCACCTTTATAAAAGTAGTTCGCTAATAAACAAACTAGATGTATTTTTTCACACCTTGCATCTCTTTGTGATAAGCCTTTTCCGCTTTATCAAAGGTTTCTGCAATTTCTGCTTTCGGGGCTGGCGTAATTAAAGAAACGACCAAAATGGCAATCGTCGCACAGATAAAGCCAGGAATCATTTCATATATTCCACTGTTTGGTACAAGCGTATTCCAGAACACCACGACCAATGCCCCCGTGATCATGCCTGCCATTGCACCTGCTGCATTCATGCGTTTCCAATAAAGCGATAACAATACCACAGGTCCAAAGGCACAACCAAAACCAGCCCAAGCATAAGATACTAAGCCAAGCACTTTACTGTTTGGATCCTGTGCTAAAACAATAGCTAAGATAGCAATCAATAGCACCATCATACGACCCAACCAGACAAGTTCTTTTTGACTGGCGTTCGGACGTAAGAAACCTTTATAAAAGTCTTCGGTAATGGCACTTGAGCAAATCAATAATTGACAGCTTAGGGTACTCATTACTGCCGCAAGAATAGCTGAAAGCAAAATACCTGCAATCCAAGGATTAAACAGTAAACGAGAAAGTTCAATAAAAACCTGTTCGTGATTTGCATTCACCAGTGTCGCTTTATCTGGATTGGCAAAGAAATATGCTTGTCCCCAGAAACCGATACTTACTGCACCAATCAAACAGATAAACATCCACGTCATACTGATACAACGAGCTTTAGGTACGGATTTTACCGAATCCGCCGCCATAAACCGTGCCAAGATATGTGGTTGACCGAAGTAACCTAATCCCCATGCCGATAAACTCAATAAGCCAATAAATGTGGTACCATTAAACATATCGGTAAAATCTCTGCCAGCAGCTTCACCAGCTTGAGCTAAAGCTTCAAAAGTCGGTTCAAAACCACCTAATTGCGTTAAAATAAAAATAGGCGTAAGAAATAAGGCAAAAAACATTAAACTCGCTTGAATGGTATCTGTCCAGCTGACTGCTAAAAACCCCCCGATAAAGGTGTAAGCAATTGTTGCTAACGCCCCGAGCCAAAGTGCAGTTTCATAAGGCACGCCAAATAAATTTTCAAATAAACGAGCCCCAGCAACCACGCCTGATGCACAGTAAATAGCGAAGAAGAATAGGATAATTGTGGCTGAAACAATTTTTAATACTTTAGTCTTATCGCCGAAACGATGATGAAAATAATCTGGTAATGTCAAAGCATTCTTATTAAATTCTGTATGCATACGCAATTTACCTGCGACAAATAACCAGTTTAAATACGCCCCTATGGTTAAACCAATGGCAATCCAACTTTCCACAAGCCCTGCTGCATAAACTGCACCAGGTAATCCCATTAACAGCCAACCTGACATATCAGATGCACCAGCTGAAAGTCCTGTCACAAAACTACCCAAACTACGTCCCCCAAGAATGTAGTCTGATAAATTATTTGTAAATCGATAGGCAATAAGCCCTATTGATACCATTCCGACAATATAGATCAGAAAGGTCGTTGTGGTAGGATCAAGACCAAACATAGCATATTCCTCTTATTAAAGATAAATTCGTATTGTAGAATACTCTACTGCCGTTTATAGGAACCTTGTTAAAATACATTTTCTAAAATAGAAAAAGCATTCTATTTATAAGGTTTTTTCAGTATATGCCAACCAAGAATAATATGTTACATTTTTATAACAAAATTGTGACGTACTTAACACTTTTTCTGAGAAATTTTATACAAATAGGAAAATCCAACAATAAAAAATAAGAAAAATGTCTAAATCCTATTCAATATAGGATAGCCATTAAAAAAGAACAAAACCCCAGCTACTCACGTAACTGGGGTTTTACTTGATAATAAAAAACCTGATGGCGACCTACTCTCACATTGGGATTCCCAACACTACCATCGGCATCACAGCATTTCACTTCTGAGTTCGGCATGGGTTCAGGTGGCACTACTGCATTATGACCATCAGGAAATCAGGGTTCAGATAAAACAGGTTTCAGACGGCTGTACCGTGTGTTATCCTGTATCCTACTTAATTCTTTCCTTTTTGTATTTTGTTCTTTAAATTTGAAACAAGCTGTCTGTTCGATTTTCTTTTTTGTCTGTTCGTTACTTTCACGCTCTTCAACTGTCTTCTGTCTTCTGACATCTGTCTTCTGAATCAAAACCACTTGAGCGTTGTATAGTTAAGCCTCTCGGGCAATTAGTACTGGTTAGCTCAATGACTCACATCACTTACACATCCAGCCTATCTACGTCTTCGTCTTAAACAACCCTTACACACTTCTGTGTGGGAGAACTCATCTCTTGGCAAGTTTCGTGCTTAGATGCTTTCAGCACTTATCTCTTCCGCATGTAGCTACCCAGCAATGCTTCTGGCGAAACAACTGGAACACCAGGGATGCGTCCACTCCGGTCCTCTCGTACTAGGAGCAGCCCCAACCAATTCTCCAACGCCCACGGCAGATAGGGACCGAACTGTCTCACGACGTTCTAAACCCAGCTCGCGTACCACTTTAAATGGCGAACAGCCATACCCTTGGGACCTACTTCAGCCCCAGGATGTGATGAGCCGACATCGAGGTGCCAAACACCGCCGTCGATATGAACTCTTGGGCGGTATCAGCCTGTTATCCCCGGAGTACCTTTTATCCGTTGAGCGATGGCCCTTCCATTCAGAACCACCGGATCACTATGACCTACTTTCGTACCTGCTCGACTTGTCCGTCTCGCAGTTAAGCTTGCTTTTACCATTGCACTAACCTGACGATGTCCGACCGTCATTAGCAAACCTTCGTGCTCCTCCGTTACTCTTTGGGAGGAGACCGCCCCAGTCAAACTACCCACCAGACACTGTCCGAATACCCGTTCCAGATATTTCGTTAGAACATCAAACGTTAAAGGGTGGTATTTCAAGGTCGTCTCCACTCAAACTGGCGTTTAAGTTTCTCTGACTCCCACCTATCCTACACATCAAAATTCAAGGTTCAGTGTCAAGCTATAGTAAAGGTTCACGGGGTCTTTCCGTCTAGCCGCGGGTACACCGCATCTTCACGGCGATTTCAATTTCACTGAGTCTCGGGTGGAGACAGCCTGGCCATCATTATGCCATTCGTGCAGGTCGGAACTTACCCGACAAGGAATTTCGCTACCTTAGGACCGTTATAGTTACGGCCGCCGTTTACTGGGGCTTCGATCAGGTGCTTCTCTTTCGATAACACCATCAATTAACCTTCCAGCACCGGGCAGGCATCACACCCTATACGTCCACTTTCGTGTTTGCAGAGTGCTGTGTTTTTAATAAACAGTTGCAGCCAGCTGGTATCTTCGACCGGTTCAACCTTCATCTGTAAAAGACTACAATCTACGCCGGCGCACCTTCTCCCGAAGTTACGGTGCTATTTTGCCTAGTTCCTTCACCCGAGTTCTCTCAAGCGCCTGAGTATTCTCTACCTGACCACCTGTGTCGGTTTTCAGTACGGTTTAGATAAACCTGAAGCTTAGTGGCTTTTCCTGGAAGTGTGGTATCAACAACTTCGCTCCCTTAGGAGCTCGTCATCACGCCTTAGTGTTGAATGGGGATTCGGATTTGCCTAAATCCCCCACCTACACGCTTAAACAGCCATCCAATAGGCTGCTTGCCTAACCTTCTCCGTCCCCACATCGCAATTTATCCAAGTACGGGAATATTAACCCGTTTCCCATCGACTACGCTTTTCAGCCTCGCCTTAGGGGCCGACTCACCCTGCCCCGATTAACGTTGGACAGGAACCCTTGGTCTTCCGGCGAACGAGTTTTTCACTCGTTTTATCGTTACTTATGTCAGCATTCGCACTTGTGATACGTCCAGCAAGCCTCTCGACTCACCTTCTTCCGCTTACACAACGCTCCCCTACCCAACAGTGTTACCACTGATGCCGCAGCTTCGGTGACTAGTTTTAGCCCCGTTACATCTTCCGCGCAGGCCGACTCGACTAGTGAGCTATTACGCTTTCTTTAAATGATGGCTGCTTCTAAGCCAACATCCTAGCTGTCTAAGCCTTCCCACTTCGTTTCCCACTTAACTAGTACTTTGGGACCTTAGCTGGCGGTCTGGGTTGTTTCCCTCTTCACGATGGACGTTAGCACCCACCGTGTGTCTCCTGAGTATCACTCTTCGGTATTCGCAGTTTGCATCGGGTTGGTAATCCGGGATGGACCCCTAGCCGAAACAGTGCTCTACCCCCGAAGGTGTTCGCTCAAGGCTCTACCTAAATAGATTTCGGGGAGAACCAGCTATCTCCCGGTTTGATTGGCCTTTCACCCCCAGCCACAAGTCATCCGCTAATTTTTCAACATTAGTCGGTTCGGTCCTCCAATTAGTGTTACCCAACCTTCAACCTGCCCATGGCTAGATCACCGGGTTTCGGGTCTATACCTTGCAACTTGCCGCCCAGTTAAGACTCGGTTTCCCTTCGGCTCCCCTATTCGGTTAACCTCGCTACAAAATATAAGTCGCTGACCCATTATACAAAAGGTACGCAGTCACTCCGTCACTTAATGGCTCTCGCCATTAACTGACTCCGTTTCAGATGACAGAACACAGATTTCAGATTACAGTTCTATTTCTACTGCCATCTACCGTCTGTTATCTGACTTCTACGTAGTCACTTAATGATTGAAAATCATTAAGTGACGGAGCTCCCACTGCTTGTACGTACACGGTTTCAGGTTCTATTTCACTCCCCTCGCTGGGGTTCTTTTCGCCTTTCCTTCACAGTACTGGTTCACTATCGGTCAATCAGGAGTATTTAGCCTTAGAGGATGGTCCCCCTATCTTCAGACAGAATTTCTCGTGTTCCGCCCTACTTCTTGTTAGCTTAGTACCACAATATAACTTTCAGATACGGGACTATCACCCTGTGTCGTTGAACTTCCCAGTTCATTCTCTTAGTTTTATCGCTATCACTAACGGCTCCTCCGCTTTCGCTCGCCGCTACTCACAGAATCTCGGTTGATTTCTTTTCCTCGGGGTACTTAGATGTTTCAGTTCTCCCGGTTTGCCTCGTTATTCTATGTATTCAAATAACGATAGTAGATTCTTCATCTACTGGGTTTCCCCATTCGGATATCTTGGATTAAACGCCTCTTATCGACTCATCCAAGCTTTTCGCAGATTAGCACGTCCTTCTTCGCCTCTGATTGCCTAGGCATCCACCGTGTACGCTTAGTCACTTAACTATACAACCTCAAATGTTCTTGCTGCTTCACTTTCGTTTTGCTTGTGCTTTCACATCTTCAGTCGCTGTTTCAACTAAACACTTGACTGCTTTTGTTCAGTCAAGATTTTTTTCTTCTACTCAGACTTTCTTTCGAAAATCTCTCAGTTTTCAGCTTGTTTCCAATTTTTTAAAGAACATAAGATTATCGGCTTTCGCCTATCATCATTGTTAAATTAACTTAGTTAAATCAACTAATTTTTTGTTTTTATTTTCCAACTTAGTTAGCTTAACAATGATGATAACAACAAGTTTTTTGTTTGGTGGAGATAAGCGGGATCGAACCGCTGAC
This sequence comes from Lonepinella sp. MS14435, assembly GCF_042485795.1. Classification (GTDB taxonomy): domain Bacteria; phylum Pseudomonadota; class Gammaproteobacteria; order Enterobacterales; family Pasteurellaceae; genus Lonepinella. The sequence continues at coordinate 194,068 of NZ_CP169368.1, forward strand.
CTCCTGCGTGCAAGGCAGGCGCTCTCCCAGCTGAGCTATATCCCCATTCAGATAACAGACAACAGCTATCAGATGACAGTGTTGCTATTTCTATTCCCTACGCTTACTTTCTCTGCCATCTGACTCCTGTCATCTGACATCTGAAAGTGGTGGGTCTGAGTGGACTTGAACCACCGACCTCACCCTTATCAGGGGTGCGCTCTAACCACCTGAGCTACAGACCCGTAGGGCTCAGAAGACGGATGACAGAAGACAGATAACAGAAAAAACTGAACACCCTAACTTCTCATCACAATTACTTTCTTCTGAAATATACTTGCTTTCATCGTTCTATCAAACAATCTGTGTGAACACTTGCTGTCGCTTCGTTTCTTTGAGTAACAATATCACAGTGACCTGACATTTCTGTCTTCTGTCTTCTGTCATCTGTCCTCTGATTACTAAGGAGGTGATCCAACCGCAGGTTCCCCTACGGTTACCTTGTTACGACTTCACCCCAGTCATGAATCATACCGTGGTAAACGCCCCCCTTCCGGTTAAGCTATCTACTTCTGGTACAACCCACTCCCATGGTGTGACGGGCGGTGTGTACAAGGCCCGGGAACGTATTCACCGCAACATTCTGATTTGCGATTACTAGCGATTCCGACTTCATGGAGTCGAGTTGCAGACTCCAATCCGGACTACGATGCACTTTCTGAGATTCACTCCCCCTCGCAGGTTGGTTACCCTCTGTATGCACCATTGTAGCACGTGTGTAGCCCTACTCGTAAGGGCCATGATGACTTGACGTCATCCCCACCTTCCTCCAGTTTATCACTGGCAGTCTCCTTTGAGTTCCCATCACTACATGCTGGCAACAAAGGATAAGGGTTGCGCTCGTTGCGGGACTTAACCCAACATTTCACAACACGAGCTGACGACAGCCATGCAGCACCTGTCTCATAGCTCCCGAAGGCACAAACTTATCTCTAAGTTCTTCTATGGATGTCAAGAGTAGGTAAGGTTCTTCGCGTTGCATCGAATTAAACCACATGCTCCACCGCTTGTGCGGGCCCCCGTCAATTCATTTGAGTTTTAACCTTGCGGCCGTACTCCCCAGGCGGTCGATTTATCACGTTTGCTACGGGCACCAAGCCTAAAGCCCAATCCCCAAATCGACATCGTTTACAGCGTGGACTACCAGGGTATCTAATCCTGTTTGCTCCCCACGCTTTCGCACATGAGCGTCAGTATCTTCCCAAGGGGCTGCCTTCGCCTTCGGTATTCCTCCACATCTCTACGCATTTCACCGCTACACGTGGAATTCTACCCCTCCCTAAAGTACTCTAGCTACCCAGTCTGAAATGCTATTCCAAAGTTAAGCTCTGGGATTTCACATCTCACTTAAGTAACCGCCTGCGTGCCCTTTACGCCCAGTTATTCCGATTAACGCTCGCACCCTCCGTATTACCGCGGCTGCTGGCACGGAGTTAGCCGGTGCTTCTTCTGTAGTTAACGTCAATTAGCTGTTCTATTAAAACAACTACCTTCCTCACCACCGAAAGAACTTTACAACCCGAAGGCCTTCTTCATTCACGCGGCATGGCTGCGTCAGGGTTACCCCCATTGCGCAATATTCCCCACTGCTGCCTCCCGTAGGAGTCTGGACCGTGTCTCAGTTCCAGTGTGGCTGGTCATCCTCTCAGACCAGCTAGAGATCGTCGGCTTGGTAGGCCTTTACCCCACCAACTACCTAATCCCACTTGGGCTCATCTTATGGCAACTGGACCTAAGTTCCCAGTCTTTCGTCTCTCGACACTACGCGGTATTAGCTACAGTTTCCCGTAGTTATCCCCCTCCATAAGCCAGATTCCCAAGCATTACTCACCCGTCCGCCACTCGTCAGCAAAGTACAAGTACTTCCTGCTACCGTTCGACTTGCATGTGTTAAGCCTGCCGCCAGCGTTCAATCTGAGCCATGATCAAACTCTTCAATTTAAGTTCGATCGCTCAATAAACTGCTTGCTTCTAAATCTTGCTTTTCATTCTCAAAAGAACAAAAAGTTAATGAATTTCTAAGTTAAGCACCTATTAAGACTTCAAGTTTTATTTAATTTTTTTAAAACAAGTCAATCAACAAGTGCCCACACAGATTGTCTGATAAATTGTTAAAGAACGATTGCATTTATGCAAGGCTTGAAATGATATAAATTTATCTCGCCTCTGTCAAGTAATCTTTTAAATTTAAAGCAAATTTATTGTTTGCTTTAAATTTACCTAATAACCTTAATGATAAACCTAATACTCATGTTTTCTAGTTAAAATAGACTAACTAGAAAAGCAACCAAAGCTAATACGGTTATAAGAACCATGGCTCTAAATAAAGTTTTTTGTAGTTCAACCATAATAACATCCAAATTAAATGATAATTCATTATCAATAATCAGCATCTGAAGTCTTAATATTAATTCAACGTATTAACCCTCAATGCGAATTCAGTCACTTTATCCCAATTCGTATATTCAATTTCTTTATCTGTATCTGTTTCTCCACCAGTAATCTTCATAATTAATTTAATCATCATACGATCAAACCAGTTATATCGAGGATAAAGTAATGCCCCAGCAAACACTGCCGAACATTGTGGTTTCCAAGCAATACATTGCAAAAATTTACGTACATACACGTTCGTTTCTGGTGTATTTTTATCATCCTTTCTCGCTGTCAAATTCACCCCAAAAAATGCACTTGGTTTACTGTTCAAAAGTGCGGTATTTTTTTTAATAAATTTATACAAATTCTTATTAAAATAGCCATAACGTACTGAAGCACCAATAATAATTCTATCAAAATCAAAACAAATCTGTTCAGAAATAGACCGCACTTCAACCTCGCTGGATAATTTAGAGGCTAAAAATTCTGCAATTCTTTTTGTCTGACCATCATAACTTGAATACAAAATCAGGGTTTTCATTAGGTTTTCCAAAAAGAAGGAGTAAATAAAATTAATAAAGAAAAGATCTCAAGTCGCCCAGCAATCATAGCAAAAGATAAAACATATTTTGCATTATTTGATGCTTCTGCAAATCCCGTACCTGCAGATCCAAGCCCAGGACCTACATTGGTTAATGTCGAAAAGATAGCAACTAAAGCATCAAGTGGATCCATTCCACATAAAATCACCCCAAATACACATAACCAATAAGTGAAGAAGAAAGCGATTAAAAACGCCCAAATCCCCTCAATTATTCGAGATGATAATAAGGTTTCCCCTAATTTGATCGGTACAACTAAATTAGGATGAACCAAAAACTTAATTTCTCGTTTAAATTGTAACCAAAGGACTAAGATACGAATCATCTTTAATCCACCCGAAGTCGATCCTGCACACCCACCTAAAAGTGCAGCGAAAACTAACAACATAGATAAAAATGTTGGTAATTCATTAAAATTAAATAGAGTAAAACCTGCTGTCATTGACATGGAAGACATTTGTGCAGAACCTTGCGAAAAAGCATCTAAAATCGACATATTTTGATATGAAATATATAACCCGATAGTCATAATGGCTATCAGTATAGATTGCACTACACAAAAAAAACGGAATTCAGGATCGCTAAAATAGGTTTTCCAAACAGATTGATATTTGCGATTCATTAATGCTTTCACGTGTAAACCAAAGTTGCACCCCGTAAATAACATAAAAAAAGTAGATAACAAATAAATTGTTGAATTTTGGAAATAACCTAGATTTGCATCATGAGTAGATAATCCGCCATTAGATACCGTTGAAAAACTATGGCAAATTGCATCAAAAAAAGTCATTCCAGCTAACCAATAGGTTAACGTACATAATACAGTTAGTCCCCCATAAATTATCCAAAGTAATTTAGCCATTTCGCCGATGCGAGGTAAGGTTTTCTGATCTTTCAAAGGGCTTGCCGATTCAGCACGATATAATTGCCCGCCACCGACACCTAATAAAGGGGTAACTGCAACCACTAAAACGATTAATCCAATCCCCCCAATCCATTGTAAAAATTGCCGATAAAATAAAATAGATTTAGGCAAATTATCCAAGCCTGAAATTGCTGTTGCTCCAGTGGTAGTTACTGCTGAAATGGCTTCAAAAATTGCCTGAGCAAAATCAATATTAAGTTCATCAAAAAATAAAAATGGGATAACTGAAAGTCCACATAGTAAAAACCAGAACATAACAACGATCAAAAATCCTTCTCGAGAACGTAACTCTTGTTTATAGTTATAGCATGAACGCCATAATAAAGCCCCCAACAATAAACTAAAAGCAAAGGTTTCAATGAAAGCCTTACCACCCCCATCACCGTAAATTAATGCAACAAATGCTGGCACAAACATAGATAATGAAAAACACATTATCAAAATGCCGACTATTCTAATAATTGATAAAATATGCACAATATATTTACTCTAGTTATATATAAAACAGATGACCAATAACAAACAGAACCGCAGTGGTTCATTTTATCATATACTATGATTAAATGTTCTTAACTTTTGACCAACTACTTTCTTCACGTTATCATAGGATAACAATTAAATAAATTGAAAAACATAATAATGAATGAAATACCGATAGATTATACCCTAGATGCAAAAGGATTACGCTGCCCTGAACCAGTAATGCTAATACGTAAACAAATCCGTTATATGTCGAATGGTGATGTATTACTGATTATTGCCGATGATCCTGCCACCACTCGCGATATTCCAAGTTTCTGTCAATTTATGGATCATCAACTTTTACACTCAGAAACGACTACAAGCCCATATAAATACTGGGTACAAAAAGGCATACAAAAAAGCTAAATAACTTACATTACTTAGCTTTCTTGCTGTCTATGTTATCAATACAACTTCAATGATGGTCTAATAAAGCGATTCAATCGTCCAATCAAAATAATTAACCCGACTTTAAAACAACCATGTAAGCGTTGTTGATGTAAACGGTATAGGGAAATATAGGCTAAACGGGCTAAATTTCCCTCCACGGTTAATGAACTTTTCTTACCCGTGGTGATGTTACCAAGTGCGGTGAATTTTGAGAGAGAAACTAGCGATCCTTTATCACGGAAAACAAACGGTTTAAGTTCTGTTTTGCCCTCAAATAACGCCACAATATTTTGTCCACAGGTCGTTGCCATTTGGGTAGCAGCTTGACCACGAGGGGGAACTGGCGTGCCGTCTTTTTGCAATAGGAACGCACAATCACCTATGGCGAAAACAGTATCATCTAATGTCGTTTGTAAGGTGTCTTTAACGCAAAGTTGATTAATACGGTTGACTTCTAACCCATCAAATTGCTTAGTAACCGTAGAAATACGTACCCCAGCAGCCCATACCATCAAATCCGCTTTAATTTCATCACCGTCTTTCGTGAGCAAGCTATTCGGCGTGGCTTCAGTAATCATTGTCTTGGTTTTCACGCGTACCCCTAATTCTTCTAATTCCATACGAACAGATTCAGAAATACGTTCTGGTAATGCTGGTAATAAGCGATCCCCTGCTTCAATCAGGGTAACTTGTAAACAATCACTACGAATTTTGCCATACCCATAAGAAGATAAGTGAGTAGCCGCATTAAACAATTCTGCCGACAACTCAACCCCTGTGGCTCCACCACCGACAATAGCAATATTGACTTTATCTTCTTCAACTAAATTTTGTTTACTGCTATCTTCACCAATTTCTGATAACGCATTGTTTTCAGAGAATTTTAAGAATAATTCCAACATTTTGTGTTGAAAACGCAACGCCTGATTGGCTGAATCAAGGAAAATACAGTTTTCTGCTACGCCTTTGGTATTGAAATCATTAGACTTACTACCTATCGAAAGCACTAAATAATCATAAGGAATACGACGTGCCACCACGATAATATCCCCCTCCGAACCATACACGGGATCTAATTCGATATATTTGTTGGTACGATCAATACGGGCAACCGAACCTTGTTCAAAATTAAATCCATGATTATAGGCGTGAGCACGAAAACTCACCGCATCAGTTTCCGAATCCAAAACGCCTGTAGCGACTTCATGCAACAATGGTTTCCATAGATGGGTTTGATTGCGATCTACTAAGACAACATTTGCCTTCTGCTTCTTTCCTAATTTGTGGCCTAAGAATGTGGCGAGTTCTAATCCGCCAGCACCCCCGCCAACAATAACAATGTTTTTCATAATTAAACGTTCCTAAAAAAATAAAAATTTACAAATTGTCAACAATTTTAATATGTACGCTATAGAAAGTCTATTTATAAAGCATAAATAGCACAAAAAGGGTATAATACTTTCCTTGTTTAACTTAAGGAAAATCGCACCTCGTGAAAAAAACCTTATTAATTTTAACCGCACTATTCTCATTCAGTGGGCTAACAGGCTGTGGAACCATTGTGCAATTAATCGATCCCACCGAAAAATACAATGCCTACGATGGCACAAAATTTGACTGGCAACAGGCTCAAAAATGGGGACTGCCAATTTTGGATTTGCCGTTGTCTTTTTTATTAGATACCGCATTATTACCCTATGTTTGGTCGCAAGAATAATACACAATGAAACTGAACCCTCAACAACAACAAGCCGTGGAATTTAGTAGAGGACCTTGTCTGGTCTTAGCTGGTGCAGGTTCAGGCAAAACCAGAGTAATTATTAATAAAATCGCTTATTTAATCGCTCAGTGTGGTTATTTGCCAAAACATATTGCAGCAGTAACCTTTACCAACAAAGCAGCACGAGAGATGAAAGAACGAGTAGCTCATTCCATAGGTAAAGATAAAACCAAAGGATTAACGGTTTCCACCTTTCACACCCTTGGTTTTAATATCATTAAACAAGAATATAAACAACTCGGTTTTAAGGCTAATATGACCTTGTTTGATGAACATGACCAACTTGCTCTACTGAAAGATTTAACTGCAAATGAATTACAAGAAGATAAAGATTTATTGCGTGAGTTAATTTCCGCCATTTCCAACTGGAAAAACGATTTAATTATGCCAGATACGGCGTTGGCATTAGCCAGAGATCAAAAATATCAAATTTTTGCTCAATGTTATGATCGCTATGCCAAGCAAATTCGAGCCTATAATGCTTTAGATTTTGATGATTTAATTATGTTACCTAGCTTATTATTTCGTCAAAATGAAGAAGTGCGGTCAAACTGGCAGAATAAAATTCGTTATTTATTAGTTGATGAATATCAAGATACCAATACCAGCCAATACGAACTGATTAAATTATTAGTTGGTAGTCGAGCCAATTTTACCGTGGTCGGTGATGACGATCAGTCTATTTATTCATGGCGTGGAGCCAGACCGCAAAATATGATACGACTACGTGATGATTTCCCAAAACTTAATGTCATTAAGTTAGAACAAAATTACCGCTCTACCCAACGAATTTTACACTGTGCGAATATTTTAATTGATAACAATGATCATGTGTTTGATAAAAAATTGTTTTCAAATTTAGCTCAAGGCGAAAAACTACAAGTAATTGAAGCCAAAAATGAAGAACACGAAGCAGAACGTGTCGTAGCTGAATTGATCGCTCACCGATTTACCCATAAAACCAAATATAAAGATTATGCCGTATTATATCGAGGCAATCATCAATCACGCTTATTAGAAAAAGTGTTAATGCAAAATCGCATTCCCTACAAAATTTCGGGAGGAACATCTTTTTTTAGCCGAGCTGAAATCAAAGATATGATGGCATATTTGCGAGTGTTAGTAAATCAAGACGATGATGCCGCATTTTTACGTATTGTGAACACTCCCAAACGTGAAATTGGCACCGCTACCCTAGAAAAATTAGGATTATTGGCTCACGAAAAACATATTAGCTTATTTGCTGCTATTTTTGAATTTGAATTAATTCATAGAGTAACACCAAAAGCCTATAATGCCTTACAAAGTTTCGCACGCTGGATGGTGGAACTTAATGATGAATTATTACGTGCCGAACCAGAACAAGCCGTAAAACGTATGCTGGCTCAAATTCAATATGAAGAATACTTATACGAAACCGCCACCAACCCGAAAATAGCAGAAATGCAAAGTAAAAACGTAGCAACATTGTTTGAGTGGGTAGCATCCATGTTAAAAGGAGATGAGGTGAATGAGCCAATGACTTTAAATCAGGTCGTCACCAATTTAACCTTGCGAGATATGCTAGAACGTAGTGAAGATGATGATGCCAGTGATCAGGTACAATTAATGACCCTACATGCGTCCAAAGGATTAGAATTTCCGCACGTTTTTTTAATCGGCATGGAAGAAGGCTTATTGCCACATCAAAGTAGCGTTGACGAAGATAATGTGGACGAAGAACGCCGTCTAGCTTATGTTGGTATTACAAGGGCTCAACAGACATTACGTTTTACCTTGTGTAAAGAACGCCGACAATATGGTGAATTAATTAGCCCTGAACCGAGCCGTTTTTTACTGGAGTTACCACAAGATGACGTGCAATGGGAAAGAGATAAACCACCATTAACCGAACAGCAAAAACAACAAAAGGCAACAGCAAATATTGCGAACTTACGAGCTATTTTAGCCAACGCTCAGGCTAAACCCAGCTAAATTGTAGATGATTTAAACAAATAGACGGTTTTTAACAAAAAGCGTTTGACTTGTTTATATAAAACCGTATCATATCGTCCACAAACCAGTTGCGGTGAGATGGCCGAGCAGGCTGAAGGCGCTCCCCTGCTAAGGGAGTATGGGGTTAAAAGCTCCATCGAGGGTTCGAATCCCTCTTTCACCGCCATTTTTATTTGTTGTATGACTGTTGGTTTGTCACAATTTAATTTATTTAAATCTGCACCCGTAGCTCAGCTGGATAGAGTACTCGGCTACGAACCGAGCGGTCAAAGGTTCGAATCCTTTCGGGTGCGCCATTTCATTTTTACTCTAGGTGGATTGGTATAGATTAAATAAAACTCTCTACGCACCCGTAGCTCAGCTGGATAGAGTACTCGGCTACGAACCGAGCGGTCAAAGGTTCGAATCCTTTCGGGTGCGCCATTTCACTTTTCTTTTATTAATTTCCCTTTTTATTTCATATCTTTATTTATTAAGAACGGATTTCGCCGTTGGCGACTTACTTTTTCTTTGCTCGTGCAAAGCAAAAGTAAGCAAAAAGAAAACACGCCCCAACTTTGCCTTGTTTCCTGAAAATATTTTAATTTGCTTAACGGAAAATGGCTGAACTCGCTTCGCTCAGACAGACGCCATTTTCCTACAAATTAAAATATTTTCAGGCGGCAAACATGGGGACCCCATTGGTGAAATAATAAAATACAGTGCAAGCTACGGAGTAGCGTTACCATGCTTAACCTAGCACACCAGTGCTAGGTATTTTACATCTCCCCCATTTTATAGCAAAATACCCCAAAAAATCCCCAACAGGAAACAAACATGATCGATCACGAAACACTACAAAATTACACCGCTCTTATCTTCGACATGGACGGCACCATCATCGACACCATGCCGAGCCATGCTCTTGCTTGGCAAAAAGTAGGCGAAATCTTAGGCTATCCCATTACGGGCGAGATTATGTACGAGCTTGGCGGTGCCACTGTGTCGATTATTGCTCGTGAAACCATGCAACGCCACAATATCCCTGAACAGCATTTTGATGAAATGGTTCGCTTAAAACGTCAATTCGGATTTGAAATGGTGGAAAAAAATGCCACATTATTGCCCGCTTTTGACATTATCAAAACAAATTTCGGTAAAATCCCCATAGCGTTAGGCACGGGTTCACACGGCTTTATGGTAGATTTATTACTGGATAAATTTAATTTGCGTCAATATTTCAATGCTGTCGTCAATGCCGATCAGGTAACACATCACAAACCGAATCCCGAAACGTTCTTACGTTGTGCAGAATTACTCAATGTCGAACCACAACTTTGTCTGGTGTTTGAAGATGCCGATCTGGGTGTGCAAGCAGGATTGGCTGGGGGAATGGACGTATTTGATGTACGGATTAATCAAATTATTTACGCTAAATAACAAAAAATGTTTGATTTTTTAACCGCACTTTTAGGTGAACATAGTCTTTATTTAATGTTTATTAGTGCTTTTCTAAGTGCAACCGTTTTACCAGGCAATTCAGAAATTGTCTTTTTAGCCTTAAGTGCCAAAATTCAGATTATTGCGAATCACTATTTTAGTCCAGCCATTATGCAATTAATTCTAGCTGCCACATTTGGCAATACGTTAGGTAGTTTAACCACTTACTGGCTTGGGCGTTGGTTGCCTTTTCCTGAAATCAAGCCTGACCAGCAAAGAAAAGTGCGGTGGATTTTAGCCAAATTTTCTCGCTATGGAGCAATTTTATTGTTATTCAGCTGGCTACCCGTGTTAGGTGATTTGATGTGTGCTGTTGCAGGTTGGCTACGCCTGAATGTCTGGCAAACTTTAATTTATATGTTAATCGGTAAAGGATTACGCTATTTATTTTTGTTGAGTATGGTGATTGGTTATACTTTTTGGGCGTAAATGTGTAGAATGTGTGAATGTTGACTCGCCCCCCTCAGTCCTTTGGACAGCTCCCCCCGCAAGCAGGGGGAGCGAAGTTTAGATTGTTTTACTTCCCTTTGCTTGAGGAAAGGAACAAAAATGCTTTCATTCCCCTTGCTTAAGGAAAGGAGTAAAAATACTTTCTTTCTCCTTGCTTGAGGAAAGGAGCAAAAATACTTTCTTTCCCCTTGCTTAAGGAAAGGAGCAAAAATACTTTTCTTCCCCCTGCTTGCGGGGGGAAGTCCCCGAAGGGGGATGGGGGGCGAATATAACCCAACTGGAATAACAACCAATTTTTTATTATTAATACATAAAAAAAAGCCCCTCACAAGGAAGGGCAATATAACCTAAGGAACCAATTTTTTATTATACAACTGCAAGTTGCTTGTAATATAAGACTAGCGTTATTCCATAAAGTTCAAACTTTTTTTAAAAAAAGGAAAAAATTATGCCATTACTTGATAGTTTCAAAGTCGATCATACCATTATGCACGCTCCAGCGGTGCGAATTGCGAAAACCATGACCACGCCCAAAGGCGATATTATCACGGTGTTTGACCTACGTTTTTGCCAACCGAACAAAGAAATTATTTCGCCTCGCGGCATTCATACCCTTGAGCATTTATTCGCTGGCTTTATGCGTGATCATTTAAATAGCGATGACGTGGAAATTATTGATATTTCACCCATGGGGTGTCGCACGGGATTTTATATGTCCTTAATCGGTACGCCTAATGAACAACGTGTAGCCGATGCTTGGTTAAAAGCGATGCACGATGCCTTAGCGGTGAAAGATCAAAACACCATTCCTGAAATCAACCAATATCAGTGCGGTTCATTCAAGGAACATTCACTGGAAGACGCTCACAAAGCGGTGCAGCACGTGATTGACAAAGGCATTGGCATTAACAAAAACGAAGATTTAATGTTAGATGAGAAATTGCTTTATCCACAAGCATAAGGAAAAAACAAGATGACAACTATCGGTACCCCCTTAACGGCAAAAGCCACCAAAGTCATGATGCTGGGTTCAGGCGAACTTGGCAAAGAAGTCGTTATCGAATTAATGCGACTTGGCGTGGAAGTGATTGCTGTAGATCGCTATGCAAACGCCCCTGCTCAACAAGTCGCTCACCGTGCTTACACCATTTCTATGTTAGACGGCAAAGCCTTGCGTGAGCTAGTGGAAAAAGAACAACCTGATTATATTGTTCCCGAAGTGGAAGCTATCGCCACTGACACACTGCTGGAATTGGAACAGCAAGGCTTTAACGTGATTCCGACTGCCAAAGCTACTAAACTCACCATGAACCGTGAGGGTATTCGCCGTTTGGCTTCGGAAGAATTGGGCTTGCCTACCTCGCCTTATCAATTTGTGGATAACCTTGCCGACTTTGAAAGTGCGGTGCAAAAAATCGGCGTTCCTTGCGTGGCCAAACCGATAATGTCATCATCAGGTCATGGTCAATCGGTGGTGAAATCCTTTGATGACGTGCAAAAAGCATGGGATTACGCTCAACAAGGCGGACGGGCGGGTGCTGGGCGTGTGATCGTAGAGGGTTTCGTTAAATTTGATTATGAAATCACCTTGCTGACCGTTCGCCATATCGGCGGTACTTCTTTCTTAGCCCCTATCGGACACCACCAAGAAGACGGCGACTACCGTGAAAGTTGGCAACCACAAGCCATGTCAGACATCGCTTTGCAAAAAGCCCAAGCCATTGCGGAAAAAATCACAGGTGCCTTAGGTGGACGTGGCATTTTCGGGGTGGAAATGTTCGTGTGTGGTGATGAGGTGATTTTCAATGAAGTATCGCCACGTCCACACGACACAGGAATGGTCACTCTAATTTCCCAAGAATTATCCGAATTTGCCTTACACGCCCGTGCGATTCTCGGCTTGCCTATTCCGCAAATCAACCTGATCAGCCCGTCTGCATCAAAAGCCATTGTAGTGGAGGGAAAATCCAATCAAGTCCAATTCGGCAATTTGGTCGAAGTATTAAGCGAACCGAACACCGATTTACGTATTTTCGGCAAAGGCGAAGTAAATGGACACCGCCGTTTGGGCGTAATTTTGGCTCGTGATGAAAGCGTGCAAAAAGCCTTAGCAAAAGCGGTTAGGGCGTATGAGAAGTTGGACGTGACGCTTTAGTTTGTTAAGTTATGTAAGCCTGTCGACTGACAGGCTTTTTTTGCTTGATAAAATCAATAAAAATATCTCGCCAAAACAACGGGATATTTTATTCTGTTTATTCTCTAAAAACCAATTTTCGCATTCACATAGTAAGCACGTCCATGCTCATTGTAGCTTTCTGCTCCGTTGTTGGTACGATAAAGTTTTTTATCAAATAAATTAGTCACTCCAACACGCATACTAATATCTGGAGTAAATTGATAACCAGCATTAATTCCCCAAATAGCATAGCTACCCACTTCATTTTGGCTTTGTGGAAGTGTAATTGAAGTTGCTCCACCTTGCCCTGCTTCAATACGATTAATCGCAACATGACGTGGTTTTTGGCGACCATAGTGAGTAAAGGTTAAATTCATATCGAATTTATCCGTTGCTTGCCAAGCTAGTGTGCTGTTAATGGTATGTTTCGGAATAATAGACAGTGGATTGCCTTGGTAATCCTCTGATTTACTCATATACGTGAAATTATTACTCCATTGCAAATGGTTTAATAACGGAATCACTAGATTACCTTCAAAGCCTGCTATCGTAGCTTTTGGAGTATTCGTCCATTGATACAAATGACTGCCGATACTACTCAGACCAATTATCTCATCGCCGATCACAATTTTATTACGATAGGCGTTATGGAAGTAATTAATAGAAGCCTGCCAGCCGTTATGAGAAAACTCCAAACCAATTTCTTTATTTACACTGGTTTCAGGTTTGAGATTAGAATTACCTTGATAATAACAACGTACCGTTGTGTTAATCGGGCAACCTTGTCCTCGAGTATAAAGAATAAAATTCGGATTCGTTTGATAGAGATTTGGGGCTTTATAAGCTCTTGCGATACCACCTTTAATGGTAAACATCTGATTGAAACTGTGGGAGAAGTTCAGTGATGGACTCCAATTATTGCCACTGTCACTATTATAATCAAAGCGAACAGCTGGAATAACACTGGTCGCTTCTGTCACATAAATATTATCTTCTGCATACAATGCCCAACTATTTTGCGATACTTTACCACCACGATTAGCATTAATGCCTGTAAATACATCAATTCTACCTTGATCAGTAAAGCCTTGGGTCATGGAAGCATCATCTTGTAAGGAACTATGATAATATTCGAAGCCAAGGGTTAATACCTGCGGTACGCCTAAAGTAAAAGGAATATCCGCTTCACTGTGTAAACGGAAATTTTTCAAATAACTGTTGTTATATGTATCAGCTGAGGTATAACTCCCCTCTGGACCACCCGCTAAACCTTCGGGTAAACGACTATTGGTGGTACGATCATAACTAATGGTATTTTCCGTATTCCCCCAATCCCATTGCCCTTCATGGGTTAAAGAATAAGCTGAACGATACAGACGAGCCGTTTCCATACCACTATCTCTAATAGCAGCAGTTATGCCTGTTGCATTACTATTCTGACTATCACCATTATAAATATTACCTTGACGGCTAAAACTACTGTCCAAGGTTAATTTTTGTTGAGTGTTAATTTTCCATTGCAAACGTCCTGCAATATCACGGTTACGCACGCCCTCTACCCCTGCCGCATTCGCCCCAGGGACAACGGCATTATTATTGGGATTAATCGTATTCGGGTTAATCCCCACCGCATCGGCATCAGTTTTATTGGCACTACCATATAAACGGAACGTCAATACATCACGAATTAATGGACCACTCAAATTAAAGCCTACGCGTTGAGTTGCTCCCTCTTGATCGTCTTCAGGTTGACTGGTGTAATAGCTGAGAGAACCTTTCCATTCATTAGTTGCTGGTTTGGTTTTAATATTCACCACGCCCCCCATTGCCCCTGATCCATAACGAGCGGCAGCAGGACCACGTAATACACTAATACTTTCGATTTCTTCTACAGGTACCCAGTTGGAATCACCACGGGTATTACGCTCACCACGCATAGAAATGCGTTCTGCATTGCGAGAAGTGACTGGCTTACCATCAATTAAAATTAAGGTATTTTCTGGTCCCATACCACGAATATCAATTTGACGTTTATTACCACGTTGCCCTGTGGCAGTATTCCCCGTTAAGTTTACGCCTGGCATGGTACGAATTAATTCGGACACATCATTAGCTGGCGGACGTTTCTCCACATCTTTGGTCGAAATTTGTGATACCCCAAGAGATTGTTGTAATTGCTGTTCAGCGGTAACATGAATAACATCGAGCCTAACAGGGTTATCCGTGCTTTCTTCTGACCAAGCAAATTGGCTCATGATTGCCAAACTAATCAAAGAGAAATTAGCTATTCTTTTCATATATTGCTCCTTAAATTGAAATAATAAAAATAATAAAAACGAAATAAATATTATAATTTCCGACTAAAAATGTAAACTATTATCATTTAATAATATGTTTACCACTTCTACTATTCCTAATTCTCTGATTTGAAATGTCACATTATAATTCGCTAAATGTACCCCATAAATCCGCTCAGAAATCTGCCCTTGTTGATAAGCAGGTCTGGGATCTTGTTGTAAGACTTCGGTAATAAATCGCTGAAAGTGCGGTTGAAATTCTTCGATTTTTTGCACCGCAGTTTGGGCATCAGGGCTGAATTTTACTTGTAACAACACTGGGGGCTTTGCTTGTGCAAAACCTGAAATAGCATTAGGTTCACTGTCGGCGTAAGCAATATAAGGTTTTATATCAAAAATTGGCGTGCCATTAACTAAATCCACAGAACCAAGATGCAATAACACCTTGCCTTGTGAACAATCAATTTTACGCAATTCCACTTTCGATAAACCTAACGGATTCGGGCGATGGGTGGAGCGTGAAGCAAATACACCCACTCGCTGATTTCCCCCTAAACGGGGTGGACGAACAGTAGGTTGCCACTTGCCTTGAGGGATTTTATCGAATTGAAAAATTAGCCATAAATGGCTAAATTGTGCTAATCCTCGTACGGCTTCAGGGACGTTGTAAGGCGGTAATAATTCTACAACGCCCGTGCCATCTTGCACCAAATTGGGCTGGCGTGGTACAGAGAATTTTTCTTGATAAGGGGTATGAATAATGGCTACTGGCTGTAAAGTTAAGTTCAAATCAGACATCTTTTTTAATCTATGTTAAAATGCTCGCCTTTATATTACCTGATAACCACCCAAAGTGCGGTGTATTTTTGAAAAATTCTTATTATGGCAACAATAAAAACATGGCTCGACACAGCTCGACCAAAAACCTTACCACTGGCGGTAGCTATTATTTTAACAGGTTCAGCGTTAGCTCAATGGCATGGCACATTTAGCTGGTCAGTCACCTTACTTTGTTTACTCACCGCCACCCTATTACAAATTGTATCGAACTTTGCCAATGATTATGGTGATTATCAAAAAGGTTCCGATACCACAGAGCGTATCGGTCCATTACGTGGTATTCAACAAGGAAAAATGACCGCAAACCAGCTACGTAATGGCTTGATTGTGATTAGCATAGCAAGTTTTATATCGGGAGCGAGCTTAATTGCGTTAGCTTATGAAACCACACAAGATTTAATTGCTTTCGCTATATTGGGAATTTTGGCGATTTTGGCAGCGATTACCTATACCGTTGGCAAAAAACCTTATGGTTATTTAGGTTTAGGCGATATTTCAGTGTTCCTGTTTTTTGGTTTATTAGCCGTGTGTGGCACCTATTATTTACAAGCTCACAGCCTTGATTGGTCGATTTTCTTACCTGCAGCGGCTTGTGGTTTTCTTTCAACTGCAGTGTTAAATATCAATAATTTGCGGGATATTGAACAAGATCGCAAAGCAGGCAAAAATACGCTCATTGTACGAATCGGGGCGAAAAACGGACGAATTTATCACTGGCTATTATTATTAGGGGCAGTCCTTTGTTACACCATTTTTGCCTTATTGCATAAGCCGTTATTGCTGATCATTATTGCGGTGATTGCTGTATTATTAGCCAAACATGCTTATTTTGTTTATCAACAAAAAGATCCCATGGCATTACGTCCAATGCTCGGCAAAATGTCAATGCTGGCGTTGTTAAGCACGATTCTATTTAGTTTAGGCTTGCTAATTTTATAGAATCAAGCATATACTTATAGTCAGATAAATTTTAGATAAAAGGGAAATCCTATGCAAATTGATACTTCTGAACTTTGTGATATCTACCTCGATCAGGTAGATGTAGTCGATCCTATTTTTTCTAGTTTTGGTGGCGTGACAAACTTTTACGGTAAAATCACCACTGTCAAATGCTTTGAAAAAAATGGCTTAATTGCAGAATTATTAGAAGAAGATGGGGCAGGTCGTGTATTAGTGATTGATGGTGGCGGTGCGGTTCGCCGTGCCTTAATTGATGCAGAACTTGCTCAACTGGCTGCCAAGAATCGCTGGGAGGGCATTATTGTATATGGTGCTATTCGTCAATTAGCCGAATTAGAAAATATTGATATTGGTATTCACGCTCTTGCTCCTATTCCCGTAGGGGCTGATGATGATAATCAGGGCGAAAGTGATGTCCCTGTGAATTTTGCAGGGGTAACTTTTTTCCCCGAAGATCATATATATGCTGATTTAACGGGGATTATTTTATCGCAAGAGCCATTAGAATTAGATGAGCTAGAAAACGAATAATTTATTTGAAGAATGGCATAAAAGTGCGGTGAATTATTTTGTAAGAAAATTAACCGCACTTTTTTTATTTTATGATCGGTGTCACAAATCCATAAAAAAAGTATTGCTTTTATTTAACAAATTGCTAACGTTACTACGTCCAAACATATAAATTTAAGGAGGACAATGATGGAATTTACCCCTGAGAAAAAAAGTAGTCTAAATCCGAAAGGTATTATTCTACTTGCAGATATTATTTTATTTTTTATTTTACTAAACGTCTTACCTTTTGACCCTAAAGCCAATAAAGGTTTGGCGTTGCTCGCATTTATTGCTGTTTTATGGTTAACCGAAACATTACACGTTACCATTACCGCAATTTTAGTGCCTATACTGGCTATTGGTTTAGGATTAGTCACCACCAAAAATGCCTTGGTTGCCTTTGCCGATCCTACCATTTTCTTGTTCTTTGGTGGATTTGCGTTAGCCACAGCTCTACATATTCAAAACTTAGACCGCTTAATAGCGAACCGAATTATGGCATTGGCTCGAGGAAATTTATTTGTAGCAACGCTGTATCTATTCAGTGTTACCGCTTTCCTTTCCATGTGGATCAGTAATACCGCTACCGCAGCGATGATGTTACCACTTGCCATGGGAGTATTAAGCCAATTAGATCGTGAACGAGAACATAGTACCTATATTTTCGTGTTGTTGGGTATCGCTTATAGTGCCAGTATTGGGGGAATGGGAACCTTAGTCGGTAGCCCGCCAAATGCTATTGTGGCATCGCAATTACATTTAACCTTTGCAGATTGGTTATGGTATGGTTTGCCGATTATGATTATTTTACTGCCATTAATGATCGGCACACTATATATCGTATTTAAACCTAATTTAAATATTAAATTTAGCCAGAATTTTGAACAAATAAACATGAACACCGATCGTATCGTTACTTTAATCATCTTTATTTTTGTGGCGCTTTGCTGGGTGTTCAGTGGCTATATTAATCCAATGTTATCTTCCTTACTTGGTTTAGAAGGTAAGATTGCCAGTTTTGATAGTGTCGTTGCGTTATTAGCCGCAGTGTTAATCGTTATCTTCAATGTAGCCTCTTGGAAACAAATTCAAGATAACACCGAATGGGGCGTATTAATGCTATTCGGTGGTGGTTTAACCTTGAGTGCGGTATTAAAAGACTCTGGGGCAAGTAAAATTATGGCTGATGGCATTGTGTTTATGATTGAGGGTGGTCATTACTACATTATCGGTTTAGTGGTGGCTGCATTTATTATTTTCTTAACTGAATTTACCTCGAATACTGCCAGTGCCGCATTACTCGTACCAATCTTTATCTCTATCGCTGAAGCCTTAGGCATGCCACCTGTTGGTTTAGCCTTAATTATCGGTCTTGGTGCTTCTTGTGCCTTTATGTTACCTGTGGCAACACCACCAAATGCTATTGTATTTGGTACAGGTGAAGTAAAACAAAGCGAAATGGTAAGAGTTGGATTTATTTTAAATCTAGTTTGTGTCTTTGTGATTGCCACTATCGGCTATTTCTTCTGGTTGAACTAATTTATTATTCACACGAAAAAGGGTTTTGCTGTTACGCAAAACCCTTTGATTTTTCACCGCACTTTATTTGGCATAAAGTAGAAAGTGCGGTGTATTTTTAGTGAATTTTAATGATGACTTCCGCCACTCACACGTGGGGCGTTTTCATCAAATTCTGGTAATGGTTTGTGTTCGCTGGCAATGTAAGAATAAATCACTGGCAACACGAACAGGGTGAACAATGTTCCAATCGCCAGACCTGCTACGATTACAATCCCCATACTGAAACGCATTACCGCACCCGCACCACTGGCATAAAGTAGTGGTACTAAACCTGCGATCATCGCTGCTGTCGTCATTAAAATTGGACGTAAACGTTGACGGGCTGCCGTCACAATCGCATCAATTTTACTTGCACCATGATGTAACTGCTCTTCCATTGCTACTTCACACATTAAGATACCGTGTTTGGTAATTAAGCCGACTAAAGTAATCAAGCCTACTTCAGAATAAATGTTGAGTGTTACCCCTGTTACCCCTAATAAACTCAGAATATTTAACACCAACAAGGCTCCACTTAATGCTAACGGTACAGAAATCAAAATCACCGTTGCATCACGCCAGCTTTCAAATTGGATCGCCAACACTAAGAAAATAATCACCACCGCAAGAGCAAAGGTGACACCAAGAGAGCTACCTTCTTGCACTAACTGACGAGATTCGCCTTTAAAGTCATAGGTATAACCTTTTGGCAATTCTTTGGCTGCCGCTTGCAACCAAGCTACCGCATCACCGACTTTGGTGGTTGGGGCTGGCACCGCACTAATGGTCGCCGCATTCAACTGACTAAAATGCCCCAATGATACAGGCTGTGGCTCAAGAGTAAGGGTGAGCAAACTACTTAACGGTACGCTAGTGCCATCTGAAGCGGATACATAGTAGTTATTAAAGGATTCTGGTGATAAGCGGTCGTCACGTTTTACTTGCGAGATCACTTTATAAGCTCGTCCGTCAATATCGACTCGAGTAATGGTCGCTGCGGATAAATAACTGCCTAAGGTGTTAGAAATCGCCGACATACTCACGCCATACGCCCCTGCTTTTTCTTTATCAACAGTAATCGTCATTTGAGCAGTATCATATTGCAAATCAATATTCGTAAACACGAATAAACCAGACTTACGCATCTTTTGTAAGAACTCTTCGGAAACCACCGCAAGTTCTTTATTATCATTTGGGGTCATTAACACGATCCCGACACTTGCCCCTTGTTCCCCTGTGTCAATTTCAGGCATGGAGAAGTTGGTAATAGATAATTCTGGAATATTTTTAGCCTTGGTATTTAATTCATTCATCACTTCAGGCTGTTTACGACTACGCTCACTCCAATCTTTCAGGGTGGTAATAATCAATGCCTTATTTGATGTTGGTGCACCAGCAACCACCATTGAGAATTTATTCTCTTCGGTTTCATTGATAATTTGCTCGTATTGTTTAGCGGCTTGTTGAATATAATCCACGTTCATATTTGACGGTGCAAAAGCAAGGCTCATAAATGCCCCCTTGTCTTCCGCAGGTGTCAGCTCACTGGAAAGTGAATTCAATAACACAGGGATCGTGCCAAAAACAATAACAGAGAATAACAAAATTGCACTACGAGAAGCCATAATCACGTGCAACCAGTAACCATAAATATCGGTAATTTTGTTTAAAGTACGATTGACACGTTGCTCAAAGCTACTATGTTGATCAGTTAATAAGGCACCAGACATCATTGGTGAGAGCGTTAAAGCCACCACACCAGAAATAAATACTGAACCAGCAAGGGTTAACGCAAATTCTTTAAATAGTGTTCCCGTAATTCCGCCCATTAATGCCATCGGTGAATATACCGCGACCAAGGCAATGGTCATAGAAATAACAGGGGTAGCAATTTCACGTGTACCAATAATTGCCGCACGGAATGGGGTTTCACCCTCTTTAATGTGGCGATCCACGTTTTCCAATACCACGATGGCATCGTCCACCACCAAACCGATAGCTAAAATCATCGCAAGCAAAGTCATCAAGTTAATAGAGAAACCAAAACCTTGCATCAAGAACAATACCCCAATCAATGAAATTGGAATGGTGATAATCGGAATAATAATGGCACGGAATGAACCGATAAACATTAAGATAACCACTAATACAATGACCACCGCTTCTAAAATGGTATGTACTACGTCATTAATTGAGCTGTTAATCGCAATAGTACGGTCATACAGAATAGCTGAAGTAATACTATCTGGCATTTGTGCTTTAATCTGTTCATACACAGGATAAATATCATTTGCCACATCTAACGGGTTGGCATCTGATGTTGGTTCAATACCAATCACCACAGATTCTTGTCCGTTCGCACTAGCACGATAATCATCATTTTCTTTATTTAATTCAACGGTGGCTACATCGCGTAAACGAACAAGGTCAGTACCATCAGAGGCAATAATTAAATTACTTAATTGTTCAATCGTGGTGGTAGTGGTTTCTACTTTGTTTTTATAAACATTGTAATAACCATTTGAACTCCCTGCGGCGGTCTGTACATTATTCGCATTCAAGGCACTCATCACCTGTGGAGCAGAAAGGTTTTGGGAAGCCATTTTTTGTGGGTCAAGCCAAATACGCATGGCATATTCTGCCCCCCCATAAATATTAACTTTTGCCACACCTTGCACCGTAAACAACTGCGGTTTTACCACACGTTGAATATAGTCAGTCACTTGGCTTGAATCTAACTTATCCGAAACAAAACTAACATACATTAACCCTGAACCACCTGTAGAAGAAGTAATGGACGGGTCTTCAATATCACTTGGTAACTCAGAACGAACAGAGTTTACTTTGGCAAGAATGTCAGCCAAAGCGGCACTTGGATCAGTATTCAATTTCATCTTGACCGTAATTTGAGAAGAACTCGGACTACTGATTGATGATAAATAGTCAATATTGTCCGCCTGTGCAATGGCTTCTTCCAGTTTTGAGGTCACGAACGCTTGAATCAAATTGGCATCTGCACCAGGATAAGTGGTGCTTACCGTGATCACCGTGGTGGTCATTTTGGGATATTCACGCACCGACAATTTCGAGATAGCTTGCAAACCAAGAATCACGATCAGCAAGCTAATAGAAATCGCCAAAATCGGGCGTTTAATAAAAATATCAGTAAATTTCATTAAGTTACACCCTTAAATTATAGATTTGTTTTATCCGCAGGTTGCTCTGTACCCACACCGTCTTTGTCTTTAACAACAACCAAACTGCCATTGCTAATACGTTGGAAACCACCTGTTACGATTTTATCGCCAATATTTAAATCACCTTTCGCAATATGGGCATAAATACCTTGGCGATCTTGGGTTTTCACCGTAACTTGTTTGACACGATAGGTTTGATCTAATGTTTCGCTATCGGCTAATTTTTGTTTATCTTCATCATTTAATGGCTGCAACACATAAGCAAATTCACCGTACATATTGTAGCTCACCGCCACCTGTGGAATCACCACTTGACCATATTGAGTTGGCAAGGCAATATTCAAACGAGTAAACATACCTGAAAGCAATTTCTGACTATCATTCGGCTCAAATGTCGCTTGCACATCAACTAAGCCAGTGGATGAACTGATGCCTGCATCAATGGCTGTTACACGAGCAGCAAAGGTTTCACCTAAACGAGCATCGGCTGTGGCAGTAACTTTTTGACCGATCTTAATTTGTTCTAACAATTTTTGTGAAAGTGCAAAATCGACTTTCATTAATGACGTATCTTCGACCCTCACGATCTCTGTTGCTACCGTGATATATTGACCTTCATTAACTTTCACAATCCCCAATTTACCTGCAAAAGGTGCCACAATTTTACGGCGTTCAACTGCTGCTTTTAATGAATTAATGGTGGCAACTGCTTGATCATAACTGGCTTTCGCATTATCAAATTCAGTTTGAGAAACAGATTGTGTTTTCAATAAGTTAGCATAACGTTGGTAAGTTAAGCGAAGTGCAGGTAATTGTGCTTCTGTAGCACGTAAGGTCGCCACTTCTACATCATTATCTAACTCAACCAGCACATCACCTTTATTCACGGTTTGACCCGATTTGACTAAAATATGCTTCACTGTACCAGAGGCTTCCGCACTTAACATTGCTCCTTGATTTGGACGAACAAGACCTGTTGAGGTAATCACTGGTGTCCACTCTTTAGCAGTCACTTCCATGGCAGTAACAGGGCTGACTGATTCAGGCATATTAGCAATCGCACTGGCAATCATTTTATTTTTAAAAATATTCATACCAATTACGCCAACAAAAATAATCACCGCCACAGTAAGACCGACTTTCAATAAGAAAGTATGACTACGTTTTGGTTTATTTGTTTGAATTTGGGTCATAAAAAACTCCGTAAATAATTAACTAAATTTCTTTTTGAATAGAACGCCACGTTCTTTCAATAATCATTTCTAAGGTATCATCAGAAAGTGGCTCTTTGACATTAGATCCTAATACTCTAAAAGACAAATTCACCGCACTTTCTAAACTAATAGAAAACAACACATCGGTGGGTAAATCACACATCGCACCTGCTTGTTTTGCTTTCATACAAAAATTCGTCCATAGGTTTTGTTTATCCAATTCCTGACAAATTTCATTAAATTTTGGTAAGGCTCTATATTGGTGCATATTCGCCACTACCATTTGATTTTTTAACAAATGCGACCAAATGTTTTTCCACATTTGTCGATACTGTTCAAAAAAAGGCTTTGTTTCATCAAAATTTCGTGCGATTTCTCGTTGAAAATTGGAAAACACTCGCCTTGCAAATTGCTCTAACAATTCTTCTTTACTTTTAAAATAAATATAAATTGTGCCAGCGGATATTTTGGCTTCTTTGGCAATTTTATGCATTGATAAGTAAGGCAGACCATATTCCGCCATTAACTTTTCTGTTGCGATAAAAATTTGCTCTGCCATATCTGGTTCAGAATTTTGCATAAAAACCACTTTGTTTGGCTGAAAAACAAACAAACCAGTAAGTTTTACTGATTTGCCAAATCTGATCATTACCTCAATGAATGAACGTTCGTTCATTTTAATGATTTTTAAGATTTACGCAAGAAAAAAGTGCGGTGAAAATAATAAAAATTTTCACCGCACTTGGTTAATTAAATGCTGTTCTAAATGGTTTCAGCAAATTACATACCAATCACCACACAACCTGCCACAGCACTTGCCTGCTGTTGAGCAGAAACCGCCGCAGGACGATCACCAATCGGACCGACAAGGACACGATTCCATTTACCACTTTCAGTGATCCGTGCATTTAAGCCTGACATGGCTAAACGAGCCTGTAAACTTTCTGCTTTAGCACGATCATTAAACGCCCCACATTGCAAACCAAATTTTCCTGTTGATTTTGCTGTGTTTGCTTTTTTGCTTTCCTCTTTTTTTGCATTGGCTATCTTAGCTTGTTCTGCTTTTTTCTGTTCCATTATTCTGCGTTCTTGTTCCGCTTTTAATTTACTTTCATCACTCACTGCTGATGTGGCATCTGTTGCCTCCACAACTTTAGCTGTATTAGCTTGTTCTGCTGGCACCACTTTAGCGTCTTCCGCTTGTTTCAGTTTGTCTAAAGCAGCTTGTCTAGCTTGTTCTTCTTCTTGCAAACGTTTTAATTCTGCTTTTTGACTTTCGCTTAATTGAGCTTGTTGATTATTAGTGATAGAACGACTTTCTAATTCTTTAATATAAGAAAAAGTTTCTTCAAGGCGACTTGGTAATTGACTCTTATGCTTATCTTTTTCTTCTGATACTACGGGTGAGGGATTTTGAGTTACCGATTCGGGAGCTTTTTCCTTTAATAAATAAAGCCCGATAACAAAAGCTACTACGACACCTGCTGCAATAGCTAATAAAAGAGATTTATTTCTCCCTGATTTCTTCTTTTTTGAGCCGTTATGAACGGCATAATCACGCTGTGCCACAATAATAATTCCGATAATATGTTAAAACAAGTAAGTTAATATCCATTAATTCTACTCAATTATTCTGCATTTTACTAGGGGATCAAGACAGATCTTGCGGATCCACATCTAAATTTAACCGCACTTGCCACGATTTACTCATCTCTTGTTGAGAGAAATCCTGCAATGCTTGTTGTAAAACTACCCTATTGGTATGCTGTAATAACAACTGCCAACGATATTGATCCGCTTTCTTCGCGAAAGGGGCTGGCATCACCCCTAAAATCTGTAAGTGCGGTTGATTTTGAGCCAGTTTCCATTGTTGGAAATAATCAGCAATTTGCTGTAAACATTGCTCTGCTTCAATACTCTTACGACTTTGTGCCTTAAATAAGGCTTGCGAACTAAACGGTGGCAACCCCATAACCTGTCGCATTTGTAAAGCCTCCGCCGCAAAAGAAGCATAGCCCTCATTTAACAAACGTTGCAATAAAGGATGTTCTGGATAATGGGTTTGTAACACCACTTCACCTTGTTTTTCCGCCCGTCCTGCACGCCCTGCTACTTGCACATAAAGCTGGGCTAACCGTTCCTCCGCCCGAAAATCTAAGGAAAACAAACCGCTATCCACATTAATCAATGCGACCAATGTTACATTCGGAAAATGATGCCCCTTGGCTAACATTTGTGTACCAATTAGAATCTGGCTTTTACCTTGCTGAATATCGTTTAAATGACTCTCTAATTTACCTTTGCGAGCGGTGCTATCTCGGTCAATTCGAGTAATGCCATATTGGGGGAAACGCTGTTGTAGCGTTTGTTCTAGCTGTTCCGTTCCTTGCCCCGTAGTGACTAAATTAGTTGAACCACATTTCGCACATTGACGTGGAATCGGACGTTGCGAAGCACAATGATGGCATCGCATAACGCGTTGATTTTGATGATAAGTTAATGGTTTATCACAATGCTGACAATCCGCTATCCAACCACATTCATGGCATAATAATACGGGTGCAAAACCACGCCGATTTAAAAATAACAGCACCTGATTGCCCTTTTGCAAATGCTCTTCCATTTTCTTTAATAATGCCACCGACAATCCATTGACTACATTTTGCTTTTTTAAATCAATTAATTGACATTCAACCATAGTAGCATTACCTGCCCGTTTAGATAATAAAATATGCTGATATTTACCTAAATTAACATTATTTAAACTTTCTAAACTTGGCGTTGCTGATCCCATTAACACGGGAATATCCAACTGTTTCGCATACACCACCGCCAAATCTCGAGCATGGTAACGCCAGCCGTCTTGCTGTTTGAAAGAACTATCATGTTCTTCATCTAAAATAATCAGCCCTAAATCAGCAAATTGCGTGAACAACGCCGATCTTGTACCAATGACCACCGCACTTTGCCCCGTTTTCGCTCGTTGCCACACATTCAAACGTTGCGTATCGTTTAAATTCGAATGCAATACATCTATTTGCACATTAAAACGAGATTGAAACCGTTGCACCGTTTGTGGCGTTAAGCCAATTTCAGGTACTAACACTAAAACTTGCTTACCTTTTTTCAGGATTTCTTCGATCAGTTGTAAATAAATTTCAGTCTTGCCCGAACCTGTCACACCATCTAACAAAAATGCCGCAAACCCTTGTTGAAACAGCACCTGAGTAAACGCTAACGCCTGTTGTTTATTTAAACTTAAACGATTTTCTGCTTTCGCCACAGGTAAATCACCCAAGCTCTGTTGCCAACTTTTTATCTCAACAAATTGCTCAATTTCTTCGACAAATTGTTTTTCTTTTAAGGCTGACCAAATGGCGGAATTAAATTCATTATTGCCTTTTTCTAACGGAGATTGACTTAATGCTTGCAAGGCTGCAATCTGTTTTTTCGCTTGTTTCAATTCACCAGATAAAAGTGCTTGCTCACCAAGTGCGGTGATTTTCCACAAAATTTTCGATTTTTGCACCGCACTTTCGCCTGAGCGTAATTTAACGGGTAAAGAAGAAATTAACACTTCACCTAAAGAGGCATGATAATAGCTTGATGCCCAATTCAATAATTTCCAAGATTGTTCGTTAAAAATAGATTGTTCATCAAGTACGTCAATCACTTGCTTAAGCTGTTCTAGGGGAAAATCCGATTGTTCGGGCAGTTCTGCCACCACTCCCACCAACTTTCTTGTCCCAAAAGGCACCAGCACACGTACACCGATTTGAACCTTTACCTTGTGCGGTAAAAGGTAATCGAAACAACGCATAAGCGGAACATTTAGAGCGATACGAACAATCTGCATTTATTTTTCTCTGTTAAATAATCAGCAGTATTATAGCGGAAAAATTTACGATATAATCAGCCCAATTTTTATTTTTTAGAACGATTTCTTGAGAATGATTTTATGAGCCTATTTAAAAATTTGTTAGTGGCTTGTTTACCTAATAAACGAAAAAATCCAATAGATGAATCCGTTTTGCATGAAGTAAAATCTATTTTATTTCGCCCATTAGGTCGTGCTTTTGGTGATGCTTGTGTACATACTGCTCATTTGCAACAAATCCGCCAAATTTATCCTAAGGCAAAAATTGTAGTATGGGTTGAACCCTCCAATCGAGCTATTTTTGAAGCTTGTGGATTAGTCGATGAATTGATTGACAGAAAGATTGGAAATTTCTTTAAACAGCGTAAAAAATGGGATTTATTATTAGACTTTGAAAATAATTTCAATACCAAAAGCCTTATTATGGATCTTATTTTAGCACCTAAATATCTTATGATTTTCCGTAAATACGAGAAAAAACATTACCATTTTAACAATGTAAAACATGTTGATTTTAATGCTAATTTAGGTGAAAAAGTGCTATTTAGTGAATATATCAATCAATCTATATTAGCGAAAATGGTAACGCTCAAGCCCGCTCATTCGGTAGTGCATACATTACCTAGTAATGATGAAAAAATGCAAAAATATTGGCAATCTTGCACAACCGACAATATCGATAAATCAATCAATATATTACTTTGTTTGCAAGGTAGCTCAAGAGAAGTGCCAGCGGTTGAGATAGCCGAAATTTTAAACAAAAGTATTACTCAACCACAATTTTTCCAAATTGTCGTCAGTTTTACGGATACCGCTGAACGCTATCAACAGGAATTGCAAGCACTCTGCCCTGATTTAACCATTCACTTATCGCCAAAAACAAGTGCCGCTGAATATTTCTCATTAATGAAAACAGCAGATTTAGTGTTTGCCGTTAATGGTGGTTCGTTACATTTAGCTTGTGCTTTTGATAAACCATTGTTAAGTTTTCATGCGAATAGTGAACCCACACTCAGTGCTTGGAAACCATTATTGCCAACAAATGTACCACAATGTTATTTAGTGGCACAAAATCCATTAAGGATTCACACTGGCGTTGATGAAACCTATAATTTTGATACTGCAAAAGCGATTGAATGGCTTACACAATTTATTCAAGCCCAGAATCTTGCATAATTTTCAAATTATTGTATAATTTCGACTCTTTTTAGCGTGCTTTCGATTCGAAAGCGTATTATTAATCACACGTGGTGTTTGAATATTCAGATAGAATAGGTCTTATAGCGGCGTGGCTTCAATTTGAGGTTTTCTATGAAACAAGGTATTCACCCAGAATATAAAGAAATTACGGCAACTTGTTCTTGCGGTAATGTCATCAAAACTCGCTCAACCGTGGGCAAAGATTTAAACTTAGACGTTTGTGGCAACTGCCACCCATTCTACACTGGTAAACAACGTGTTGTTGACACTGGTGGTCGTGTAGAACGTTTCAACAAACGTTTCAGTATTCCAGGTTCAAAATAATCCGTTATTGGATAGAACAAGCCCCAGTGAAAACTGGGGTTTTGTTTTACAGGCTACAAAGTGAGCCTATCCCCCATTTTGTGTAAACACCCATTTCACTTAAAGGTAATCGTTTAAACGATCACCAAATTCTAGCACAAAATGGTTCAATGCCACTCGCCAATTTCGGATTGGCATTGACCATTTTTTAGACGCATTTTTAATCGCAAGCCAGACTATTTTAATCACAGATTCGTCAGTCGGGAAGACATTTCGTTTTTTAATCACTCGTCGAATCACACTGTTCAACGATTCAATCGCATTTGTCGTGTAAATTGCCTTGCGAATATCGTCAGGATAGTTGAAAATCGTGGCTAAATTCGCCCAATGAGTCTGCCAGCTTTTGGCGATTAAGGGGTATTTTGCTTGCCATTTTTGCTCAAAATTAGCCAGTGCCTGTAGGGCTACCTGTTCCGTAGGTGATTGATAAATCTGCTTTAAATCCATGGTTACGGCTTTGTAATCTTTCCAAGTGACATATTTCAAACTATTACGAACCATATGCACGATACAAAGCTGAATTTTCGTTTCAGGAAAGACCGTATTAATCGCATCAGGAAAGCCTTTTAAACCATCAATGCAAGCAATCAGAATATCCTGTACGCCACGATTTTTAAGCTCGGTTAGTACGTTTAACCAAAATTTTGCCCCTTCATTTTCGGCGATCCACAGCCCTAACAGCTCTTTGCGTCCCTCCAGATTCACGCCCAAAGCGACAAAAACCGATTTATTGATAATCCGACCATCTTGGCGAACTTTCACCACGATACAATCCAAATAAACAATGGCATACACCGCGTTAAGGGGTTCATTTTGCCACTCAATAATGCGTTCTTTGACTGAATCAGTCACCCGAGAAATTAGGCTAGGTGAAACATCGGCATCATAAAATTCCTTAAACGAATCAACAATCTCTTGATTACTTAACCCTTTGGCATATAAGGCAATGATTTGCTCATCCATACCCGTAATGCGAGTTTGATTTTTCTTAATAATTTGGGGTTCAAAGGTGCTTTCACGATCTCGGGGAATGTTAAGTTCAATATCTCCCTCATCGGTGAGCAAGGTTTTTTGACTATAACCATTTCGGCTATTTTTAGCCTTTCTTGGCTGATTTTTCTTATAACCAAGATGTGAGGTCAACTCAGTATTGAGAGCGGTTTCCACGGTGATTTTTTTCAGCATTCGAGAAAGCTGATTGAGATCTTCTGGCGTTTTGAGGTTTTTGGCGAGTTCGTTAGCCAATAATTTCATTTATTGTTCATTCATAATGAAAATACCTGTTTTTGGTTATTATCTCAGAAACAGGTATTTACACAAATTTTGGTATAGGCTCGGTTAGCCCTATTTTTGTATTCTGTTTAAAACACTGCTTCAATACGTAAGAACAAGTTGATGAAATGATTACGATCTTCCTTACGGTCATTATAGTATTGCACTTCTGGTTTGATAAAAAGCCATTTTCTGAGAATAGGTTGTCGCCAGCTAATAAAAGGTCCATATACCGTTAAATCAGCTTTTTTATCTTCTATCGGTCCACCCGCAAAAATGCCATAATTGAGTTCTCGATTACCACTAAAGCGATGTTGGCGGTATAGACTATTTCCCCAATTTGTTTCTTCATCATTATCATGAGTATATTCAAGGTAAAGGCTACTAATGTTGGTAACTTGATCACTTTCATAATGTTTAACATCAAAATTGGTACGTAAGAAATGTTTGCTATTTGCTCCGTAACGATAAATCTGTTCTAATCTTGAACCGACATTTTCTGTCCATTGCCAATCTTTCCCCACTTTCGCACGCACAAAAATATCAGCGCCATGACGAATACCAAGATCAAGATCCGTATCAATTCCCCAGCGTTTAAGGTCATTTGACCAACGCAACGCTACGGAGGCATTATCATTACGGCTACTTTTTTGATCTAATTTTTTGGTTTGTGAGGGACTCTTACGGCTAGGGTTAACGGGATCATCAATTATATTATCGATCGATTCATCACCAAATACCAAACTCCATCTGCGTTTTAAAGTCGGTAATTTAATCTTGCCTCGGATTCTCGGTTTAATCGTATAATGATCATAATGATTCCAACGATTATCCAACATGATACGCAAGGTGGCACTAGACGGATCATTGGGATCGGTTTCACCAAACCAACCATCAATATCATTAGACCACTCTTTTAAAGTTTGGCTAACACTTTTATGTGAGCTATCTACCCAACTCTCGTTACTTTCCTCCGCCCAAACATTACAAGTCAATCCCAATAACACTAAGGGGGTAAAATAATATACTTTGTTCGTCATAATATTTCTTCCATAACGTGTTGATCAACGATCCTATATTAAAGCCCTTAAGCGATGAATGCAAATTCATCTTGAAAATTTATCCTTTCGTGAGCAAAATAAATTTAATGATTACATTAGATTTTTTACACAAAACCTTGACGAAATACACTTTCAGGGGTAACATTCGCCCCGATTTTATTACTTTGGAGCAACACACTTTGGACAGTCACAGTCGATACCGACTTTATATTTTCATTTAGTGTCGCCATTCCCTTTCTTTTGTAAGGCTTATCGGCGACAGGTTCGTGGATAAGTTTTCCACCATTTTGGTATCTTTTTATTCACTTTTTCAACCGCACTTTAAATGTTACTTAGTTGAAAAATGTTTTTTGTTCATTGCGTTTGTTCATAATCCCACAAGGAGTATGACAAAATGATTAACGCTTTTTCCCTTGAAAACGCTCGCCTAACTCGTTTAGAGGATGACGATAATGGTGCATTAAATAGTGCCATTTGGATCGACTTACTTGAACCATCTATTGAAGAACGCGAGGCTTTGCAAGAAAGTTTAGACCAAAACCTTGCCAGTTTTCTTGACTTAGAAGATATCGAAGCATCTGCACGTTTTTTCGAAGATGAAGACGGTTTACACTTGCACTCATTCTTTTATTGTGAAGATGAAAATGATTATGCAGCTTTGGCTTCAGTAGCCTTTACTATTCGAGACGGTCGTTTATTTACCTTGCGAGATCGTGAATTGCCAGCATTTCGTTTGTATCGTATGCGTTCTCGTTATCAGCGTTTAGATGAATGTAATGCTTACGAAGTGCTGTTAGATTTAATTGAAACTAAAATTGAGCAATTAGCCGATGTGATTGAAAATGTGTATGCGGAATTGGAAAAATTAAGCCGTATTATTTTAGAAGGGAAACAAGGCAAAGCCTTTGATGAAGCGTTAGCAACTTTAACCGAACAAGAAGATACCAGTTCGAAAGTGCGTTTATGTTTAATGGATACCCAACGTGCATTAAGTTTTTTAGTCCGTAAAACTCGTTTGCCAGCCACTCAGTTAGAACAAGCTCGTGAGATCTTACGAGATATTGAGTCCTTGCAACCGCATAATGAGTCTTTATTCCAAAAGGTCAACTTCTTAATGCAAGCCGCTATGGGTTATATCAATATTGAGCAGAATAAAATTATGAAATTCTTCTCCGTAGTGTCTGTTATGTTCCTACCTGCTACATTAGTTGCTTCCACTTACGGTATGAACTTTGAATTTATGCCAGAACTGCATTTTGAATATGGTTATCCTATGGCTATCGGCATGATGATTGTCGCTGCACTTTCGCCTTATATTTATTTTAAACGCAAGGGCTGGTTATAAGCCTAAAAGTGCGGTTGTTTTCGGGCGTTTTTTAACGCCCGTTCGCTTTTTATGTTACAATCATGTAAATTTTATTTTATTAAGAAAAAATTATGTCAAGAGAAAAGAAAAGTCGCCGAATCACGGATACCATGCCGATTCGTAAATCTGATAAAAAACCAGAAAAACCGCTGTTTGGTAAGAAACTATCACGTTATGAACTAGATGCAAAAGCTCGAGAAGAGAAAAGAAAACGCAAACATAAAGGATTGGCGACAGGCTCTCGCCATAGTGTGACAGATAATGTCAAACAAGCTCAAAGCACGGAACATAAAGATCCACGTATCGGTAGCCGTAAAAAAGTGCCATTGATTGTGGAATTTGTCAATAAACCAGAGCAAGGTAAAGTTATTCCAGCGGTCAAAACTGAACCAAAATCCACCGCACTTGATCCGATGTTAGAGCTAACCCAGTTAGAAAATAATGAATGCTTAAATGATCTGTTAGATCAATTAGATGCGGGGAAAGTGCTAAATGCTGAAGATCAAAAATTCGTGGACGAATGTCTAGATCGTATTGCTCAATTAATGGACGAACTCGGCATTGATGATGAAGATGAAAGTGAAGATGATTTATACCGCACTTTCGAGAAAATTGATATTAACCAGTTTAAATAATGACAACGATTTTACTTATTCTAGGCACTCTCATTCTACTTGCGATGACGGTTTATGCCATTTATTTATTAATCCAATTACGCAAACAAAAGCGTTTATTCACACAAGCTAAACTGGCTCGCATGAACCGCATTAAGGAAAGTGTAACGATTATTGCCAAAGCTATGCTAGTTGGTGATTGTAACCATTCCGAAGGGGTTATTCGACTTAAGATGTTGCTTGATCCCTTAGGACAAAAACGTCTTGTGGATTATTCTGCTATGTGGCAACTGTATGAAATCGTACAAGATATGCCAACCCACGAGGCTCGTAAAGCACTGAAGAAAAATGAACGAATGCGATTAGATCTACACCGAGAAAGCAAAGAAAGCGAGCTGGAACAACACATTAAACTTGAAATTCAACAATTACTTGAAGATATTAAATAGCCATGAGTGAAATTACTTGGGATCACAATCTTATCCAGAAATATAACCATTCTGGACCACGTTACACTTCCTACCCAACGGCTTTAGAATTTAATGAAAGCTATACTAATGATGATTTCAAGGTGGCAGCAGCACGTTATCCTGAACGCCCCCTTTCATTGTATGTACATATTCCTTTTTGCCATAAACTTTGCTATTTCTGCGGTTGTAATAAGGTCATCACTCGTCACCAACACAAAGCCGATATTTATTTGGATTATGTAGAACAGGAAATTAAAACACGTGCGGCATTATTCCAACACCGTCTTGTGACGCAAATTCACTGGGGTGGTGGCACACCAACTTATTTGAGTGAACAACAATCTGCACGTTTAATGCAAATGCTCACCGATCACTTCAAGATCGCCGATAATGCCGAAATTTCTATTGAAATGGATCCACGTGAGATTGAACTTTCCATGTTGGCTCATTTACGCAAAATCGGCTTTAATCGCATTAGTATGGGCGTGCAAGATTTTAATAAAGAGGTCCAAAAAGCGGTGAATCGTGAGCAAGATGAAGCGTTCATTCAAGCCTTGCTTATGCGTGCCAAAGAACTCGGTTTTCAATCGACTAACCTAGATTTAATCTATGGTTTGCCATTGCAAAGCGTAGAAAGTTTTATGTTTACTTTGCAAAAAGTCATAGAGCTTGATCCTGATCGTTTAAGTGTATTTAATTACGCTCACTTGCCCGCTCGTTTTGCTGGTCAGGCAAAAATTAAAGATCACCAGTTGCCAACTCCAGAAACTAAGCTGACGATTTTACAAAAAACCATAGAAACCTTAGGCAACGCAGGTTATAAATTTATCGGCATGGATCATTTTGCTAAACCTGATGATGAGTTGGCGATTGCACAAAATAAAGGTATTTTACACCGCAATTTCCAAGGCTATACCACCCAAGAAGAATGTGATTTGCTCGGCTTAGGCGTATCGGCAATCAGTTTGTTAGGCGATACTTACGCCCAAAACCAAAAAGAAATCAAACGCTATTATACAGACGTAGATAGCACAGGTATTGCCTTACATAAAGGCTTGGTGTTGAGCCAAGAAGATTGCTTACGCCGTGATGTCATTAAGGCGTTAATTTGTAATTTTAAATTAGATTTCGCCAACATTGAGAAACAATACCAAATTGATTTTAATACCCATTTTGCGGAAGATTTAGCATTACTGACTCCACTCGTAAAAGATGGTTTAGTGCAAGTTAGCAAAAGCGGTATTCAGGTATCTTCCACTGGTCGCTTGTTAATTCGTAATATTTGCTTGTGCTTTGATACTTATTCACGCCAGCAAGCAAGAAGACAACAGTTTTCAAGAATTATTTAACATTGCCCCCCTCAGCCCTTTGGGCAGCTCCCCCCGCAAGCAGGGGGAGCG
Organism: Lonepinella sp. MS14435; assembly: GCF_042485795.1. GTDB lineage: Bacteria > Pseudomonadota > Gammaproteobacteria > Enterobacterales > Pasteurellaceae > Lonepinella. The sequence continues at coordinate 229,045 of NZ_CP169368.1, forward strand.
AAAGGGGAGAATATACCGCATTGTTCAATATTTGCCTTTAAACTTCGCTTTTTAAAGAGGAAAATTTATTAATCGCTTTTTTAGGTCGTGATGATTAATTTTCGCTCCCCCTGCTTGCGGGGGGAGCTGCCCAAAGGGCTGAGGGGGGCTTGCCTAACTACTCAATACGTTCCCCATGTAACACCAAGTCTAGCCCTTTGCGTTCATCATCATAATCAACACGCAAGCCAATCGTCTTATCAATGATTTTTAGAATAATAAAACTCCCCACTGCACTATAAGCCACAGTAATCAATACGCTTTCAATTTGTAACCAAAGTGTGGTATCTGTAGCTGAAATATCGGTAGAAACAAATACGCCTGTTAATACTGCACCAACAATGCCACCCAGACCATGAATTCCAAAGGCATCAAGCGTATCATCATAACCTAACCAATATTTTAATTTGGTTGCTCCGACAAAACAGATTGCACTGGTGATCACCCCAATAAATAACGCACTTTGTATCGAAACAAAACCAGCAGCAGGCGTAATACCCACTAACCCTGCGATTGCTCCTGAAGCTAAACCTAATGCAGAGGGTTTATGTTTACAACAAACTTCAATTAAAATCCAAGTTAACGCTGCTGCAGCTGTAGCAACTTGTGTGGTAGCTAATGCCATTCCAGCACGTGCATCTGCGGCTAAAGCAGAACCTGCATTGAAACCAAACCAACCAACCCATAACATTGCCATACCAATTAAAGTTAATACAAGGTTATGTGGAGCCATGACTTCACGCCCATAGCCGACACGTTTACCAATCATAATAGCAGCCATTAAACCTGCAACCCCAGCGTTAATATGAATGACTGTTCCGCCCGCATAATCTAATACACCATCAGAAGCTAACCAACCATCTAATCCCCACACCCAATGAGCGGTTGGTACATAAATGAATAATGACCAAAAACCGACAAATAATAAGAGTGCAGAAAACTTCATACGTTCCGCAAATGCCCCTGTAATAATAGCTCCAGCAATAATCGCAAATGCCATTTGGAAGATCATAAATACCGCTTCTGGAATCGTGCCAGCCCCAGGGTAAATGGTGCCTAACCCTTTTTCACTAAACAAATCTAAACCTTGTAAGAAAAAGCGATCCGTTCCACCTAAAAAACCCGTATTTTCAGTGAATGCTAAACTATAACCAAAGCACACCCAAATCACCCCGATTAAACAGGCAACCGACATACTTTGCATCATCGTAGCAAGCACGTTTTTCTTACGTACCATGCCTGAATAAAATAAGGCAAGTCCAGGTAATGTCATAAATAACACCAAAATTGCCGAAATCATCACCCAAGTAGTATCACCTGAATTAAGTTCAGATAGCGGTCTAAGCCATTCTTCCGTACTGGCGGCTGCCATCATTGGGAAAATCACAATCCCCATCATTAATAACCATTTACGCATTGTTTGCTCTCCCAAAAAATAAAAAATTTACACCGCACTTTCGTCAACTTCGCCTGTGCGAATACGAATAACACGTTCCACTGGCTTAACAAAAATTTTGCCATCGCCGATCTTGCCTGATTGTGCTGCACAACAAATTGTTTCAATAACCTGTTCCACTGCATCGTCAGTCACCACAATATCAAGTTGAATTTTGGGCAAGAAATCTATCATATATTCTGCCCCACGATATAATTCAGTATGTCCTTTTTGACGACCTACGCCTTTTACTTCAAGTATCGTCATGCCGTGAATACCAATACTATTTAACGCATCTCGCACGTCATCTAAACGAAAAGGTTGAATGATTGCTGTGATTTGTTTCATTTTGCTTTCTCCTGTGTAGTTAAAGATTGGATATATTTTAAGCAAAACATACCCGCCATAGCTGACTAGCCATAAAACTAGAGTAAGCTACGGTAATTTAAGAAAACAGAAATCAATTAAAGAAAAGATCTTTGGAGAGAAATCTGTTCCCTTGCGGTGACTACCACTAAGGAACAGACCTTAGCGTTAGTCTTAATTTAAATTAAAATTATCGCTATTCATGATAAGTTAAATTAAAGAATATGTTTAAATTCAGCCAATACATCTTTTGGCCATACGCTTGATTGTACTTCGCCAATATGATGTTTTTGTAATAACAACATCACTAAACGAGATTGACCAATACCACCACCGATAGATAACGGCATACGACCATTAATTAAATCTTGGTGCCAATCAAATTTTAAACGATCTTCATCATTAGTAATGGCTAACTGTTTACGCAATGCAGTTTCATCAACTCGAATCCCCATTGAAGAAAGCTCAAAAGCACGTTCCAATACTGGATTCCAGACTAAAATATCACCGTTTAAACCTTTGTATTCACCCTCAGAAACCGTTGTCCAGTCATCATAATCTGGTGCACGACCATCATGTGGTTTACCATCAGACAACACGCCACCGATACCAATTAAGAACACCGCTCCATATTTTTTACAAATCTCGTTTTCACGTTCTTTATCGGTCATGTTTGGATATTCTTTCACTAAATCTTCGGAATGAACAAAAGTAATTTCTTTTGGTAGGAAAGATTTCAAACCAAATTTCTCATCTACTGCTTTTTCCGTTTCTAAAATAGCTGCATAAATAGAACGAACCGTTTCTTTTAAGAAAGCTAGGTTACGGCGACCTGCTGGAATGACTTTTTCCCAGTCCCATTGATCAACATAAACTGAGTGAGTTTGATCTAAACTATCTTCATCTGGGCGTAATGCTTTCATGTGTACAAACAACCCTTCACCTTCTGCAAAGCCAAAACGAGCTAAAGTATGACGTTTCCATTTGGCAAGGGAATGAACGACTTCAAAAGATACCCCGTCTATCATTTTTACATTTACTTGAACTGCTTTTTCTTTACCTGATAAATTATCTTGAATACCATTACCCACTTGGCTTAATATTGGACCTTGAACTTCAACCAAACCTAAATGTTCAGCTAATTTTTCAGTAAATGTGTTCTTAGCAAAGCTAATTTCTTGTTGCTGTAAAATAAATGATTTTTTCATTGTTTAAATACCTTTTTTATTATGTGAGTACGTTTTTCGCATCTTGCGTAACGCTTGTTGCATATTATTTAATATTACAAGTATAATTTTCAATACTTTTTACGAAATTTTCTATATAATGCAGAAAATATTCAAATTAACAATTATAATTTTAGATAAAATCTAATACGGAGCCGCTATGCAAACCATCGATAACTTAGATCAACAAATTTTGCGTGTTTTAACTAAAGATGCACGTACACCTTATGCCGAAATGGCAAAAAAATTCGGGGTCAGCCCTGGCACAATTCATGTTCGCGTAGAAAAAATGCGACAGTCTGGTATTATTGAGGGAACCAAAGTACGTATTAATGAACGTAAATTAGGTTATGACGTATGCTGTTTCATTGGCATTATCCTAAAATCAGCCAAAGATTACGATAAAGTCATTCGTAAACTCGAGAGTTTTGATGAAGTCGTGGAAGCCTATTACACCACGGGGAATTATTCCATTTTCATCAAAGTAATGACCCATACGATCGCAGAATTACACTCTGTGCTTGCGACTAAGATCCAATTAATTGATGAGATCCAGTCCACAGAAACATTAATTTCAATGCAAAATCCTATTTTGCGTGATATTAGACCGTAACCGATTGATAAAAATAAAAAAGTGCGGTGTAAAATACCGCACTATTATCTCTTTTAGCTATTCACTTGCCTTTTTCAAAATCGCATACATTTCATCTTTTAAGCGTAATTTTTCTTTTTTAAGTTCCTCTACTTCTGTGGGAGTGGCAAGTTCAATATTACTCTCAATATTTTTGACACGTTGGTCCAACGCATTGTGTTCATCAAACAAACGTGCAAAGTGAGCATCTTCAGTTTTTAGCTTAGTAATTAAATCACGAAATTCTGGAAACATAGTTTTCTCCTAAATATAGTTTGTAATGAATAACTTCATTGTAATCTAAAATAAATCAAAAAAATGTGAAGTCAGTCACATATTTAATAATGTGGCGGCAGAGTTTCTTCCGCCTGAGTTGCCAAATTTGACGGTTGCATATCTTTTAGTTTATTGGCTAAATAACGTAATTGGGTTTGCATTTTATCCATGGTAAATTGTTGCTCAACTAGAGCTTGATTTAATTCTTCTAACAAATTGTCTTGAAAAGTCAATTTCAATTCTAATTCTTCAATACGCTTTTCTATACTTTGCATAATTCATCTCTTAATCTTTATTAGCGAATGTCAAGATTTGACAAAACGCTCCAAGCACTATAATCTAACGTTGTTATTTTAACCTATAAAGGATAGCAAAATGCTAAAAATCAAAAAAATTTCCACCCTTGCATTATTAATTGGTGCAGCCGTGGCAACAACAGCTTGTAATGAAGAAACAAAATCAACTCCAGCAAAAACCTCACCAGCAACGCAAACCGAAGTAACTAATAGTGATTTAAAAGATAATTCTTATGCGGTAGGCGTATTATTTGGTACCGATCTAAAAGGTGTGATTGAAGCCCAAAAAGAACTTATTACCTATGATCAAGACAAATTATTAGTTGGTTTAAAAGACGCATTAAATGGCAAAATCGATTTAAATAATCCAGAATTAGGTAATACATTGAAAGCTCTGGATGAAACATTAAAAGTACAAGCCCAAAAGAAAGCAGATGAACAAGCTCAACAGGCACTGCAAGAAGGGGCAAAATTTGTGGCTGAATTCAAGAAAAAAGATGACGTAAAAGAAACCCAATCTGGCTTGATCTATCATATTGAGAAAGCTGGTGACGGCGTTGCGATCAAACCAGAAGATACCATTAAAGTACATTACACAGGTAAATTACCAAACGGTACGGTATTTGATAGCTCAGTAGAACGTGGCGAACCTGTTGAATTTGTCTTAAATCAATTAATTCCAGGTTGGATTGAAGGTTTACAATTAATCAAAAAAGGCGGAAAAATTGAATTAGTCATTCCACCAGCATTAGCTTATGGCGAGCAAGCTATGGGACAAATTCCTGCTAATTCAACACTTTATTTTGAACTTGAAGTGCTAGATGTAAAACCAACTAAGTCTGCAAAATAAATAAAATTCACACCGCACTTTTTATCTGGATTGGATTAAAAGTGCGGTTATTTATTTGAGAAAAACCAATGCTAAGTGAAAAACACCCTTTTACCGATGAAGATCGGACGATTTTGACTTCCTATAAAGCTGTAGTGGAAGGTGTGAGTGCATTAATTGGAAGTCACTGTGAAATTGTTTTACATTCATTAGAAGATTTTGAACATTCTGCGATTTATATTGCAAATGGACATAATACTAATCGTCAGGTCGGTTCACCACTGACCGATCGTGCCTTGCAATCGTTGCATAACATGAAAAACGAAAGCGTTTCTAAACCTTATTTTACCCAAACGAAAAGTGGCAGTTTAATGAAATCGGTGACTATCGCAATTCGTAATAGCAAGCAACGAATTATCGGTTTATTGTGTATTAACATTAATTTAGATGTCCCCGTTTCACAACTCCTACAAACTCTCATACCAGTGCTTGAATACGATGAAACATCAACGGTAAACTTTGCTAGTTCGGTTGAAGACTTAGTTATCCAAACGGTAGAAAAAACCATTGAGGAAGTCAATGCAGATCGGTTAGTTGCCAATAATAATAAAAACCGTCAAATCGTGGTTTCACTATACGAAAAAGGAATTTTTGATATTAAAGATGCCATCAACCTTGTAGCTGAACGCCTTGATATTTCTCGCCATACGGTGTATCTCTATATTCGACAAGTCAAACAAGATCAAGAGGACTAATATGCGTTATGTTCTTGCGATAAAAAGCCCTGTTTATGGATCACAAGGGGCATTTTTTGCCTATCAATTCGCCAACGCCTTGTTGCAAAAAGGACATCAAATTAACCAGATTTTCTTTTTCCAACAGGGTGTTAGTAATGGTAATAACTGTGTTTCACCAGCTAACGATGAATTTAATCTACAAAAAGCATGGCAACAATTAAGTCAGCAATATCAAGTACCATTGCATCTATGTATTGCAGCCAGTCAACGACGTGGCATCGTGGATCACACCACAGCGAGTAAACCCAAACAACAAAATCTGGCTGAACACTTTATCCTAGCAGGATTAGGTGAATTTAGTCGAGCCATGTTAGAAGCAGACCGAGTAATCACTTTATGATTAAATTAGCTTTTGTTTTCAAAACTGCCCCATACAGCAATGCTGCCAGCCGAGAAGGATTAGATGCCTTGCTTGCAGCGACCGCTTTTTGTGATGAAAATGAAATTGCGGTGTTCTTTATAGAGGATGGCGTTTTTAACCTATTAGCCGCTCAACAACCTGAATTAATCCTACAAAAAGATTTTATCAGCACCTTTAAATTACTTGATTTATACGACATTGAACAGCGGTTTATATGCCAAGCATCCTTACAGCAATATGCTTTAGAAAACGCTGAATTTATTATAAATTGTGAAAAAATTGACCGCACTTCGCTGATTGCAAAACTCAAAACTGCGGTGCAAATTTTAACGTTTTAGGAAATACCATGCTTTACACCCTTGCCAGCACGCAATATAGCCCAACAGAATTACAACGCTATTTCGCAGAAATCAACGAACAAGATGCTCTGGTTTTATGGGGCGATGCGGTACTATTAATTGTCAAGCAAGCAGATCTATTACAACAACTGCATACGCCTTGCTATGTCATGGCAGATGATCTGACGGCTCGTCATTTACAACATCACCCCAACATCATGCACTTAAAAGATAAAATCCAACTGATTACGCTGGATAAATTAGTCGAACTGACAGAACAATATTATCCCCAGTTTGCCCTCTGATTAACATTCATTTTTTACATCAAACTGATGTTTACACCGCCGATTCGCACACACAAAAGTGCGGTGCATTTCGCTGGATTTTTTTAAACTCGCAACATTTGTACCGCAGTTTGGACAACTGACCTGATAAGGTTGACTGGCTAAGGTAAATTTACAATGGGGAAATTGATTACAAGCATAAAACGTCTTACCTTGTCGCCCACGCCGAGCAACTAATTCACCTTTGCCACATTCAGGACAAACAAAAGATTGTTCAGGCTCATCTTGTTTTTCTTGCACAATAAAATGACAATCGGGATAACCACTACAGCCAATGAAAATCCCGAAACTACCTTGTTTAACTTGCAAAGGACAATCACACTCGGGGCAAATTTCAGTTAATTGTTTTAAGATTTTATGTTCAGATTGAGCCTGCAAAGGTTTTAAATAATCACAGTCTGGATAAGCCGAACAACCTAAAAACAGCCCTTTTTTACCCTGCCGAATATGCAACGGCGAACCACATTGAGGGCAGATTTCTGGTTGTTTGCGGTGTGGGAAAAAAGAGCCTGTCATGATTATTCCTGTTAAAAAAATATTATGCTGATTTTACGCATTTTCGTTTATACTAGCCACTGTTTTAAGAAGGATTATGCCATGCAAGAATTATTACAACATCCCTATTTTTTAACCGCACTTGGGGTCGGAGCGGGTCTGTTGGTTTTATGTTTAATCTTATTATTTGTACTCTCACGGCGGAATCGTGATGTAGTGGAATTACAGCAGGATTTAAATAAAAACATTAATGATTATAATCAATTAGTGGATAAATTTGACAACCTAAGTGCGGTGAAAAATCAGCAAGATTTAGCTGTTATGCAGTTGCAAACCAAAGAAGAATATTTAAATGTGGAAATTGCTGAACGAGATCGCATTATCACTAAACGCACAACAGAATTAGATAAAACTCGTGAAATTTTAACCGCACTTCAACAAGAAGTGTCTCGATCCAAAATTACTTTAGCCGAAAAAGAAAAAAGTTTACAGGAACAACAACAAACCTTTACCCAAAGCAGACAGCAATTAAGTGTCGAATTTCAAAATTTGGCAAACCGTATTTTAGAAGAAAAATCCCAATCTTTTAGCCAATCCAATCAACAGGCATTAGATAGTTTATTAAAACCGTTCCGTGAGCAAATTGAGAGCTTTCAAAAACGGGTTAATGAGGTACATTCTGAAAGTGTAAAAGGGAATACCCTGTTAGAATCAGAAATTAAAAAAGTGCTTGAAATTGGGCTTTCCATGTCCCAACAAGCGAATAATCTTACTTCTGCTTTAAAAGGAGAAAAGAAAACCTTAGGCAACTGGGGGGAAATTCAGTTAGAACGGACGTTACAATTAGCTGGCTTGGTAAATGGTGATCATTACTCTGCTCAAGCCCATTTTAAAGATGAACAAGGCAACCATAATTACCCTGATTTTGTGGTGCATTTGCCAGATAACAAACATTTAATCATTGATAGCAAAATGTCCTTAGTCGCTTATGAAAATGCGGTGAATGCAGAAGATGAACTACAACGCAGTCAATTTATGCGTGAACATATTAAGGCGATTCGCAACCATATCAATGATTTATCACAAAAAGATTACAGCAATTTAATCGGCATGCGTAGTCCGAATTTTGTGTTGATGTTTTTTGCGGTTGAACCTGCTTATATTGAAGCCATGAAAGCGGATGTGGAATTATTTAATTTTGCTTATCAGAAAAATGTAATTTTGGTGTCACATACCACCTTAATGCCAATCTTACGCACCGTGGCGAATTTATGGCGAGTGGAACGAGGCAATGCAGAAGCCAAAGAAATCAGTGAAAAAGCAGGGGATATTTATAATCAAATTTGCTTATTAGCGGAACGTTTGGCAAGATTAGGTGGAACATTAGCCACAGCAAGTTCCCGCTATAATGACACCGTGACGGCTTTAGTTGGGCAACAAGGTTTAGTGGGTAAAGTGGAACGCTTTAAGGATTTATCTGCCAAAGTTACTAAAACTTTACCGAACGTAGAATTATTACATCAAGATATAGAAACAGAAAAATTATTGATTTTAAAGGAAAACGCAGATGACACAAATAATTGATATTAGCCCTCAACAAGCATGGGAAATGTTGCAAACCCAAACTTGTGCCTTATTAGATGTACGTGATTGGCAACGTTACAGCCACAGCCATATTCCCGAGGCATTTCATTTAACGAATCAAAGTTATGGCGATTTCCAAAATGAATATGATTACGATGAACCCGTGATTTTAGTTTGTTATCACGGCGTGAGTAGTCGCAGTGTCGCCACTTATTTAATCGAGCAAGGCTATGAACAGGTTTATAGTATTATTGGTGGTTTTGAGGCATGGGAAAAAGCAGGATTACCGATTGAACAAGGATTTAGTTAAACCCCACAATCACTACATAGCCAACAACACACCAAAAAATCACCGCACTTGCGATTAATGCTTTTTTCGCCAAATTGGGATGACGTTGGTTTAGCTTAAATAGAATCCGTGCCATAATGGCTAATACAAAGGGATAAAGCCACATGGAAAATGAAATAAAAGTGCGGTTGAAATAATCTAGCTCTGGATTATTAAAAATAGCAGGTGAAAGCAGTAAGGATAATGGCCAAAACAACATTGGCAAGCAAAATCCAGCTAATAACCAACTAAAACCACTAAACCCGTCTGGCAAACTTTTGTTTTCCATTTTTACCCCCATATATTAAGTTATGCTAAAAAATAAAAGGAATATAACAAATGCTGTCAAGTTTTAGAAGTCATTCAGCAAAATTTACTTTATTTATCACCGCACTTTGCGTGATTTTATACATCATTGGTAATACTATTGATCTGGAAACTGAGGTTTTATTGAATACCATGCACTTTCCAGCAGATCAATTTGAGCAACAAGATTATTGGCGTTATTTAAGCCATACCTTAATCCATTTATCCATTACTCATATTGGTTTCAATCTAGCGTGGTGGTGGCTGTTTGGTGCTGCGATTGAAAAAAGATTTGGCTCGTTCACTTTGATTTTGCTTTATTTAGTATCAGGTATCGGCTCTGGTTTTGTGCAAAACTGGGCAACGGGTCCTTGGTTTTTCGGACTATCAGGTGTGGTTTATGCAGTCATGGGTTTTGTCTTTTGTGTGGATAAATTTAGTCCCAATACGCAATTTGATTTACCCGAAGGCTTTTTCACCATGTTAATCGTTGGGATTGCGTTTGGCTTTATCAGCCCATTAATTGGCGTTCAAATGGGAAATGCAGCACATATTTCTGGCTTAATTATTGGGTTAATCTTTGGCTTTTTACGAGCAAAAATTGGGTAGTAGCATAAGATAGTGGCATAAATAGTGCGGTGTTTTTCACCGCACTATTGCCTTTATCTGTCTAGTTGCACTGGCAAAAACAAGCTCAATGGTCGCTTACGAATAATCTCACACAGGCATCGACAAATTTCACACCAACTGTCAATTTCCGCATTTAACGCCCTTAATGCCACTCTTAATGCCAGCGTAAAACTCACCACTAAATTCACCACACCAATGAGCAAAACAAAACCGATACACTGCAAAATAACCGCCCAACTGAGATGACCACTTACCGCCACATAACCTAGATTAGCCGATGAAAATGCCACATGGCGAATATCTAATGGCAGACCTAGCCAATAACCAACCAATCCTGTTAAACCAAGCAACATACCAAAACAGAAGTTTCCCATTAAGGAACCATAATTATCATGTAAATAATGAGCGAATTTAATGCGGCATTTTTCTGGCATGATGTATTTCAGTAGTGGATGATGCGGTAATCGCATTCTGAGATTGAGATAGTTACTACGATTATCAAAATAACCCGAAATAATCCCTGAACAGAATAACCACACACCTGCAATAGCAGCAAACCATAACGTTCCTTTGGTTGGATCAATGGAATGGAGTTGGTAATCAATCGCAGCAGAATCCAGTAATGGCAATCCTGTTTTTTCTGTATAAAGATACGCAATTAACCCACTCAATCCCATCGCAAAAGCCACATTCCCCAGCACCGCAATGGTTTGTGAACGCAATACATCAATCAATAGTTGAGCTAATTTCATGTTCACCGCTCGTCCTTGTGGATTACGCTCTACCGCTTCGGCAAAACGGGCGGCGGTCATGGCGGGCTGTTTAGTGGCGACCGTAAAATGCAACATAAAAATCAGCATAAAGCCTAAACCATAATTCAGCCCGTATGCGAGGCTTTTCCACGTTTTATCATCAATAATATCGCCAAGATGAATTTTAAATAATGCCATTAAAGCAATTAAAATCCCTCCGCCAGCCGCAGAATAGAACATCGCAAAATATTCTTTTTTGGTGCGAGTAACGTAATGTTCACCATGATCACTGGTATTTTGTGCAATGGTGCGAGATAACATACCAGCACTCTGTTTCCAAAGGACGCAGATATTATGTTGATCAGTGGCTGCACTCGCAAAAATTTCCGTGGTTTGCAGCACGCTTAGTAGAGATAATGTTCGCTCACTAAATAACTTTTTAAGCATCACCAAACGCTCAAGGGTTTGATTTAAACGTTCTAATAAATGAGCGACCGCTAACGAAGAACCTGCCACAGCACCACGTTTGTAAAAACGATCAATTTGTTTTCGACATTGCGATATCATGACTTGTAAATGGCTATCATCATAATCTTCACCCTGTTGTTGGGCGGTTAACCACAATGCTACTTCTTTTTGTAACGCCACAAAAGGCGAATGGGCATCTAATAATGCTGGATCTAACCGCATTAATTCAGGATCCAAATCTTCCGCTGCCAACCAAATCGCTAACATTTCAATGGCAGAATAACCCTCGTGATAGAGATGTTGCTGTAACCAATTTTGATCTTGTTGCTCGGTATATTGTTCCAATGTCGCAAATAGATTCACCCACATTTTTGCTGAAATTGCTTTAAGCCACACCATATCTTTACGGTTATGAAATAACATAAAGAACACATCACGCAAATCTTTGCTATCTTTAAAGGCAGGATTGAGTTTTTCATATAAGCGTTGTTTCATTTCCTTGCCAAAACCGTCACGGCTTAAAATACCACTACTAATCAGCAAAGGATATAAACGCATTTGACAAAGCCAACGGCATAATAACGTAGTGATACGTTTGGCTAATTCAGGATACTGTTTTAATAAGTTGGTAAATAACGCAATGCGTTCATTGGCTTGAAATTGCCCACCCTCACGTAAATATTGACAAAATAACTGGAGCAAAACAAAAGGATCGGTTTGCTGCTCAATATCGGCTAATAATTGATCCAGTCGTTGTTGAATAAATGGTATAGTCATAAACTCTTTTTTCGTTGTGTTATCTTATTATGATATATTCTGAGCCTAAAAGTTCAACCCATAAAAAAGTGCGGTGAAAAAGTTTGATTTTTTTCACCGCACTTCAGGTCTCTATTTAGCCATTAGCCTTCGCAACTTGAGCAGCTTAATAGGTTGCGATTAAACACCTGTGCTGCACTCATGCTATATTGATAATAAATGGATTTTAAGCCTAACTCTTCGGCGGTTAAGTATAACTGGTTCAAATCACGTGCTGGTGTGGATGGGTGAACCATGATGTTAATACTTTGTCCTTGGTCAATATATTTTTGACGTTGTGCCGCTTGTTGAATCACGCTTAACTGACTGATTTCAGAGAACGTTTTAAACACGTCTTTTTCTTCATCGGTCAACTGGGATAAATGTTGCACAGAACCATCATGCAATAAAATGCTATCCCAGATTTCGTCCTTGTCTAAGCCTTTTTCTTGTAATAATTTTTCCAAGAATGGGTTTTTATAAACGGTTTTGATTTTAGCTAAATCTTTTACATAATAATTGGATTTAAACGGCTCAACAGACGGTGAAACACTGCCTAAAATAAAGCTACTAGATTTAGTTGGAGCAATACTCATCAAGGTGGTATTACGGCGACCATAGCCTTGTAATAATTCTGGTTCACCAAAACGCTGGGCTAATTCTTTTGATGCGTTTAAGGTTTTCTCTTTTAAGGTGCGGAACACTTCATTATTTTTTTGCATCGCATCAAAGCTATCAAAAGCAATATTGTTGGCTTGTAAATAACTGTGCCAACCTAACACGCCTAAGCCTAATGCACGGTGTCTGCGGGCGAATTTATTGGCTCTTTCCAAAAATGGAATATGCTGGCTTTTTTCGATAAACTCGCTCATTACTACATCTAAGAAATAGGTTAATACTTCAGGGGCATCGGTATCTTTCCATTCATCAAAATAAAGCAAGTTCATTGATGATAGACAGCACACAAAACTTTCGTCTGCACAAGCAGGTAACATAATTTCGGTACAAAGATTTGAGGCGTGTACCACCATGTTTTTATCTTTATACACATCTGGACGACCAACATTCGCATTATCTTTAAAGAATAAATACGGAATACCCGTTTCAGTTTTACGTTGTAATAATTTTGCCCAAAGTTGACGTTTATAAGGATCACCTGCTTTCATGCTTTCTAACCATTCGTGACCGATACAAACACCATAATACATTAACTGAATCGGATTACCCTCGGTGTGAATATCCAACCATTCATCAATGTCACCATGTTCAATATCAATATAACCAGCAAATTGCCCTTTACGTGAGGTGCCTTGTGAGATCACGTCAATAACGGTGTCAAACAGTTTGGTAAAGTTAAATGAACCATCTGATTTACCATTATTTTTAATGCTGGTACCACGTGGACGAATATCGCCAAAATAAGCTGATGTACCACCACCAATTTTGCTCATCATACCTACTTCGGCAGTAGTCACCATAATTTCGTGAATGGAGTCGCCAATATAGCTACCAAAACAGGAAATCGGCAAGCCACGATCTAAACCAAAGTTTGACCAAATTGGTGAAGAAAGAGAAAAATAACCACGTGCCATATAGTGATAAAATTTATCCGCATAGCCCTCGATACCAAGTTTATGTTCGGCATGTTCAGCGATAAAGCGAATACGATCTAATGCGGATGTTCCTTCGAGCAAGTAACCACGTTGCAAGAACAAACGGCTATCTTCGTTTAACCAAGCGAAGTCTGGACGGTTTGGATTAGAATAAGTCATCGGCGGTAATCTGTTTCATTTTTTTACTGTAATCAGTGCTACGTTTATAGAAGAAATCATTTTCTTTAGTAGAAAGGATTTCAATATCGAACCACTGGGTTTCTTTTAATAATTCAGGATCAATGTTATGTGGAGCTGGCAAGCCTAAAATAGTCAATGAATTGTTGTAGCGGCTTTTAATATAATTTAACACTGTTTCTTTGGTGATAAAACTTAAATCGCCACCTTCAAAAATCCAATCCACAATACCACACTCTGCTTCAAAGGCTTGATCAGAAAGGGTTTTTAAGTCAGCGAAAAATTCATCGGTAAATAAATCTGCATGTTCATCACGTAGAATCTCATACAACGCAATACCAAATTTACCATGAATTTCTTCTTCTTTTGAAGTAGCTTCTACCGCATTGGAAATCCCTTTAAACAGGTTTTTATGCTTATTAAAGGACATCATAACCAAGAATTGACCAAATAAGGAAATATGTTCCACAAATAAAGAAAACAAAACTAAAGACAATACGAACTCGCCTTTGCCAGCATCTTTTTCTTTCATAAAACTTTCCATATAACGAATACGCTTCATTAATGGCTCAATATCCTGAATTTGAGCAAACATATCGTTCAAACCCAATTTTTCTAACAAGAAAGAATAGGCATCTTTATGGCGTACTTCTGATTCTGCAAAGGTGCCACCCACATCGTCCATTTCTGGTTTTGGGAAATAACGATATAGCTCACCCCAGAAACGTTTTACATTCACTTCCACTTGTGAAATGGCTAACATCGCACGCGTTAAGACTTGACGTTCGTGATCGTTAATCGTGGTACGGTAATCTTGAATATCACCCGTGAAATTAAATTCGGTATGCAACCAATAAGAATGACGAATAGCATCTTTGAATTCAAGCAATTCGGGGTATTCGTAAGGTTTAATATTCAAGCGTTTTTCAAAAAGATTTCTGGACATAATGGGTTCACCTACCTGTGAAAGAAATGAAAATGTGGGGGTTATTTTAGACAAAAAAAATCAGATAACAAGACTTGACAAATGGCAAATTTAACCTCTTTTTAATAGGATTTTGATTTATAAAGGAAAAAATTTTTAAATTTTTTTATTAGCATATATATGGTTTTTTGTAGTTAGCAAACACAATATGTTGTGTTTATGCCCAAACCCCGTATGCGAGTGAGGGGGACTGATCGCCCTGCACTTGCGTACAGGGCTACGCATATAACGATGCTCCACATCTTAATCCAATAACCAAGCCCCAGCGGGGCGTGATTTGCCTAACCCCGTACGTGAGTACGGGGGATATGAGTACAGGGATATATGATTATTTCGCCGAAACCTGTTTTAAAAACGTTTGTCTTGGACTGGTTAAGCCTAATTTTTCGGCTTCATTGACCAAATTCATCGCTTTATTAATATCATTGGCTTTTAATGCTTTACTTACCGCTTGATTGAAATACGCTTCAGTATCTTTATCAACGGCTGTCGTAACCGCCTGTTTATTCCCTTGGCTCGCTTTGGCGACAGTGGCTGTCGTTGCAGCAGTGGTTGCCGTTGTACCAACAGCTGTACTGGTCGTTTTTTTACTGGTTGGCAGAATATCGGATAATCCAATAAATCTTGTACCTGAGCCATTGCTCACATTCACGGCTACTTCACCATGACGGCTATGTTTAACCACAATATCATCAATCGCTGGTGGTTGAGTGCCAGTGGCTTTGGCATAGGCTTTCGCTGGGTGTGGCACCGTAGTCGTTGTGCTTAAATCTTGTGCTGTGGTATAGATTAACAAATAAATATAATCCTGATTTGCCGTTGGCGTTAAGTCTAACTCTGCGGTAAAGCGATTAGGTTGCATACCTCGTTCTTCTTTAAATTGGAAGTGCGAAGAATCATATTGTGCCGCAAGATTAAAATTGCTGTCTAAAATCACCGCACTTGGAATAAAAACATTGTTATCAGCAACTGGGCTGGTAATTTCAATGCTTAATGAACCTTGATTAGCAGGAATACGATAAGCGGCTACAGGGCTTTCTGTACCAGCGAAAGACGTAGTAAAGGCTTGCTTTTGTTGTTCGGATAATTCAGTGGTTAGGGTTTTAGAAAAAGTAACATCTTGCCATGGCAAATTTGCCATAGTTTGCGGATTAATATGAACCGTTTGAGCAGAAACAGGCAAGGCAAAACAGGCGAAAAGTGCGGTGAGAAATAAAGATTTTTTCATATTAACCTCTTTACAATATGAATAACAAAGGGAAAGGCTATCCGTTTAGGATCATCAATAAACGGATAGCCAAGTTTTAGCTTAGGATTACCACCAAGCCTCAAATTGTACACCCATGACAAATTCACCGTCTTTGGCTTTATAGCCAGCATCAGTACGATCTTTTTGGTTAAATTTATCATTCCAGTGTGCATAAGTACCAAACACACGAATGGCTGGTCTTGCCCAAATGCTATCACCTGCTTGCCATTGTTGGGCAAGGGTGAATTTGGTCATGTCATTTTTCTTACCAGTGGCTTGATCTTTAATGCGGTCATAACCTAATTCGAATAAAGTACTCATGGTTTTAGTCCATTTATACATCGGACGAATACCCGCAGAATACCACGTTTTACCTTTATTGTTATCTAAATCGGTTTTTTCATAGATTAAGGCATACATAGTTTCAATTTTATCGCTTAATTGCACCACACCATGATCGAGTACACGAATCATTTTACCTTTATTCTCTACAGAACCACCTTGCGAATGTCCAGTGTTCCAAGATGTCATAGAATCTGTGGCATATTGTACCACGAATTTATTGAAGCCACCGAAGAAGTTACCTTGCGTATGTTCAACCGTTGCCATAAAACCGTCTTTAGAGGCGTTTGGATCTAAAGTTGTACCATTTTTAGTTCTAGCACGACCATAATCCACACCAAATTCTAAGCGACCATTCTCACTAACTTTAAGATCGGCTAGACGAACATCAAATACATCATTATAAACTTCCGCGGTTTTCTTTAATTCCCATTTAGTATCATAGACATCTTCAGTTAAAATTGTGCCATCAGGTCTGGTACCAGTTTGTTTAAAACCAACTTTATTTTTGGTTTCATACCATTTCCAAGCCCCTTCTCCTTCAGTATTACGTGTTGCTGCCAAAGATAATTTACCAAAACCTAAATCAATATTTTCAACCCCTGCACCCGGACCAGAAATATCCCAGTAGTAGAAGTCATTCATGTGAACATCATGACGTTGATAGAAACGTTTACCTGCCCATAATGTGGCACCAGGTAAGCTGTCAGCAAAGTTTTTGAATTGTACGTTAATTTCACGCAATGCTGGGCTGGTAGATTCCCAGTCAACTTGTTGATTAACGGAATAGGCTACATTTGAATCTAAGTAAATAGATTTGTCGCCGTCTTTAAACAATTCTTGACCTAATTTAAATTCCGCATAGGTTTCCGCTTCGTTACCTAAACGATATTTTGTACCACTACCATTGACACTAAATGCAGTTTGTTCGCCACTGCCTGATGTCCAACCGATACCAGAACGGGCATAACCATGGAAATCAACGGCAAAAGCCTGAGATGAAAAAATAGCACCTGTTACAGCTAAAGCAAGCAGAGTTTTTTTACTATTCATAATATTGGCCTCTTAATTAATAATGATTAATTTATATAATGCAATGGGTTTAACCTATTGCTATTTTTAATGATATTCATACCTAAATATCAAAAATGGGTTAATATCACGGTTGAAAAATTCTAAGCTATTTTTCACCGCACTTTTGAGAGCATTTACACCCCAATTTCCTTAAACAACCGTTGGCAAGCTGTGCCGTCTTCTTTAAATAAATGACAGCGTTCTGGCACAATACCAATATCAATAGTTTCACCCTCGTTGACTAACATAATGTCATTTTGGCGATAAACTAAGGTCGGCTGTTTAATTTCTGGAATCTCTAAATGCACTTGTGTTTCATTACCGAGCAATTCCACCACTTGCACATTACCCCGTAAAGTTACCTGTGCTTTATTAGATGGAACTAAATGTTCAGGGCGAATACCGAGTGATAAACTTTCCCCTACTTTTACCCCGACACCTGAAACGGGAATCCAAAAACAATGATGATTGGCATCGGGTAATTCAATCTGAACTCGTTCTTTTTCCACCGCAGTTACTCGTACGGGGAGAAAATTCATTTTCGGCGAACCAATAAAGCCAGCCACAAAGCGGTTGGCAGGATAATGATATAATTCCAATGGTTTACCTACTTGTGCAATACCACCCGCTTTTAACACCACGATTTTATCCGCCAAGGTCATGGCTTCAATTTGGTCATGGGTCACATAAATCATGGTACGGTTTAAGCGTTTATGTAATTTTGAAAGCTCTACTCGCATTTGCACCCGCAATGCAGCATCAAGGTTAGAAAGGGGTTCGTCTAATAAAAATACATCGGGTTGAGAAACTAACGTACGACCGATTGCCACCCGTTGACGTTGTCCGCCTGATAAGGCTTTTGGTTTGCGATCGAGTAAATGGGCTAATTGTAAAATTTCTGCCACTTGATTGACTTTCTGCATTCTATCGGCTTTACTGACACCCGCTAATTTCAAACCAAAACACATATTTTCAGCCACATCAAGATGGGGGTACAACGCATAGGATTGGAATACCATACCGATGCCACGTTTAGACGGTTCAACATCATTCATGCGTTTTTCACCAATATACAAATCACCTGATGTAATATCTTCTAATCCAGCAATCATGCGTAATAAAGTCGATTTTCCACAACCAGACGGTCCGACAAAAACCACAAATTCACCCTCTTGGATCTCTAAATTAATATCTTTGGATATATGAACATCACCGTAAGATTTGCATACGTTGCGTAGTGACACATTAGACATAGATACCTCTCATATATAATTTCAGCTTGATTTCGCTATACCCTTGGATTTGGTCAATATAGTGAATGCTTTTATAAAAAAGCAAATCATCCCATAACGAATTTTTTTGGTATGAGTTATTATTAGTTGCTTTTTTGCAAAAAAAAATATCTACCTTGTTTTTTTTACGAATTTTGTGATCTAGTTCTCGTTTTTGATAAAAATTTTTATGATCTCAGTCATATTTCTGTTTAAATTATGGAGTAGATCACACTTTTGGAGTGGGGGGCGTAGAGTGGGGAATGATGAATCATTAATGAAATATCGTCATTCTTAACCGCAGTAAAAACAGGATTTCATTGCGTTAAAAACGAGATATTGTGAATAATGAAATGAATACTCAATTTAATATACCTTTATATTTTAGGAGAAAACTATGAAAAATCAACTGATTAAATTTGCTTTAACTGCAGCGGCAGGTTTAGTGTTATCAACTTCTGTAGTGGCAAAAATGACCGAAGGTAAATTAGTCATTTGGATTAACGGCGATAAAGGCTATAACGGTCTAGCTGAAGTGGGTAAGAAATTTGAAAAAGATACTGGAGTGTCTGTACTGGTTGAACATCCAGATAAATTAGAAGAAAAATTCTCACAAGTAGCTTCCACAGGTGATGGTCCAGATATTATTTTCTGGGCGCATGACCGTTTCGGTGGCTATGCACAATCTGGTTTATTAGCAGAAATTCACCCAAGCAAAGAATTTAAAGAGAAATTTGTAGATTTTGCATGGAATGCTGAAAGCTATAACGGTAAAATCGTGGGGTATCCAGTAGCGATTGAAGCATTATCTTTAATTTATAACAAAGATTTAGTGAAAGAAGCTCCTAAATCTTGGGAAGATATTGTAGCGTTAGATAAAAAACTTAAAGCGGAAGGCAAAAACGCGATTATGTGGAATTTATCTGAGCCATATTTCACTTGGCCAGTGGTTGCATCAAACGGTGGTTACGCCTTTAAATTTAGCAACGGTAAATATGATGCCAATGACATCGGGGTCAATAACGCTGGTTCACAAAAAGCCTTACAATTCGTGGTGGATATGGTGAAAAATAAAGTGATTAATGCCGATATGGATTACTCCATTGCTGAAGCTGCATTCAATAAAGGACAAGCTGCCTTAACCATTAACGGACCTTGGGCTTGGGGCAATATTGAACAAAGCAAAATCAATTATGGCGTAACTGTGTTGCCAACCTTAAATGGTCAACCCTCTAAAGCGTTCGTAGGTGTGTTAAGTGCTGGGGTCAACTCTGCAAGCCCAAATAAAGATTTAGCCACAGAATTTTTAGAAAATTATCTGTTAACCGATGACGGATTAAGTGCGGTGAATAAAGATAAACCTTTAGGTGCGGTGGCATTAAAATCTTATCAAGCGGAATTAGCAAAAGATCCACGGATTGCCGCAACCATGGAAAATGCTCAAAAAGGCGAAATTATGCCAAATATTCCACAAATGAGTGCTTTCTGGTATGCAGAACGGAGTGCAATTATTAATGCAGTCAATCAACGCCAAAGCGTAAAAGAAGCATTAGATGACGCACATAGCCGTATTCAAAAACAACAATAATTTATCCTCACCCGCCCCTCTCCCATTGGGAGAGGGAATTTAATTGGTTATTTCAATATAGCAAAGTTTTTTTAAATTAAGGTGTTCCTATGCAACAAATAACTCATGCTCAATCTAGTTTTAAATGGCTGAAAATGCTCTTAGTCGGCATCGTTTTACTGATTGATTTCTATCTTGTAGTGCTGATGTATTTGCAAGGTGAATATTTGTTTGCCATGTTGACACTGGTCATTCTCACCTCAGGTATATATATTTTTAGTAGTCAAAAAGTCTATGCGTGGCGGTATGTTTACCCCGGTATTATGGGCATGGCGATTTTTATTTTATTCCCATTAATTGCCACTATTGCGATTGCCTTTACTAACTACAGTGGCACCAACCAACTTGCCTTTGAGCGAGCGTTAACGGTATTACAAGATCAACGTTATTTTGCTGGCGATAAATACGACTTTAAACTCTATCCACAAGAGAATAATCAGTGGAAACTCAGCCTAGAAAATAAAAATACGGGGCAGTTTTTTGTTTCCGATAATATTCAATTTAGCGACCACAATGTCGCCGTACAGGAACAAGAACAAGCACCCACTGGCGAAGTCGCACCACTTAGAATAATTACCCAAAATCGCACCGCACTTCAACAAATGGTGGTGAGCCTACCCACAGGCAATGAAGTGACCATGAGTTCGTTACGTCAATTCTCGGAACAAAAAGCTCGTTATAGCTATGATGATAGCTTGCAAGATTTACGTAACAACGAAACAGGCAAAGTTTATCGCCCTAATTATGATACAGGATTCTTTCAGGAAATTGATGATCAAGGCAACTGGTTAAGCGAAACCTTAGAACCGGGTTTTACCGTAACCATCGGGTTTGCGAATTTTTTGAAGATTTTTACCGATGCGGGCATTCAAAAACCGTTCGTACAAATCTTTATTTGGACAGTGGTATTCTCCGCATTAACCGTGGTGTTTACCGTGATTTTAGGTACGGTGTTAGCTTGCCTAGTACAATGGGAACCGTTGAAAGGCAAGGGAATCTACCGCTTACTGCTTATTTTACCTTACGCCGTACCTTCTTTTATTTCTATTCTGGTGTTCAAAGGATTATTTAACCAAAGTTTCGGTGAAATCAATCTGATTTTAAATCACTTGTTTGGCATTAGTCCGCAATGGTTTAATGATCCATTACTCGCCAAATCGATGATTTTAATTGTCAATACATGGTTGGGTTATCCTTATATGATGATTTTAGCCATGGGATTGCTCAAAGCCATTCCGCAAGACTTATACGAAGCCTCTGCGATGGACGGTGCGTCAACTTGGCAAAATTTTAGCAAAATCACCTTTCCATTATTGTTAAAACCATTAACCCCGTTAATGATTGCGTCTTTTGCCTTTAATTTTAACAATTTCGTATTAATTCAATTATTAACCAACGGTCGTCCAGATATGATCGGCACCACAACACCTGCAGGTTACACCGATTTATTGGTGAGTTACACCTATCGTATCGCCTTTGAGGGTAGTGGCTCACAAGACTTTGGTTTAGCGGCGGCAATTGCCACCATCATCTTCTTATTAGTAGGCGGTCTAGCCATGCTTAACTTAAAAGCCACTAAATTTAAATTGGACTAGGGGGAAATAATTATGGCAATGGTACAACCTAAATCAATTCGTTACCGTTTATTGGGTACACATTTAATTTTAATCCTGTTTATCGCTTTAATTATGTTCCCGTTATTAATGGTGATCGGCATTTCTTTACGCCCAGGGAATTTGGCGATTGGGGATTTAATCCCAAAAGAAATTTCGTGGGATCACTGGAAATTAGCCCTTGGTTTTGATGTGGTCAATCCTGATGGTTCGATTACGCCACCACCATTCCCCGTATTATTATGGCTATGGAATTCAATTAAAGTCGCTTTTATCACATCAGTGGGGATCGTTACGCTCTCTACCACCTGTGCATACGCTTTTGCTCGCATGAAATTCAAAGGCAAAAAGACAATTTTACAAGCGATGTTGATTTTCCAAATGTTCCCTGCGGTGCTTTCCTTGGTAGCGTTATATGCCTTATTTGACCGCTTAGGGCAATATGTACCATTTTTAGGATTAAATACCCATGCTGGCGTGATCTTCGCTTATCTCGGCGGTATCGCCCTACATGTTTGGACTATTAAAGGCTATTTTGAAACCATTGACGGCTCATTGGAAGAAGCCGCCGCACTAGACGGTGCAACGCCATGGCAGGCATTCCGCCTAATTTTATTACCCCTTTCCGTCCCAATCTTAGCGGTGGTATTTATTCTTTCCTTTATCGCTGCGATTACTGAAGTGCCAGTGGCTTCATTGTTGTTGCGTGATGTGAATAGCTATACCTTGGCGGTGGGTATGCAACAATATCTGTATGCACAAAATTATCTATGGGGTGATTTCGCCGCCGCAGCGGTATTATCCGCCATTCCAATTACCGTGGTATTTTTACTCGCACAACGCTGGTTAGTCGGTGGTTTAACGGCGGGTGGGGTGAAAGGTTAAAAACCTTAACACACTGTAGGGGCGTATTGCATACGCCCTTACGCTCGATCTTATCAGGGCGTATGCAATACGCCCCTACATGGAACAAGATGGAGTTTCATCAATGAAAAACAAAAAATTATTATGGCTCGCTTTATTTGCCTCACCAACCTTAGCGGTAACAATCCAACATCCCCATTTTCAAAAATTCACTGAAAATACACCGCACTTATGGGTGGCTCAAGCCGAGCTGGCAAAAGGCAATTATCCGTTAAAATTTGAATGGGATAATCAATGTTTTATGCCACAAAATGTAGGAAGTGCGGTGAAATTAAACCAAGAAATTTCATTGGTGGCTTGTTCTGGTGACGCATTGCCGTTACGTGTATTCAAAACAGGCAATTATACTGCTCAAATTGATTTGCGTAGTGGCACGCCAACGTTACGTTTAAGCCTTGAACAACCCAAAGAAAGCACGGAAACTCTCGCCAAAACCTGTCCTGCGTGGCAAGGGGAGAACGTTGAAATTGATGTTTCTACTACCTTTGCTGACGGTGAAACCGTACGAGATTTTTATTCAGGGCAAACCGCTGTAGTCAAAAATGGCAAAATTAGTATTCAGCCTGATAAAAATGCCAATGGATTGCTATTACTGGAAAAAAGTGCGGTGCAAAATTCGGCTGTTTTTGATTGGAAAAATGCCACGGTGTATTTTGTGCTTACCGACCGTTTTTATAACGGCGATCCAAGCAATGACAACAGCTACGGCAGACAAAAAGACGGTATGCAGGAAATTGCCACTTTTCATGGCGGTGATCTTAAAGGCTTAACAGAAAAATTGGATTATCTGCAACAGCTCGGTATTAACGCACTCTGGATTAGTTCACCACTAGAACAAATGCACGGCTGGGTGGGTGGCGGTGAAAAAGGTGATTTTCCTCACTACGCCTATCATGGCTATTATCATCAAGACTGGACCAAAGTCGATGCGAATATGGGAACGGAAGCCGATCTTAAAAACCTGATTGAACAAGCTCATCAGCGGGGAATTCGCGTATTATTTGATGTGGTGATGAATCACACGGGTTACGCCACGCTTGCTGATATGCAGCAATTTGGTTTTGGTAGCTTGTATTTAAAAGACACGGAAATTCAACAAACCCTTGGCGAGAATTGGACAAATTGGCGACCAAAAGCAGGGCAAAATTGGCATAGTTTTAATGACTATATTAATTTCTCCGATAAAACCGCTTGGGCGAAATGGTGGGGCAAAGATTGGGTGAGAACCGATATTGGCGATTATGATACCCCGAAATATGATGATCTCAGAATGTCGTTGGCTTCGCTGCCTGATCTCAAAACCGAAAGCGAAAGTGCGGTGCATTTACCGAACTTTTATCAACAAAAAACCGACACGCAAGCGCAATTTATGCCGAATGCCAAAGTGCGAGATTATTTAATTCATTGGCTTTCCGATTGGGTGGTGAAATATGGCGTGGACGGTTTCCGAGTCGATACCGCTAAACATGTGGAAAAATCCACTTGGTTACAGCTCAAACAATCTACTCAACAAGCCTTAACTCAATGGCAAAAAGCCCACCCAAAAGCGAGTTTTAACCAACCTTTCTTCATGGTAGGCGAGGCTTGGGGACATGGTGTGTTTAAAAGTGATTATTATGCTAATGGCTTTGATGCCATGATTAATTTTGACTTTCAAGATCAAGCCAAAAACAGCTTAGATTGCTTTGCCAATATTGCACCGATTTACACTGAAATGAATAATAAGCTGAAAGATTTTAATGTATTGAGTTATTTATCATCACACGATACCCGTTTATTTTTCCATTCAGACAGTAGCGAAAATATCGATAAACAAAAAACCGCCGCCAATTTATTATTACTCGCCCCTGGTGCTGTACAAATTTATTATGGTGACGAAAGCGGACGAGAATTTGGGGCAACGGGTTCCGATCCAATGCAAGGTACCCGATCAGATATGAACTGGCAAGATCTCAAGGAAAATGTAGCCAAACAGCAACTTATGCAACATTGGCAAAAACTCGCTCAATTTCGTCAACAACACCCAGCGATTGGGGCTGGCATACAAACTGCGGTGCAAAATGATAAATATTTTGCCTTTAGTCGAGAACATGGCAGCGACAAAGTTATGGTGGTTTGGTTAGGACAATAGACAGATTTTGGTTAAGTAAGTAACTATCTGCTCTTAATATTAGGATATTTAGAGCAGATTTTTTTATATTGATTATTCAGGCACACCACGCAACATCGGAACAGGTGTGTAAGGTGCAACATTGGTTGGGGCGGGCAAATCACTAAACAATAAAATAAATGGTTTTGGTGGAATCACTTTTTCATCACGCCATAGACTACCCATACTCACTAATTGAATATCCGTTGGTAAATTCGCCAGTCCAGCCTGCAATACCGCAATGGTATTTTTACGTGGATGTCCAATCACAATAGATGTACCCTGTTTTCTGGCATGTTGAATCGCCAGTTGATATTGATGTTGTACATCCGCAAGAGCATCACTGTCGTCAAGAAAAATATGCCGATCTAAGGATTTTACCCCTTGTTCTTTCGCCACATTACCAGCCACACTACTGCCGATAGTTCGACTATCTAAAAAGAATAAATGCTGCTCGGCAAGTTCTTGCATTAAGTATGTCATTAACGCTCGATCAGAGGTTGCGGCACTACCCATGTGATTATTCATACCAATGGCAGCGGAAACAATGCTCTTAGCCGTTTGTACTCGCCGACTTACTTCATCTTGCGACATACCTAGCGTCAATCCGCCCCCTTCAATTTTCATCTTAGATTTAGGTTGCATCGGCATGTGAATTAACACATCTCGCCCTTGCTCTCGTGCTTGTTGATTACGTTGGCGAGCATAGGGTGCGGCAGGAATAATAGCCACCGAAATCTGCCTTGGCATCGCAAAAACGGCGGCATCTTCTTTTTGATGATAACCAACATCGTCAATTACAATGGCGAGCTTTGCTGGTTGAGCTTGAGTTAAACCAGCCCAAAGTGCGGTGCTTAAAAACAAAAAATTTTTCCACGCCATGGCTTTCTATCTCAACCAATTTAACGGATTCACCGCATTACCTTGACGGCGAATTTCAAAATATAACCCTGAACGAGATTGCCCGCCACTGTTGCCAACTTCAGCTATTTTTTGTCCAGCGTTCACTAACGCCCCAGTTTTCACAAACACCGCTTGATTAAAACCATACAATGACATATAACCCTTACCATGATCGATCACCACCACTTGACCATAACCCGCCAGCCAATTAGATAAAATCACCCGACCGCCCGAAATGGCTTTTACCCCTGTGCCAGAACTGGCAGAAATCACTATCCCTTTCCATTTTACTTCACCAGCTTGGATCGAACCAAAATGATGCAGCACTTTACCCGAAACTGGATAGGCATATTTACCATTTAACCCTGCACCAGAACGGATTAATTGTTGTTCTTGAACAGTCGGTTGATAAACCTTATTGGTACGTTTTTCTTCGTCTTGTTTTTTCTGAGCTAACTGTTCACGTTCTTTCTTTTCTTGCACTACCGCTGCTTGTTCCGCACGTTTAATCTCATTTTGTAAGGCTTGTTCATTGGCTTTCAAGCTATCTAATTTATTTTGTTCTTGTGCTAAGGTTTTGTTTAACTGATTTAAGGTGCTTTGCCGTTCATGTTTGGCTTTTTGTAATTCTTGCTGCTGTTTTTTCTGTTCCGATAATTGCGTTTTTTGCTCCTGTTGCTGACCCGACAAATAGGCTTTTTGTTGCTCTAATTGTTGTTGTGTCGCTTTCAGTTCATTTAACAAAGCTAACCGAGATTGATTCATGTGTTTCGCATAGATCATCATTCGATCGTTATTTTTAGCATCGTCGGACAATAAATGTTCCACCACTGAATTTGGATTACCAGAACGATAAATAGCATCTAACTGCTTGGCTAATTTCGCTTTTTGTTTTTTTTGCTGTTGTTCAAGGGATTTTATTTGACGATTAGTTTCCGCAATAATTTTTTGCGTTTCTTTTAAACTGGTTTCTGTTTCTCGCAAGGTGCCAACCACATTATTAATTTTATTTTCTTGGGTTTCTAATGCAGATTGCAGTTTATTTTGCTCTTGTTTGCGTTGTGCAATTTTCTGTTCTTGCTGTTTGATTTGGGTTTTAATTTGGTTCAAATCAGCACCTTGGCTAGAAAGAGAAACCAATAACCCCATACTAAAAAGTGCGGTCAATTTTGGCAATTTTTTAAATAATGAACAAAGCAACATGTTTTTTCCGATTTTTCGCTAACATAATCAAATTTCTTGCTAAATATACCATTATTTTTGAGAAAGATCAGGAAACCATGGCTTTTCACTTTCAAATTTTGCAAATTTTTGCTATAAAGTATGATGTTATTTTATTTATTTTTATCAACTAGGAGATCCCTATGCAATTAGTCTTTATTCGTCACGGTTTCAGTGAATGGAACGCAAAAAATTTATTTACCGGTTGGCGTGATGTTAATTTAACCGAACGTGGTATTGAAGAAGCAAAATCAGCAGGGCAAAAATTAAAAGCAGCTGGTTTTGAATTTGATATTGCATTTACTTCGGTATTAACCCGTGCGATCAAAACTTGTAACATCGTGTTAGAAGAAGCTGGTCAACTTTGGATTCCACAAGTCAAAAACTGGCGTTTGAATGAACGTCACTACGGCGAATTACAAGGTTTAGATAAAAAAGCCACTGCGGAAAAATATGGTGATGAACAAGTTCACATTTGGCGTCGTTCTTACGACACATTACCACCATTATTAGATCCGAAAGATCCTAATTCAGCCCATAATGACCGCCGTTATGCTCATTTACCAGCAGACGTGGTACCAGATGGTGAAAACTTAAAAGTAACTTTAGAGCGTGTACTTCCATTCTGGGAAGATCAAATCGCACCTGCTTTATTATCAGGTCAACGTGTATTAGTAACTGCTCACGGTAACTCATTACGTGCCTTGGCAAAACATATTGAAGGCATTTCTGATGCAGACATTATGGATTTAGAAATCCCAACGGGTCAGCCATTAGTGTATGAATTAGATGATAACTTAAAAGTCATCAGCAAACGCTATCTTTAATTTTTTAACCGTCAATCAAATGGCACAACATGTTGTGCCATTTTTATCTAAAAATATGAATATTAGAACTGCCCAACCACAAGATCTGCAAGCCATTATTGAGATCTATAATCAAGCAATCCCTACTCGCCGTATCACAGCTGATCTTACCCCCGTGACCGAGCAACAACGCCGTCCGTGGTTTGAAGAGCATTTTAATAATCAAACACACCCATTGTGGGTCATGGTTGAAAATGTGACTGAAAGTGCGGTACAAAATGAAAGAATTTTGGGCTGGTTTAGTTTTTCTCCTTTCTATAAACGTGCCGCTTTCGACCAAACGGTGGAAATCAGTTTATATTTAGATCAACAGGCAAGGGGCAAAGGTTACGGCAGTCAAGCCTTGCAATTTATGCAAAATCAAATGTCTAATTGCGGTATAAATACCCTAATGGCTTATGTGATTGAAGAAAATCACGCCAGCCGTCATCTTTTTGAAAAACACCATTTTAAACAATGGGGACGTTATCCCAATATCGCCAATATGGGCGATAGCTTACAGACGTTTTTGGTGTATGGGTTTCAGGCAACCGTATAAATACAATTAGAATTTAACTTGTTAGGCACATTTTTATAAGTATGAATAAGCAACAATACGATGATCTTCTCGCTAAAAAAAGCAAAAAATTGACCGCACTTTTAGCACCTTTTGATGCACCAGCATTGAGCGTGTTTGCTTCGCCTATACAACATTTTCGTATGCGTGCTGAATTTCGGGTGTGGCATGAGCA
Organism: Lonepinella sp. MS14435; assembly: GCF_042485795.1. Classification (GTDB taxonomy): domain Bacteria; phylum Pseudomonadota; class Gammaproteobacteria; order Enterobacterales; family Pasteurellaceae; genus Lonepinella. Next base: position 258,086 of record NZ_CP169368.1, read on the forward strand.
AGATGATCTTTACCATATTATGTTTGATCAAAAAACTAAACGGCGTTATCGAGTCGATCAGTTGCCTATTGCCAGTGCATTAATTAATCGCATGATGTTAAGCCTATTGCCGTTGTTAAAAGAACAAGATATTCTGCGGCATCGATTATTTCAAATTGATTATTTAACTACATTGAGTGAGCAGATTATTGTGAGCTTGTTGTATCACAAAAACCTTGATGATGATTGGGTTGCCGCTGCCAAACAATTAAAAGTGCGGTTAGAAAATAAAGGGTTTTCTGTCCAAATTATTGGACGTGCGGCTAAACAAAAAATTTGTTTAGATCGGGATTATGTAGATGAAATATTACCGATTAACGGTAAAAATTATGTCTATCGCCAAGTAGAAAATAGCTTTACCCAGCCCAATGCGATGGTGAATTGTCAAATGTTGCAATGGGCGATTGATTGTACACAAAACAGCCAAGGGGATTTGCTTGAACTCTATTGTGGTAACGGTAATTTTTCAGTGGCATTAGCACAAAATTTCCGTAAAGTATTGGCAACCGAAATCGCTAAACCGTCAGTGAATGCTGCCCAGTTTAATATTGTGGCAAACAATATTGATAATTTGCAAATTATTCGTATGTCAGCGGAAGAATTTACCCAAGCGATGAATGGGGTACGTGAATTTAAACGTTTGAAAGGGATTGACCTAAAAGCCTATCAGTGTAATACCATTTTTGTTGATCCACCACGGGCAGGGCTTGATGCGGATACCGTGCAGCTGGTGCAACATTATGATCGGATTTTGTATATTTCTTGCAATCCTCATACCTTATGCAGCAATTTACAAACTTTATGCCAAACACACCGTATTGAACGTGCCGCATTGTTTGATCAATTCCCTTACACCGAGCATGTAGAAGCAGGTGTATTGTTAGTGAGAAAGTAAGATGGAAAAAAATTACACACAATTTGTTAAACGAGCCAGCCAGCTTGCGATTGTTGTCGCCAGCGTGCTAATTCTAATTAAAGCCTTTGCTTGGTGGCAAACGGGATCGATTGCAATTTTAGCGGCGATGACGGATTCTGTGGTGGATTTATTTGCCTCCATTACCAGCATTTTGGTGTTGCGTTTTGCCTTGTTACCACCTGATCATAATCACGCATTTGGTCACGGCAAAGCCGAATCATTGGCTGCCTTAGCACAAAGTGCGTTTATTGCAGGATCAGCGGTATTCTTACTTTTACAAGGTACACATAAATTAACCAATCCGCAAATTATCGACAATTCGCAACTGGGGATTTGCGTCAGTATTATCTCAATTGCTTTTACCGCTGCATTAGTGGGTTATCAGAAAAAAGTGATTAAACTGACCGAAAGCCCCGCTATTCAAGCGGACTGTTTGCATTATCAAACGGACTTATTAATGAACGTAGCAATTTTAATTGCAATGTTGTTGAATATGTATGGGTTTATTTATACTGATGCCATTTTTGCCATTGGAATTGCACTTTATATTGCCTATAACGCCTTTAAAATGGCATGGGAAGCGTTGCAGGTGTTATTAGACAAAGCCTTGCCACCAGAAGAAATCGATCAAATCAAACGCATGGCAGAACAACATCGCAATATTATTGGTATTCATAGCATTTGTACTCGCCGTGCGGGAGCAGTACGCTTCATTCAACTGCATTTGGAATTACCTGATAGTTTAACTTTATTCCAAGCTCATCAAATTACCGATGAGTTGGAAGAAAAAATCCTAACCGTATTTCCGAATGCGGATATTATTATTCATCAAGAACCTAAATCTATTGTAGATTTAGAAAGAGCGCAGGGTTTGATATGATTCAACTAATTTGTGAAACTGAAAATCAGGATTTTTTCACCGCACTTTGTGCTGATCAAGGGTTAATTCACAATCCTAACAGCCCGTTAGCCTTAGTACAAACCCAAGTTGGCGATGAAATTCGGTTAGAATTACGCAAATTAGACGAACCTAAACAGGGAGCGGTTTTTGTGGATTTTATTGGGGGAGTAATGGCTCACCGCCGTAAATTTGGTGGTGGACGAGGTGAAGCGGTTGCCAAAGCGATTGGCATAAAAGGCAATGAATTACCGACAGTCATTGATGCCACAGCAGGATTGGGGCGAGATGCCTTTGTCTTAGCCAGTATTGGTTGTCAAGTTCGTTTAGTGGAACGCCACCCAGTCGTGCGTTTATTACTACAAGATGGTTTACGCCGAGCTTATCTTGATGCTGAAATTGGCAGTATGTTACAGCAGAATTTGCAATTACTGCCTATCTCTACGATTGATCAACTTGATCCCATGACAGATTTTGCTGATGTGGTTTATCTTGATCCGATGTATCCACATAAACAAAAATCCGCCTTAGTCAAAAAAGAAATGCGATTTTTCCAACAGCTTGTCGGTGCTGATTTAGATGCCGATCTTTTGCTAACCACCGCCCTAAAACTTGCTCAGAAACGAGTGGTAGTCAAACGCCCCGATTACGCTGGATTTCTGGCTGAAAAAGCACCGCACTTTAGCCGCACAACTAAGAATCATCGGTTTGATGTTTATCTTGTCCAAGCCTAATCGTTATTTATCACTAATTTTGTTCCATCAGTATAAATAATCTTCATCGCAATATTAGAAAGGTTTATGTGTTTAGATCCTTCTTTGGCGGCTTGTATAAAGGCTGGTGGTAATTGTGCTGTAATAACAGGAAACGCCAAATCAATTTCTTGACCTGCTCGCAAGCCTTTTTTATTAAAATTAACTGGAGCGTCCAAGTTTAATAAAACCTGTCCGTTGTTCGTAAATTGTGATACCCAATGCACTGTTTTAATTGGTTTTTGACCAATATTTTTCAGATGATATTTAAATTCTATAATCGACTGTTTCTCTGAATTCACGCTTGGATTAGCCCCCGTATATTGCAGTGCAACAGATTGTGAGAACAGTTTTAAAAGCATTTTTTTTCCAGTTTCATCATTTTGTTCACTGGTTGTAAATGCGACTGGGTGTGTTTGCCGAGTCGTTTTAGCACTCACTTGCATTACGACAACAGCTGATAAAATCATAGCCACTAAAGGGCGAAGTAATTTCATTATTCTCTCCTATAAAATGAAATCTCAAAAATAAATCGGGCGTTATTGTACATGGATTCATGAACGGTGTAAAAGACTTCCTATTATGTAAATAATCCTGTTGTTCTGATCTTCAATTCAACATCTTCTTCAACTGATACAAATAACCCAACGCCTGTTTTGGGCTTAACTCATCTGGATCGAGTTTTTCTAACATCTCTAACACTTCGTTTTTAGTTTCATCTTCATTTAATAAAGGTAACTCTGCCTGCAGAGATAAAATGTCAGATTTTTTTACCGCACTTTTGCTTGATAATTTCTCAAGCTGAGTTAATTTTTGTTTTGCCAGCTTAATCACATTTTGTGGCACACCCGCTAAAGCTGCCACGGCTAAACCATAACTTTTACTGGCAGCACCGTCTTGTACGCTGTGCATAAAAGCAATGCTGTTATTATGTTCTAGGGCATCTAAATGCACATTCATTGTGCCAGCAATCTGTTCTGGCATGGCAGTGAGTTCAAAATAATGGGTAGCAAATAGGGTAAGACTTCTGATTTTTTTAGCTAACCATTCGGCACAAGCCCACGCCAGTGATAAACCGTCATAGGTAGATGTGCCACGTCCTATTTCATCAATCAAGACTAAACTTTGTGCGGTGGCTTGATGGAGGATATTTGCCATTTCGGTCATTTCTACCATAAAAGTGGATCGTCCCGATGCCAAGTCGTCACTTGCCCCAATACGGGTGAAAATACGATCAATAGGACCAATCACTGCTCGTTCTGCGGGGACGAAACTACCGATATATGCCATTAAGGTAATCAATGCGGTTTGTCGCATATAGGTACTTTTACCGCCCATATTTGGTCCCGTGATAATCAATAAATGACGCTGTTGATTGAGTTCCACAGGGTTGGCAATAAAAGGGTCTTTCAATACTTGTTCCACCACAGGGTGGCGACCATTTTCAATTTTTACCCCAATTTCATCGCTAAATTCTGGTTGCACATAATTTAACGTTTCTGCCCGTTCGCTCAAATTAACCAATACATCTAACTCGGCAAGGGTAAGACTGGCTAATTGTAGATCACCTAAGTGCGGTAGAATTTGCTCAAAAATTTCATCATAAAGCTGCTTTTCTAACGCCAAACTTGCCCCTTTGGCTTTCAGGACTTTATCTTCGTACGTTTTTAATTCAGGAATAATATAACGTTCGGCATTTTTTAAGGTTTGACGGCGAACATAGTGAATCGGTGCTTTGTGAGCTTGCCCTTGGCTAATTTGAATGTAGTAACCATGTACCGCATTAAATCCGACTTTCAAGGTATCAATCCCTGTGGTTTCTCGTTCACGGCGTTCTAAATCTTCTAAATATTGGGTTGCCCCTTGGGCTAAACTTCGCCATTCGTCTAATTCAGAATTGTAGCCTTCCGCGATTACGCCACCGTCACGGATTAACAGAGGCGGATTATCAATAATCGCCCGTTCCAGCAAATCTAAAATGCGTGGAAATTCGCTAATTGATAAGGAAAGTGCGGTGAATTTTGGCGAAATTTTGAGAATTTGATTAATTTCAGGTAATTGTGCCAACGCCAAACGTAAACGAGAAAAATCTCTTGGGCGAGCGGTGCGTAGCGCAACTCGAGCTAAAATCCGTTCCATATCACCCACTTGTTGCAACAAGGGTTGTAGTTGATCAACTAAATCAAATTGCAAGATTTCCGCAATATAGCTGTGACGTGAACGTAACTTTTCCACTTGACGAATGGGTTGATGTAACCAACGTTTTAATAAACGGCTCCCCATGGGTGTAACACATTTATCCAACACCGCCGACAAGGTATTTTCGCTCCCGCCAGTTAAATTTTGAGTCAATTCAAGATTGCGTCTAGTGGCGGCATCTAATTGAATATTCTCATTATTCTGGATTAAACTGATACTTTGAATATGGGGTAATGCAGTACGTTGGGTATCCCTGACATATTGAATTAAACAGCCTGCGGCACACAAACCGAGAATCGCTTTTTCTACCCCAAAAGCAGTGAGATTTTGTGTACCGAATTGACGATTAAGCAACTGTATGGCTGTGCCTAATTCAAATTCCCAAATAGGACGACGGCGTAAGCCTTTGCTGTTGGCAAACATATCCATTTCGACAAAATCTTCGCAATACAATAATTCGGCAGGCACTAAACGTTGTAATTCGGCTTTTAAGGTTTCTTTATTTTCAGGTTCGCTAATTTGAAAACGCCCTGAACTCATATCAATACTGGCTAAACCAAATTTTGCTTTTTCTTGATAAACCGCAACAATCAGATTATCTAAGCGTTCAGGTAACAGATTTTCATCACTCACCGTACCGGGTGTGACGATGCGTACAATTTTCCGCTCAACAGGACCTTTACTGGTGGCAGGATCGCCAATTTGTTCACAAATCGCCACGCTCTCGCCCAACTGTACTAATTTTGCTAAATAGCCCTCTACCGCATGATATGGCACGCCTGCCATAGGAATCGGCTCCCCCGCAGATGCTCCCCGTTTCGTCAGTGAAATATCTAACAGGCTTGACGCTTTTTTAGCATCATCATAAAACAACTCATAAAAATCGCCCATGCGATAAAACAACAAAATATCGGGATTTTCTGCTTTAATGGTTAAATATTGTTTCATCATGGGGGTGTGATTTTCAAAATTCTGCATAAAAAACTCATTGAGATTAGAAATGTTTAGCGAGATTATAGCAAAAAGTGCGGTGCTTTTTATGGGAGTTTTGGGATATTTATAGAAATTGTGATGATTTTTTAAAGATCATGTGTTTCTACTTGGTGTTAATCAGGTAGAAACACATTTCAGCAAAAAGCCCATTAAATATTCAGCATTTCCGCATCATCAATAAAATACTGATTCATATCAAAGGCTGGTTTGGCATCTTTATCTTTACCGATAATCCGAGCTGGAACGCCAGCAGCAGTGGCATATTCTGGCACAGGCTGTAATACCACGGAATTGGCACCGATTTTGGCGTATTTACCCACTTCAATATTGCCAAGAATTTTGGCACCCGCACCAATCATTACACCCTCACGGATTTTTGGGTGGCGGTCGCCTGATTCTTTCCCTGTACCACCTAAGGTAACACCTTGTAAAATAGATACGTCATTTTCAATCACTGCCGTTTCACCCACTACAATACCTGTTGCATGGTCAAACATAATGCCACAGCCAATTTTTGCCGCAGGGTGAATATCCACATCAAAAGCGACTGAAATTTGATTTTGTAAATAAATGGCAAGTGAACGACGGTTATTTTTCCATAAATAATGAGTAATGCGGTAACTTTGAATGGCGTGAAAACCTTTCAGATAAAGCAACGGTGTGGATAACAATGCTACCGCAGGGTCACGTTGACGCACAGCGTTAATATCACAGGCGGCACTTTCAATAATACTTGGTTGAGATTGATAAACTTCTTCAATGATCTCACGTAAAGTAATCGCAGGCATATTGGCAGTAGCTAATTTATTAGCAAGAATATAGCTTAATACACTGCCTAAATTTTTATGCTTTAAAATCGTAGAATGAAAGAAACTGGCTAACATAGGCTCGTGATCGACTAATTCTTTCGCTTCATCACGAATTTTATGCCATACATCATTTAACATAAATTACTCCTTATTCTTCTTTCTTCTCACGACTTAATAATGCCATAGCGGCATCTTTGGCGTTTTTATGATGAAATAATACTTGGTACATTTGTTCAGTAATCGGCATTTCAACACCTTGTCTTGCGGCTAATAATACCGCCTCTTTAGTATTGTAATAACCCTCAACTACTTGACCAATTTCATTCATTGCTTGTTCTGCTGAAACACCTTGCCCTAACATTAAACCAAAGCGACGATTCCTAGATTGGTTGTCAGTACAGGTTAACACTAAATCGCCTAAGCCAGACATTCCCATAAACGTATTGGGGTTCGCTCCCAATGATACGCCTAAACGACTGATTTCCGCAATACCACGAGTAATCAAGGCGGTACGGGCATTTGCACCAAATCCGATGCCATCTGAAATACCTGCGGCAATCGCAATAACATTTTTAATTGCACCGCCCAGTTGTACCCCAATCATGTCTTGATTTAAATAGACACGAAAATGTTTACTACAATGAATACGATTTTGCAGTTCAACGGCGAATTGCTGATCATTAGCGGCTAACGAAATTGCAGTCGGTAAACCAGCGGCGAGTTCCTTGGCAAAAGTTGGTCCAGATAAAATTGCTAAAGGATAATGATTACCTAATTTTTCTTGAATAACCGTTTGTAGTAAGCGACCTGTATCTCGCTCTAAACCTTTGGTCGCCCACGCAATACGGCTATCTGGACGTAAATACGGTTTAATTTGGTCAATCACATCGGCAAAAACATGACTAGGTACAACAATTAATAAATCTCGTGATTTTTGCACCGCAGTTTCAAGATCTTCTTCTATATGTAATGCGGATGGAAACATAATATTTGGTAAAAAACGAGCATTTTGTCGTTCTTTTTCCAACTGGCGGCAATGCTCAACATTATGTCCCCACAGATAAGTAGGGAAATCATTGCGAGAAAAGGCAATCGCTAAAGATGTACCGTAGGAACCCGCTCCCAATACGCTAATCGGAGTTTGAATGGTCATATACAAATCCTTAGAAAAAAGCATCTCAAACAGAGATGCTCATTCGGAACAGCGGTTGTTTTGGTTGATATATTCGACTAAAACAACCTTTAATTCATTAACAATAATTAATGAGCAGTTGGTTGTTCAGATTGTTGTTCTTCCTGCTCAATGCGACGTAAATGTTCCATAAACAACGCATCAAAATTTACTGGAGCAAGATTTAATGCAGGGAATGTACCACGATTCACTAAGCTAGAAATTAATTCACGAGCATAAGGGAACAGCATATTCGGGCATTGTGAAGTTAAACAATGTGCCATTTGCATATCTTCTAAACCGCTGATACTAAATACACCTGCTTGTTTGACTTCACAAATAAATGCCACTTCTTTGCTGTCTTCTAAGGTGGTTTCAGCAGAAATGTTTAACACTACTTCATATAAATCATCACCTAATTGTTTAGCTTCAGTGCTTAAATCAAAGCTTAAATTTGGTTTCCATTCTTGGTGGAAAATTTGTGGTAAATTCGGTGCTTCAAAAGACACATCTTTTACATAAATACGTTGAATTTGAAAAACAGCTTCAGGTTGAGCTTGTTCTGACGGTTGTTGAACTGGGTTTTGAGTTTCTTCAGTCATATAAAATCCTTATTTCACTAATGGTAAATTGGCAGCATTCCAACCAGCAATGCCTTCTTGTAATACATATACTTCAACAAAGCCTTGTTTAGACAAGATCTCCGCAGAAGTATTGGCAACGGCACCTGTAGCACAAACTAAAATGATCGGCATTTCTTTATGTTGTTCTATTTTGCCTAAATTATGTTTTTTAATATCAGTTGGCAAAAATTGTTTGCTATTAATGATATGACCACGTTTAAATTCATCAATACTGCGTAAATCAATCACCACTGCATCTTTATTATTGATTAACGCAACAGCTTGTGAATTATTGACTAATTTCACTTTACTTAAAGCAGATTTGACGAATACATAAATGGTTGCTATAAAAACAGCGACCCAAGCAACCACTAACAAGGTATGGTTTTTGGCAAATTGAGCTGCCAAAGGCATAAATTCTTCCATATTGTTCTCAAATGAAAATAAATAAAAGTAGGTACTAAGTATAACCGACTTTCAGCTTGTTGCAAAAACTAATTTTAATTACACATTCAACCAAAAAGTGACAGGTCCATCATTGGTTAAGCTGACTTGCATATCTGCTGCAAATTGCCCCGTAGAAACTTGAATTTTTTCACCGCACTTTTTAACAAAATATTGATATAATTCATCTGCCATTTCTGGTGTTGCTCCTTTAGAAAAACTAGGACGCAACCCTTTTTGAGTATCTGCAACAAGGGTAAATTGTGATACCACTAATAATTCTCCACCAGCTTGTTGAACATTTAAATTCATTTTACCGTCAGCGTCCGTAAACACTCGATAATTCAGCACTTTTTCCACTAATTTGTCGGCTTTGCTCTGATTATCTTGTTTTTCTACCCCAAGTAATACTAATAATCCGTTGCCAATCTCTCCGACAATTTGGTTATCCACTTCGACTTTGGCTTGGCTCACTCGTTGAATCAATCCAATCATGCTTGTTTTTCCTTAATTTTTTGGCTAATTTCGTGTAAATTCAATTCGCCTGATTTAATCAACCGAATATCATCTAATACCGCTGCTAATTGAGCCCCCAATAAAATAAATGTCCAGCTTAACCACATCCATAATAGCATGATCGGTAAGGTTGCCATTGCCCCATAAATTAACTGATAAGAAGGGAAAGTGGTAATATACCAAGCAAAGGCTTGTTTGCCCAAAGTAAAAAATACGGCAGCAATTAACGCTCCTGCGGCGGCGTGTTGCCAATACACTTTTTGATTAGGCACCAATAAATAAATCAGTGAAAAACTTAACCAAGTTAACAAAAAGGGGACAAACGCCAATAATTTTAAGCCAAAAGGCAAATTAATCCCGTCATTAAATAATTTAAAGGAAGCAATATAGCTAGAAATAGCAATACTTGCACCAATAAAAATGGGTCCAAGAGTTAAGATCGTCCAATAAATAGCGAAAGAAAACACCAGACTACGATTCTTGGCTCGCCAAATATCATTAAGGGTTTGATCAATAGACTTGATTAACATTAATGCCACCACAATTAAACTAACCACCCCTACCGCACTCATCTGTTTGGAATTATTAACAAATTCATCAATATACTGTCCTACAACATCACTCGCAGAGGGGGCAAAATTAGTAAAAATAAATTGCTTTAATGAATCCGTCATTTCATTAAACATCGGAAAAGCAGAAAAAATAGCAAATATCACCATGACTAACGGTACAATGGCTAAAGTGGTGCTATAAGTGAGTGACCCTGCTGCTTGGGTCAGTTTATTTTGTTGAAAACGTTGCCAAAAAACATTCAAAAATAACCAAATAGACGTTAAAAACTGATCATTTTTTTTCATAAGATTTTTCCTCTAAACTGCGGTACAATTTGCCATTATTTCTAAACTGAGAATTATTATGTTAGATATTGTTTTATATGAACCAGAAATTCCACAAAATACAGGTAACATCATTCGTTTATGTGCCAACACTGGTTTCCGTTTACATTTAATTGAACCGCTTGGTTTTACTTGGGACGATAAAAGATTACGTCGTTCTGGATTAGATTATCATGAATTCGCCGAAATCAAAAAACATAAAACCTTTGAACAATTTTTGCAAACGGAGCAACCTAAACGATTATTTGCAATGACGACCAAAGGAAGCCCTGCACACAGTGAAGTGCGGTTTGAATTAGGTGATTATTTGATGTTCGGACCAGAAACAAGGGGAATTCCAATGTCAATTTTAAACAATATGCCAATGGAACAAAAAATTCGTATTCCTATGGCGGAAAACAGTCGTAGTATGAATTTATCAAACTCTGTAGCCGTAGCTGTTTATGAGGCTTGGCGACAATTAGGTTATCAAGGTGCGGTGAATTTAACACGCTGAGAAAATATAACGAGCAAAAAAAATGCAATGAGAAATTGTAATATTTTTCATCGCATTTTTAACTTTAATTGCTTTCCAATAAGAGAATAACAAATCCCTTAGTATCCTAAACATACCCTACATAAAGTGTCCCCACACCTGTAAGATATGAGTTGAATTATAAGGAAAATCTTTTCTCTGTAAATCACAAAATTGTAAAGCGAACGTAAAGATTATTGATTTTAAATGCAATTTTAAAGAAATTTATTTTTACAGTTGAGCAAATAAACGCCATAATTCGATCAATTTCTCAATTAAATTGCTATTTTTTGATCAAGTTTTGCACTCTCAAATGCCTTTTCAATGATATTTAATACCAAAATAACCTGCTCTAGGCTGACTAACTGCGGTGCTTTTTCCGTAATATTTGCATAAAGATTATCAAATAACGCTCGATAACTGGTTGCTACATTTGGATAAGCATAACGTACAACTTGGTTATCTTGTTCAGTATGTAAAATACCCCACGATTCTTCACTCTCAGCATTCCAATTCCCCACGGGAACAATACCGTTGATTAACAGATTTTCTTGCTGATCGGCTTTCGCCTTAAGGTAAGAACCTAGTTTACCGTGCAAGGCGAATTGTGCGTTAGTTTCTCGAACATATTTACTCGCAATCAGCGATACTTTTAAACCGTTAGCATAATATAAATGCACATCAAAATTATCATCCACCACCGAATCTTCATGCTGCGAACGAATATCCGCAAATACCGCTTGTGGTTTGCCAAATAAATACACCGCCTGATCAATTAAATGTACACCTAAATCATACATCAAGCCTGTGCCTTGTTCGCCCGTTTCTTTCCATTGTTTCGGATTTTTACTTTTAGCATAACGTTCCATACGGATTTCACAATCCACGGGTTCACCGATTAACCCTTTTTGTAAAATTTCTTTTGCGGTAGCGATATGACTATCCCAACGGCGGTTTTGATAAACATACAAAGTAATATTATGTTGTTTAGCTAACTCGCTTAACTCTAACGCTTGTTGTGCAGTTGCCACTAACGGCTTTTCTACCAACACATTTTTTTTCGCTAAAATAGCTTGTTTCACCATAGTATAATGGGTTTGATTTGGCGTAGTAATCACCACCAGATCGATCTCATCAGTTAATAATTCTGCGTAATCTCGCACAATTTGCACATCAGGCAACCATGCTTTGGCTCGTTCAGTAGAACGCTCATACACTTTACGGATTTGGAAACGTGGATCGGATTTAAAAAAGGGGATATGGAAAAGGCGAGCAGAATAACCGCTACCCGCAATAGCGACATTAATGGATTTCATGATTTTTCCTAGTAAAAGACCCCATATTTACATACGGGGTTAAGCATATTACGCCACGCTGTGGCTAGAAAAGATGCGGAGCATCGTTACTATTCATAGCCCTGTACGTTAGTGCAGAGAATACAAATTATTGCACAAAATCCGCATACTCATTAATGAATTTTTGTAATTTTTGTTTCACATCTTCAGAAGCAATTTCACCTTGCTCATTAAATACACCACCGAAAATTCCTGGCACTTGTGCCACGTTTGGTAACAATTTCATGTTCACATAATGAGCTGTGACTAAGGCTTTTAAACTTGCCGTTACACCAGCACCGTCAGTTGCTGTCACGGTCACAATACCAGCAGGTTTATCGATCCATAGGCTTTCACCTGACGGGCGAGAACCAATATCCACAGCATTTTTTAATACTGCTGGAGTACTACCGTTATGTTCTGGGCTTACAAATAAAATCCCATCTGCTTCGCTAATTTGTTTACGAAAACGGACATATTGTGCTGGGCTATTGTCGTCTAAATCACGGTTATATAGCGGAAGATCCGCAATTTCCAAGAAATTTAGTTGAATGCTGGTTGGTGCGATAGCTTTTAAATACTTAGCCACGATTTGGTTAAATGAAGTTTTGCTATTACTTCCTACTAATACTGCAATTTGTTTTGCCATAATAATTTTCCTCTTAAAATGTATTTTTTATCTTAGACCTAAGTTTAGACCAAATCAAACAGTAAAAATTCCACTTCACTATCTGTTTTAATTTTCAACTCTTGTTCTGCTTTAATCCCTAACGCATCACTGGTATTTAACTCAACCCCATTGACAGTTAGTTTTCCTTTAACCACTTGTAACCAATAACTGCGGTGAGAATTTAGGCTAATTTCTTCAGTACGGTTAGCTGCCAGTTGATAACGCCATAATTTCATATCCTGATAAATTTTAAAAGACCCGTCACTGGCATCTGGGGATAAAATTAAAGTTCCACCTTGTTTATCCTCAAATTTACCCTGTGCATATCTTGGGGTAATATTTTTCTGATTTGGAATGATCCAAATTTGATATAAATGCAAGGTTTCTTTTTCATCTGGATTAATTTCTGAATGAAAAATCCCACTACCAGCCGACATAATCTGAAATTCACCCGCTTTTACTTCGGTCTGATTACCCATACTATCTTGGTGAGCCACACGCCCGTTTAGTACATAAGTCAAAATTTCCATATTATCGTGGGGGTGTTTACCAAAACCACGTACTGGAGCAATAAAATCTTCATTAATTACTCGTAAATGGGAAAAATGAATATAGTTGGGATCATAATAACTACCAAAAGAAAAAGTATGATAGCTTTCTAACCAATCAAATGAACCGTCACCACGTTCCTTTGCGTATCTTATTTGTAACATATAATGTTGTTCTCCAATTAGATTTATAAGGGTAAGTTTAACTGTTATTTATTATGAGATAAATATCTCATTTATTGAAACATTATTAATTAAAAGTAAAGTATAAGAGCATAAATAACCCTTTGACCACGACAAAGTGCGGTATTTTTTTTCGTTTTTTTTGTGTAGAATGATAAATAACGTCACAATATAGAAGAAAAGGAAATTTATTATGACCACAGTTATTCATACAGATAAAGCACCCGCAGCCATAGGACCTTATGTACAAGCTGTGGATTTAGGTAATTTAGTGCTGACTTCAGGACAAATTCCAGTCAATCCTGCTACAGGGGAAATTGCAACGGACATTGTGGCTCAAACACGTCAATCGTTAGAAAATATTAAAGCGATTATTGAGCAAGCAGGATTAACGGTTAGCGATATTGTAAAAACCACTGTTTTTGTAAAAGATCTTAACCATTTTGCTGCCGTTAATACAGAATACGAACGTTTCTTCCAAGAAAATAATCACCCGACTTTCCCTGCTCGTTCTTGTGTTGAAGTAGCTCGTTTACCAAAAGATGTTGGCTTAGAAATTGAAGCCATTGCGGTTAGAAAATAAATGGTAAAGATTATGGCATCACAATTTAAACTTATCGGTTTTGATTTAGACGGCACTCTAGTCAATAGCCTGCCCGATTTAGCACTTTCGGTAAATTCTGCTTTAGCGGAATTTAATTTTCCACTAGCAGAAGAAAGCCTAGTACTCACTTGGATTGGTAATGGTGCAGATGTATTAATTAGCCGAGCTTTGGATTGGGCTATGCAACAAACTGGTAAACCACTAGACGAACAGCAAATCCAGCAATTAAAACTGCGGTTTAATTTTTATTACGGTGAAAATTTGTGTAATGTGAGTCGTTTATATCCGAATGTAAAAACCACTTTAGAACAGTTAAAAGCTCGTGGGTTTGTGTTGGCAGTAGTAACCAATAAACCAACTAAACACGTTCAACCTGTATTAAAAGCCTTTGCTATTGACCATTTATTTAGTGAAACCTTAGGCGGTCAATCTTTACCAGCGATTAAACCGCATCCAGCTCCACTTTATTATTTATGTGGTAAATTTGGTTTTTATCCACACCAGATGTTATTTGTAGGGGATTCTCGCAATGACATTCTCGCCGCTCACAATGCTGGCTGTGCAGCAGTAGGCTTAACCTACGGCTATAATTACAACATTCCGATTGCAGAAAGCCACCCTGAATGGGTGTTTGATGACTTTGCGGATATTCTAAAAATCGTTTAAACTGCGGTACAAAAATAGCAAGTTTTAAGGAACAAAAAATGACTAAACCAGTTGTATTAAGTGGCGTTCAGCCATCAGGTGAATTAACTATTGGAAACTATCTCGGTGCATTACGTCAATGGGTCAAAATGCAAGATGACTTCGATTGTCTGTTCTGTATCGTGGATTTGCACGCTATTACCGTTCGTCAAGATCCTGATAAATTACGTAAAGCCACTTTAGACGTGCTTGCACTCTATTTGGCCTGTGGCATCGACCCAGAAAAAAGCACCATCTTTGTGCAATCTCATGTACCTGAACATACGCAATTAGCATGGGTATTAAATTGTTATACCTATTTCGGTGAAATGAGCCGTATGACGCAATTCAAAGATAAATCCAGCAAATACGCTGAAAATGTGAATGTGGGCTTATTTACTTACCCCGTATTAATGGCGGCGGATATTTTATTATATCAAGCCAACCAAGTACCCGTGGGCGAAGACCAACGTCAACACCTTGAAATCACGCGTGATATTGCACAACGTTTTAATGCTTTATATCCAAATGAAAAAGGGGAATTATTTGTAGTACCAGAAGCCTTTATTCCAAAAGCAGGGGCAAAAGTAATGGCATTGCAAGATCCTACTAAGAAAATGTCAAAATCCGATGAAAACCGCAATAACGTGATTACCTTGTTGGAAGATCCAAAATCTGTTGAGAAAAAAATCAAACGAGCTATGACCGATGGCGAAGAACCGCCTGTGGTACGTTATGATTTACAAAATAAAGCGGGGGTATCAAACTTATTGGAGATTCTTTCCGTTATTCGTGATGTGCCGATTGCGGATTTAGAAAAAGAATTTGAAGGTAAAATGTATGGTCATTTAAAAGGGGCGGTAGCAGAAAACGTAGTCAGCATGTTAACTGAGTTACAAGAGCGTTTTTATCATTATCGTAATAATGAAACCTTGTTAAATCAAATTGCATCGGAAGGTGCAAAAAAAGCCCGTGAACGTGCAGCCAACACCTTAGCCAGCGTTTACCAAGCCATCGGGTTTGTACCCGCCCAATAAACTTTTGTAGTAAATTATAGTCTAAATTAAGGTGTGATAACTCACGCCTTAATTTTTAGGAGCAAACATGAAAATTCTTAAATTTATTACCGCACTTTGTGCTTTAACGACTGCTAGCCTTGCTCAAGCGGTGGATTACAATATCAAATACAGTTCTAACTACTTAATGCCAGCTTATGTGCATTTTAGTGAGAATGGGGCAAATTATTCTATTAATGCCAAAATTAATGTACCGCTTTATAACATTCAATTTATTTCATCAGGTACACACGATAGCCGTAATTTCACCATGTTTAATTACAAAGATACTCGCAATAAAAACACCTACGCATTGGCAAAAATCAATGGTAAACAAATTGAGTACGGTAAAGTAAAAAGTGGATTAAAAACTGAAAGTGTGAGTATGCCTGTTTATGATTTATTTACCATGGCATTCCAATTAACTTATTATGATAAATTACCAACCAATTTCATCATTACTAATGGTAAAAAACTTTATCCAATGAATAATGTTTTCGTGAAAAAAAGCGAACAAAATATCACAGTGTCAGGTCGAACCATAAAAGAACTAACCTATACCTTTAAAACGGGTGATAAGGATATTATGGTCAAAAAATATCAAGACGAACAATTTCCACGTTATTTAAAATATACTCGTGATGGCGATAATTATGAGCTGACATTTAGTAAATTAATCAAGTAAGGACTTTTGGCAGTACAACAAAGCTCGCCCCATTGAAAAATATGGGGCAAGCTTTTATCTTTATTCCCCAATTAAATCATATATTTCTGCGTCTTTACGATCTAAATAATGGGTTGACTGGATACGACGAATCGTGCGAGATTTACCCCGAATTAACAAGGTTTCGGTGATAGCAAGATTACCTTTACGTTGAATCCCTTTTAATAGTTCACCATTGGTAATTCCTGTAGCGACAAAAGCTAAATTATCATCTTTGGCTAAATCTTCTAAACGTAAAATTTGATTAACCACTATACCATTTTGTGTACAACGACGAATTTCATCTTCCGCTATTTTTTGATTTTCTGGAGTATCTTCCTTGACCTGATTACGTGGTAATAAACGTGCTTGCATATCACCACCTAACGCACGCACTGCTGCTGCGGTTACTACTCCCTCAGGGGCTCCACCGATACCGTATAGCATATCGACACCGCCATCAGGTAAACAACATAATAATGCACCTGCCACATCTCCATCAGGAATAGCTAATACTCTGGCACCCAGTTGCTGAATATTTTTAATCACTTGATCATGACGTGGTTTAGCTAACACCATTACCGTCACTTGGCTCATGGATTTACCTAATTTTTGTGCCACTCGGCGTAGGTTTTGTTCAATCGGTAAAGATAAATCGATCATTCCTTTCATTTCCGCACCGACAACCAATTTTTCCATATACATATCTGGTGCTCGCAAAAAGGTTTGTTTACCACCTGCTGCTAATACAGAAATGGCATTAGATTGTCCCATTGCGGTCATTCTTGTACCATCAATCGGGTCAACCGCAATGGCGATCTGTTCACCTTTGCCAGTCCCTAATTTTTCACCGATATACAACATTGGTGCTTGATCAATTTCGCCCTCACCAATCACCACTTCCGCATCCATTTCCATTTGATTGAGCATAAAACGCATGGCTTTCACCGCCGCATCATCTGCCGCATTTTTGTCACCACGTCCTAACCAAGCAAAAGCGGCTAAGGCTGCCGCTTCGGTAATACGAGAAAACTCAATGGCTAATAATCTGTTCATTTTACAGTTCCTTATTATTAAATAAAATTTCCTTTATTTTAGCACCTGCATTAAGCCTTGTATTAAAAAATTCGCAGTAATAACTATTTTTTCTCATTTGCTACTTTTAAAACCTAGCATATATGGGTAGAATAACTGGCATACTCTCACGTTATTTTTGAAAGGAATTTATTATGTCATTAGAAATTTTAGATCAGTTAGAAGGCAAAATCCGACAAGCAGTTGAAACTATTCAATTACTTCAATTAGAAGTAGAAGAATTAAAAGACAGAAATCAACAAGCTCAACAAGCCTATGATGCGTTACGCAATGAAAACGAGCAATTAAAAATGGAACACGATAGCTGGCAAGAACGTTTACGTTCATTGTTGGGACAAATTGATAACGTATAATTCTATTTACAGAATAATGGGCAAACTTATAGTTTGCCTTATTTTTATCAAGCTATCACAAAACCCCCATAGACCAAAATATACCGCAAAAATGGTAAAATAGCGTTTATTCAGCAATATTGTGAAAGGTAATAAGGATAATCACCATGAAACAATCTGTTCGTCATCAGAAAATTATCGATCTGGTTAAACAAGAAGGCTATGTCAGCACGGAAGAATTAGTCGATATTTTAAACGTGAGTCCACAAACTATTCGGCGAGATCTGAATACCCTAGCAGAACAAGATCTTATTCGCCGTCACCACGGTGGTGCGGCACACCCTTCTTCCGCAGAAAATAGTGATTATGCCGATCGTAAAGAATTTCTATCGCAAGAAAAAAATAAAATCGCCCAAGCCGCGGCAAAGCTGATTCCCAATGGTTCATCATTATTTATTGACATTGGTACTACCGCCGAAGCCGTAGCAAATGCGTTGTTAAGCCATAAAGATTTACGTATCGTAACGAACAATATCAACGCTGCTCACATTTTAATGAAAAACGACAGTTTCCATATCACCATGGCAGGGGGAACATTACGTCAAGACGGTGGTATTATTGGCGAAGCCACCGTAGCGTTTATTTCACAATTCCGTTTAGATTTCGGCATTTTAGGCATTAGTAGCATTGATTTAGACGGCTCTTTATTAGATTACGATTACCACGAAGTGCAAGTAAAACGTGCAATTATCGAAAATTCACGCCAAACCTTGCTGGTATCCGATCACTCTAAATTTAATCGACATGCTATGGTAAAATTGGGAAACTTAACTGATGTGGATTATTTTGTGACAGATGGACTTTTGCCACCGTCTATTAAGGAACGGTTGGCGTTGTCCGATGTGACGATTGTACTGGGGCAAGAGTAATAAAATGAGGCATAGTAGAAAAAATAGTTCTATTTTCTAAATCGACTATACCTCTATTCATATTAGCTTATCTTTTTATCAGATTAGACTATTTACGATGTAAAAATTCCACCGCTGTATCTGGAAAATCCGTAAATACCCCTGTTGCCCCCGATTTGTTTAATAACACATCATACATATGATTAACATCACTAAAAAATTCAGGTAAGGCATCTTTACGAACCGTATAAGGGTGAAGTTCTAATTTCGTTTTGGCAATATCTTGTACCATTGGGGTTAATTTAATATCACCTAATTTAGATGTTTTATCGTCCACCAACATATACCAACCTGGTCCGACTCCGTCTGCATATTTCGCAACTTCTTGCATCGCACCCGATTTAAACATCCAATCATAATTATAGTTGACCCATTGACCTTGATTGTCCTTTTCTTCGGTTTCATGCCAGTCGGTATAAGCCACTAGTTGAACCAATTTTAAATCCATACCCAGTTTTGGCATTAATTCATTTTTAATACGTTTTAATTCATTAAAATCAAAAGTCTGTAAATAAATAGGATCGGATTTATGCGTATAACCGTATTTTTTCAATACATTTAATACTTCAAGTGCAATATCTTTGCCATTTTGATGATGAAACCAAGGGGCTTTGATTTCGGGATAAATGCCTACTTTTTTACCTGTTGATTTTTCCAAACCTTGGATAAATTCTAGTTCATCTTCGAAAGTATGAATTTTAAAATGGGATTTCCACATAGGGAAACGATTTGGGTAAACCTGTTCTTGTTTACCATTTTCTAGTTTAAAATTCTCGGTCATATTCAGGCTTTGAATTTCATCTAAGGTAAAATCAATCACGTAGTAACGACCATCAGGACGATGACGGTCAGGAAATTTTTTCGCAACATCGGTTAAACCATCTAAAAAATGGTCATGAATAACAATCAAACGATTGTCTTTTGTCATCGCAAGATCTTGTTCTAAATAATCTGCCTTTTGAGCGAAAGCCAACGCCTTTGATTCTAAAGTATGTTCAGGTAAGTAGCCACTCGCCCCACGGTGAGCGATAACAATCTTATTTTGAGAGTGATCTGCCGCTTGCACTTGAATAGGGTTTACTAACCCAATAAAGGTTGACATAGCTAATGCTAAAGTTAGTTTGCTTAGTTTCATTGGAAATCTCCTTATCTTTATTGATAAAACTAAGGAACGATATATTGTATCGTTCCTTAATACATGAAATTAATTATTTACCATAGTGATCCGCTAATCTTGCTTTGTGTTTACCTTCTTCGACCATTACGATAAAGAGTAAGATAATAGCTAAAACACCACCTGTGATCATCACATAGAAACCGCCGTCCCAACCGTAGTATTCTGCTGCCCAACCAACGATCGCTGAAGCGGAAACAGTACCGCCAAGATAACCGAATAAACCTGTAAAACCTGCGGAAGTACCAGCGGCTTTTTTCGGTGCAAGTTCAAGGGCGTGTAAGCCGATTAACATGACAGGACCATAGATTAAGAAACCAACAGTGGTCATTAAAATAAAGTCGGTTAATTGATACGGATTTTCATACCAGTTGGCATAGTTAGCTAATTCCGCTTCTGGTGTCGCTGGGTTTTTCCATAAGGCAACCACTGCAATGGTGGTTAAAATCATAAAGATAAATCCAGTTAAACCACGTTTGCCTTTGAATACTTTGTCAGATACCCAACCACATAATAACGTACCAGGGATCGCAGCTAATTCATAAATAGTGTACGCCCAAGCTGTGCCTTTAATGTTGAAGTGTTTCACTTCACCTAAATACACAGGCGACCATTTTAATACACCATAACGAATTAAATAGACGAATACGTTTGCGATAGCGATATACCATAACAATTTGTTTTTCAACACATAAGTCACGAAAATTTCTTTAGTGGTTAATTCTTGTTCGTTGGTTTTTTCATCATAGTTATCTGGATAGTCATTACGCCATTTTTCGATAGATGGTAAACCACAAGATTGTGGGGTGTCTTTCATCACAAAGTAAATGATGAATGAAACTACGATAGCGGCGATACCAGGATAGTACAGAGTTTGTTGCCACACATCTTTCGCTGTAGCTTGTACACCGTGCGTATTAAAATAAATCGCACTCGCTAATAATACCATTGCCCCAGGCACCATACCGCCTAAGTTATGTGCGGTATTCCAAATAGACACGATTGTTCCACGTTCGGATTTAGACCACCAATGCACCATTGTACGACCACACGGAGGCCACCCCATACCTTGAAACCAACCATTTAAGAAAATGAGAGCAAACATAATCATCACACCCGATGTTGCCCAAGGCATTAAGCCCATACACACCATGCAAAGACCAGATAAAAACAAACCAAATGGTAAAAACACTTTCGGATTCGAGCGATCAGACATTCCCGCCATCACGAATTTAGATAAACCGTATGCCAAACCTAATGCTGAACCAATAAATCCCAACTCAGCTTTATTGTACATACCTGCTTCAATTAATCCTTTTTGAGCTAAATCAAAGTTACCACGTACAAAGTAATAAGCGGCATAACCAAAGAAAATCCCAGCAAAGACTTGCCAACGTAATTGTTTATATCTTGCGTCAACTTTGTCTGCGGGTAATTCCGCAATATGCGGTGCAGGTTTAAATGGACCAAACATAATGTTTCTCCTATGTGATTAAAGAGTATTAAAAATGATATTGTTTACATAACTGACGGAACTCGCTGACTTGTTGTTCCACCCAATCTGCATTTTTATTTAATTCAGGGGCAATATAATTTGCCACATCTTCTGCCACGGCTGAGGCTGCTCTTGCATCTAAAAATAACAAACGAATGCGGCGAGCTAACACATCTTCCAAGGTTTGTGCCATTTCTTCGCGTACCGCCCATAATGCTTCGGCATAAAGGAATGGATAATCTGGATGAATTCGGCTACCCAATTTGCTGTCACTAGCCGCAAGCTGTTCAATATACGTACGGTCACTGCCATAAAAACCAAGGTGGCTGTTCATATCTGCTGGATGATGTCCATGAATTTTGAGGTCCGTAGTCACACATTGTTTTTTAGGTAGAATATTGGCTTTCATCGCCGCATCTAAAGCATCTTCTGCCATTTGACGATAGGTTGTCCATTTGCCACCAATAATATCCACCAACCCAGAAGAACTGATATGAATTTTATGACTGCGTGATACTTCTTTGGTACTTTTATTTTCCCCTTTCGGTGCTGCTAATGGACGCAAGCCCACAAATACGCTACGCACATCTGCACGAGTTGGTGCTTTGACGAAATAATCTTTGGCAGTTTGTAAAATAAATTCCACTTCCTGCTCTAACGGACGAGGTTCATATTCCGCATTTTTCACTAACGTGTCGGTTGTACCGACTACTAATTTATCATGCCAAGGTACAGCGAATAAAACCCGTCCATCGGATGTCTTTGGCACCATTAAAGCTGACTCATTCGGTAAAAATTCCCGATCAATCACAATATGGATACCTTGGCTTGGAACGATACCGTCCATTTCATCGGGGTTATCCATTCTGTTGATTTCATTGGTAAAGACCCCTGTCGCATTGATGACACATTTTGTTCTTACAGCAAAACTTTCGCCACTCAATACATCTCTCGCTTGTACACCACAAATCTTACTCGTTGTATTTTTATCCAAACCAACCACTTCACAATAATTGACTAAAGAAGCACCTTGTTCAATGGCGGTTTGAGCAAGATTAACGGCTAAACGTGCATCATCAAATTGACCATCATAATAGCAAACACCATTATTTAATTTTTCAGGTTTGACCCCTTTTAATGATTGATTGGCTTGGCTTTTGTTTAAATAACGGGTGTGTCCAATACTGAGATCGCCAGATAAACGGTCATATAACCACAGTCCAAAGGTATAATAATATGCCGTCCACCATTTTTCACCTGGAATCACAAAGGTTTCACTTTTGAATAAGTGCGGTGCGTTTTTGCTGAGTCTGCCACGTTCACGTAAGGCTTCTCGTACTAAAGCGATGTCGCCTTGGGCTAAATAACGCACCCCGCCATGTACCAATTTGGTACTGCGGCTGGATGTTCCTTTGGCAAAATCAACACGTTCTAATAATAAGGTAGAAAAACCACGACTGGCGGCATCAACAGCAATACCCAACCCCGTGGCACCACCACCAATAATCACAACATCCCATTCGCGGTCTGTTTTGGCTTGTTGTAAATTCTTATTTCGATTCATAATGAGATTCTCCCCAATGTCAAAACACAAAGATAAAATACTCTATCTTTTTCGCAAAAGAAATATCATTATTTCGAATTTGTGACAAAGATCACAATAATTTTCGTTTTTGCTCAATAATATTACTTATATTAGGGAAATGGCATAAAACGCTCAATTTATGAATGGGTATTAATACAAATACAGTGACTAAAAAACCCTAAACACTGCTCGCAAATAACTGGCTACTGATTCATCTTTATTCAATCCGATTCGTTCTAAATCAGGTAAGGCAGTGAGTAATCTCGGATCAGCATTTGCCATGATACAACCTTTGCCAACTTCCGTTAGCATGTCGAGATCGTTCATGCCGTCACCAAAAGCAATACATTGCGATAATTCGTAGTCACGTTGCTTTAATAGCTCTGCAAGTGCGGTGGCTTTTGAGACATTTTTATTCATCACTTCTAGGCATTGTGGCGTGGAATAAATAATGGTCGTTTGATCGCCATATTTTTCTTTTAGGTGTTGCTCTAAAGGTAATAAATCTTGTAATGTACGTCCGATAAAAAAGATTTTTTGAGTGTTTCTTGCATGATGTTGAGCGAAATCCACCACTTGATAGGTAAAACCACTTTGTTTGTGGTATTTGTTAAGTTCGGGAACATCAATATTAATAAACCATTCCGTCCCTTGATAGCTGTTTAAACAGATATTTTTTGGGTCGAAGGGTTCTTGCATAATCTCGAAAGCCAGTTGTTCGGGCAGATAATTGCTGTAAATTAAATCCCCTTGTAAATTATGCACTTCCGCACCGTTTGAGGTGATCATGGCAGCATTTTCAATCTGCATTTCATTTAAAATAAAGGCGACATCTGGATAGCCACGCCCTGTGGCGAGTATAATATCCACATTTTTATCGGCAACTTTTTCAAGGGTGGCAGTGCTAAATTCTCCGACAACATGATGAGCATTCAATAATGTACCGTCCATATCGGACACCACAGCACGGAAAGGCAAGTTTTGCATTTTTTATCCTTAAATCTGGTATTTTTTAAAATTATAGCAAAAATCACCAAAAAATGACCGCACTTTGATGAATAAATAGTAGGAATAATAAGAAAGATCGTTATAATGAAGCAGATTACGCTAAAACAATAACGAATTTGCAGGTACAACAATGAATGGAGCAAGATTAGTTACAGAATGTCTGAAAGCTCAGGGTGTCAACATCGTGTTTGGCTACCCAGGTGGGGCGATTATGCCAACTTATGATGCACTTTATGATTGTGGCATTGAACATTTTCTTTGTCGCAATGAACAAGGGGCGGCGATGGAAGCGATTGGCTATGCGAGAGCCTTGGGAAATGGTACCGTAGGCGTGTGTATTGCCACTTCTGGACCTGGAGCAGCAAACCTAGTGACGGGGTTAGGTGATGCGTTTATGGACAGCATTCCTGTAGTCGCAATTACAGGTCAAGTGGCAAGCCATTTAATTGGCACAGATGCCTTTCAGGAAGCTGATGTATTGGGGTTATCGTTGGCTTGTACCAAACACAGTTTTATTGTGCAATCGGTGGAAGAATTACCCGAAATTATGGCGAAAGCCTTTCAAATTGCCCGTAGTGGTCGTCCTGGTCCTGTATTAGTGGATATTCCACGTGATATTCAACTTGCCCCAACAGAGGCTAAACCGTTAGTTTATCCAGCACTTGTGGCGAAAAAAATTCACCCTGAAAAACTTGAAAGTGCGGTGCAATTATTAAAAAATTCACAGAAACCTGTGCTGTATATCGGTGGTGGAGTCGGTATGGCAAATGCCACGGCGGCATTACGTCAATTCATTGAAATAACTCAAATTCCAAGCATTTCTACCTTAAAAGGGTTAGGTGCTATTCCAGCCAATACCCCCTATTATATGGGCATGATTGGCATGCACGGTACCAAAGCAGCGAATTTAGCGGTGCAAGAAGCGGATTTACTGGTGGTGCTGGGGGCGAGATTTGATGACCGAGTGACAGGTAAATTAGACACTTTTGCTCCCCATGCCAAAGTGATTCATGCGGATATTGATGCGGCAGAAATTCATAAATTACGCCGTGCCGATGTGGCTTTGCAAGGGGACTTGATTCAGGTAATTCAAGGCTTGAGCCAAGCATTAGCGATTCAACCTTGGCGTGACAAAATTAATCAGTTAAAACAACAATTTGATTTTACTTATGGGAAAAATCAAGGGGAATATTGCATCAATCCTACTTGGTTATTACATGAGATTTCTGATAAAAAAGCACCAACGGATATTATCGTTACCGACGTGGGACAACATCAAATGTGGTCGGCTCAACATATTGATTATTATGCACCTGAGAATTTTATTACTTCGGCTGGTTTCGGCACCATGGGTTTTGGTTTGCCCGCAGCTATCGGGGCGAAAAAAGCCCGTCCGCAAGATGAAGTCATTTTAGTCACGGGTGATGGTTCAATTATGATGAATATTCAGGAACTTGGTGCAGTGAAGTCTTACCATGTTCCAGTTAAAATTGTGCTGTTGGATAATCAACGTTTAGGCATGGTGCGACAATGGCAATCGTTGTTTTTTAATGCTCGCCATAGTTCAACTATTTTAGATGATAATCCTGATTTTGTTACTTTAGCAAAAGCCTTTGATATTGCTGGGGAACGTATTGAAAAAGCCAGCGAGGTGAATGCGGCGTTAGATCGTTTATTACAATCGCCAACCGCTTATTTCTTGCACGTTTGTATTCCACCAGAAGATAATGTTTGGCCGTTAGTACCACCCGGTGCTTGCAATGCGGATATGTTAGATAATTAGATGTGGAGTAGATGATGTTATTAAACGAATTAACCATTGTTGCCAACCATAGCCCAGAAGTACTAGAACGTATTTTACGTGTGATCCGTCTGCGTGGTTATACGGTAACACAATTAACAATGAAACTCGAAAATGGCAAAGTTTGGCTTGATATTCATCTGACTAGCCAACGAGAGATTCATTTATTGATCAATCAATTAACTAAGTTACATGATGTGGTTGATGTAACTTGTGAGTAAGATTTTTCCGTAGTGGTGGACCGATGTGTCCGCTCGTTAAAAACGGAGTGGAATTTTAGGGAGGACACATTAGCCCGTCCCGACAAATTTTAAATTAGCAGTAAAATTATTTTTGGAGAGATTATCTATGCCTAAATTACGTTCAGCGACTTCAACACAGGGTCGCAATATGGCAGGCGCACGTTCCTTATGGCGTGCTACTGGTATGAAAGAGGGCGATTTCGGTAAACCGATTATTGCTGTGGTTAATTCCTTTACCCAGTTTGTACCCGGTCATGTGCATTTAAAAGATTTAGGGCAATTAGTGGCGGCAGAAATTGAAAAAGCAGGTGGGGTTGCCAAAGAATTTAATACTATTGCGGTAGATGATGGCATCGCAATGGGACATGGCGGTATGCTATATTCGTTGCCAAGCCGAGATTTAATTGCCGATAGCGTAGAATATATGGTAAACGCTCACTGTGCCGATGCTATGGTGTGTATTTCTAACTGCGACAAAATCACCCCAGGGATGTTAATGGCAGCCATGCGGTTAAATATCCCTGCGATTTTTGTGTCTGGCGGTCCAATGGAAGCAGGCAAAACCAAATTATCTGATCAATTAATTCGTTTGGACTTAGTAGATGCGATGATCGAAGCCGCCGATCCAAATGTCAGTGATGAGCGTATTGATGCCATTGAACGTAGTGCCTGCCCAACCTGTGGATCTTGTTCAGGTATGTTCACCGCGAACTCTATGAACTGTTTAACCGAAGCACTCGGTTTGAGTTTACCAGGTAATGGTTCTTGTCTGGCGACTCACGCTGACCGTAAGGAATTATTCTTAAAAGCAGGTCGTCAAATTGTGGATCTATGCAAACGTTATTATGAACAAGATGATGAAAGCGTTCTGCCACGTTCTATTGCTACCTTTGATGCCTTTGAAAATGCCATGAGTTTAGATATTGCCATGGGTGGATCCAGTAATACCGTGTTGCATTTATTAGCCACTGCACAGGAAGCAGGGGTAGATTTTACTATGGCGGATATTGACCGTCTTTCTCGCAAGGTGCCTTGTTTAAGCAAAATTGCCCCGAATACCAATAAATACCACATGGAAGACGTACATCGTGCAGGCGGTATTATGGGTTTAGTGGGTGAATTAGATCGAGCAAGTTTAATTCATCGTCATACCAAAACGGTGTTAGGTTTAACCCTTGAAGAACAGCTTAATCAATATGATATTATCCGCAACCGTGATCCTGAATTATTAAAATTCTATCGAGCAGGACCTGCGGGTATTCGTACTACGCAGGCTTTTTCACAAGATTGCCGTTGGGACAGCGTAGATGATGACCGTGAAAATGGTTGTATTCGAAACAAAGAACATGCCATTACTAAAGAAGGTGGCTTGGCAGTGTTGTTCGGTAATATTGCTCAAGATGGTTGTATTGTCAAAACTGCTGGTGTCGATGAGTCTATTTGGAATTTCACGGGCGAAGCCATTGTATTTGAAAGCCAAGAAGATGCGGTAGCAGGCATTTTAGGCGGTAAAGTCAAAGCAGGGCATATTGTGATTATTCGTTACGAGGGTCCAAAAGGTGGACCTGGTATGCAAGAAATGCTTTATCCAACCAGCTATTTAAAATCCATGGGCTTAGGTAAAGCCTGTGCCTTATTAACTGACGGACGTTTTTCTGGTGGTACATCAGGTTTATCTATTGGTCACTGTTCTCCAGAAGCCGCATCAGGTGGTGCGATTGGTTTAGTGCGTGACGGCGATAAGATTGAAATTGATATTCCAAATCGGGGGATTCATTTATTGGTCTCTGATGAAGAACTCGCCCAACGCCGTGCAGAACAAGATGTTAAAGGCTGGCAACCAGCCAACCGTGAACGTGAAGTGTCTTTTGCCTTAAAAGTATTCGGGCATTTCGCCACATCGGCGGATAAAGGTGCGGTGCGAGATAAAACGAAATTGTAAATTAGTATAGCCCCCCTTCCCCCTTCGGGGACTTCCCCCCGCAAGCAGGGGGAAGGAAGTAATATGTTATCTTTGCTCCCCCTGTTTACGGGGGGAGCTGTCCGAAGGACTGAGGGGGGCAAATTTATATCAACATAATTGTTAGGTAATCTGGAAAATATAAAAAAAACTGCGGTGAAAAAATGACAAATAATTTATCTCACCAGCCTACTGGTGCAGAATATTTAAGAGCAGTACTCAGCTCAAAAGTGTATGAATTAGCTCAAGTTACCCCATTGCAAGCGATGCCAAAATTATCGGAGCGTTTGGCGAATCATATTCTGGTGAAACGTGAAGATCGTCAGCCTGTGCATAGCTTCAAATTGCGTGGTGCTTATGCCATGATTGCGGGTTTAACCGATGCACAAAAATCCGCTGGCGTGATTGCTGCTTCTGCTGGCAACCATGCTCAAGGTGTTGCATTATCTGCCCAACATTTAGGTCTAAAAGCCTTAATTGTAATGCCACAAAATACACCGTCAATCAAGGTTGATGCAGTGCGTGGTTTTGGTGGCGAAGTGTTATTATACGGTGCCAATTTTGACGAAGCCAAAGCCAAAGCTATTGAGCTTTCAGAAACCAAGCAAATGACCTTTATTCCCCCTTTCGATCACCCTGCCGTGATCGCAGGGCAAGGTTCATTAGCCATGGAATTATTACAGCAAAACAGTAAAATTGACCGTATTTTTGTCCCTGTTGGCGGTGGCGGTTTAGTGGCTGGAATCGCGGTGTTAATTAAGCAACTTTTACCTGAAATTAAAGTCATCGGTGTCGAAAGTAAAGACAGTGCTTGTTTATATGCTGCATTAAAATCGGGTGAGCCAACGGACTTAGAGCGTGTCGGTTTATTTGCCGATGGTGTGGCGGTCAAACGTATTGGTGATGAAACCTTCCGTCTTTGCCAGCAATATCTTGATGACGTGGTGCTGGTGAACGGTGATGAAATTTGTGCCGCCATGAAAGATATGTTTGAAAATGTCCGTGCCGTGTCTGAACCCTCTGGTGCGTTGTCGTTAGCTGGTTTGAAAAAATACGT
Source organism: Lonepinella sp. MS14435 (assembly GCF_042485795.1). Lineage (GTDB taxonomy): Bacteria > Pseudomonadota > Gammaproteobacteria > Enterobacterales > Pasteurellaceae > Lonepinella. Next base: position 287,354 of record NZ_CP169368.1, read on the forward strand.
TAAACAACATAATATTCAAGGCGAAACCCTAGTGAATATTTTGTCTGGGGCAAATTTAAATTTCCATACCTTACGTTATGTGTCTGAACGTTGTGAGATCGGCGAAAAACAAGAAGCCTTGTTTGCCGTCACCATTCCAGAACAACAGGGCAGTTTCTTGAAATTCTGTCAAATACTCGGACAAAATCCCGTAACAGAATTTAATTATCGTTATGCAGATGAAAAACAGGCGTGTATTTTTGTCGGTGTGCGTATTACGGGTGAACAGGAAAAACAAGCGATACTCAAACAGCTTCGTGATAATGGTTACAATGTGCAAGACTTATCCGATGATGAAATTGCCAAAACCCATATTCGTTATATGATCGGTGGGCGTTCAAGTAGCCAGTTAAACGAACGTTTATATAGTTTTGAATTTCCTGAACAAAAAGGGGCGTTAATAAATTTCTTAGCGACCTTGAATACTACCAATACCAATATTTCACTGTTCCATTATCGTGCCCATGGTGCCGATTATGGGAATGTGTTAGCAGGTTTCCAAGTGGCAGAGGAAAGTATTACGGCATTTACACAACAACTAGAGAAAATCGGTTACAGCTATCAAGATGTAACGGAAAGTGTGGCGTATCGGTATTTTTTAGTGGGATAAAAACTGGCTGAAAAAGCACCGCAGTTTTTAGGTTGATGTTGTAAAAAACCACTCTGTGCATAGAGTGGTTTTTTTATTCACGAAGAAATTGTCTGATACGCAATAACCTTAGGCGGTTGTTTTTGTTCTGCTTTCCATAAGTCATAATTAGCTTGCTGGTGTAACCAACTTTCAGGACTTGGACTATTTTTCCCTAACCAAGCATGCAAACGGATCGCCATATCAGCACTAATCCCCGCTTTGCCATTGAGTAAACGAGAGAATGTTACTCGATTTATACCGAGTTGTTTGGCTGCTTCCGTAACGGTTAAACCTAGTTCAGGTAAAATATCTTGTTTAATAATTTCCGCAGGGTGCGGTGGATTGTACATAGACATTGTAAATATTCCCCTTAGTGATAATCTTGATAATCAACAACTTCAGCATGTCCATTTTCTAATTTAAAGGTAATCCGCCAATTACCATTAACTTTAACACTCCAATGATTGAGTAAGTTGCCAGCCAGTGTATGTAAGTTCCAACCTAGGATATTCATATCTTGTGGTGTTTTTGCACTATCTAAACGAGCCAATATACGAGAAAGTTTTGCCGAATGTTGAGCTTGAATACCTGCTTTACTTCCTGTTAAATAGAATTTCTCAAGCCCCTTGTGTTTAAAAGAAAGTATCATCTTTATTCCTAAATACATTTATTTCTATTGTAGTGTATAGCGATACGTTTTTCAATACAAAAAAAAACCAGCCCGAAAGCTGGTTTTAGGATAGCCAACCATTACAACTCTGGCGATTTAATATAAGGTAACATACCCTTATCTAACATTTGCACAATGCCACTACGGTGATCGTTGCCACCTAAACCTCGTAATTCAAAGGTAATCCCGATGCTATGATCATATAGGGTATCTTTTTCACCACTATATTGACGTTTTGAGTTTTCATTAACTAAATAACGCCGAATACCCACGCCCACAGCCCAACAGCAACTGTTGTATTGTACTCCCGCATATTGTTCTACTGGTTTGTTTAAGGCAACATCATGATAATAACGAGCGACCACAGCCCAGTTATCCGCGATTTCCCAAGCGACTACTGCTCCAACTTGTTGAATATCTTGGTTGTAACGATTCACACTTGAGGTTAAGTTCTGGTTAATATATTCCTTACTCGCATAACGATAATTCAACTGGACTAAATTATTACGCTCTGGATTATATTCAAGTGTAGAATTCATCAATGATGTCGCATCTAAACGAGTATCATATTGGTAACTACCTTTCCAACTCCATTTATCATTGAATTTCCAGTTACTTTCTAATGCCCAAGAAGATGAACGCCCTGTGGTACTGTTCTCTGTGGTATCGTCAATACGAGAATTATTCAGATAAATTATTTGCCCTAAAGATAAATTAAACCGTTCTTCTGAATTTTTGTCATAAAAACGGGTTGTCCCCCCCAAGGTAAATTGATTGGCAGACGCAATTCTATCTAATCCACTATAACGGCGATCACGGAATAGAGAATAATAATCTTGTTGTAACAAGGCTGAATCGTATCCTAAGCCTAAATAACTGGAGTTTTGTTTTGAACCGATATTACTTTGATCTTTGTAAGGACGATATAAATATTGAACATGCGGTTCAATGGTCTGTGTATAGCCTTTAAATAAAGTTTTTTGGCTGGCTAACACAGTTTGTAAATCGACTTTAACTTGCGGTAACACGCGATTAACTGAACTTTGCGTATTCGCATCTACTCCCGTTCCTGCTTTTTGTTGATAATGGGTGGCATAAAGTTTGGTTTCAATATTTAGACTACCATAACGATTGGATAATGGCACATTAACACTTGGCTCAACATGATAACGCCATGCGGTTGGCATACTTGAACTGTCATTATCAAAATGTACTGCTTGAGCAAATAATTTGAAATCTGCCCAACCATTGGCTAAACCATTCTTATAATAGTTAAAATCAATTTGTGGTAAGGCACGATACGGTCCGATGTCCACGTCATCAAACACTTGGAATTTTTTAATAGAAACGGCAAAATTCCAGTTTGGTTGATAATAGGCTAAACGAGCAGTTTGATCTGCATAACCATCGGTACTGCTACCATAATCGGAATCAAAATCACTGAAATAACGTTTATCACTGACCTTGGTATAATTCACGTTTAACCGCCAGTTATCCCATAATTTAGCATTATGCGCCCAGTAGAATAAATGTCGTTTTCTATCACTATCAGATGTGGCGTATTCATTGTAGCGATCTTTGCCTAAGTATTCGCCTGCCAATTTTCCTTCACCCAACACATTTAAATAACGAAATTCACCGTTCATTTGCCAGCCACGGTGTGACATATATTTAGGGGTAAATGTTGCATCATAGTTTGGTGCAATATTCCAGTAAATCGGTTGAGCATACCAATAACCATCACGGCTTGAACTTCCTGCACTTGGAATTAACAACCCTGAACGGCGGCGATCACCCAATGGTAATTGCAAATATGGGGTATAGAAAACTGGCACACCAGCCACTTTAAAACGAGCATGCCACATTTCGGCATATTCTTCTTGAACGTGTTGCTTCATTTCACTCGCATCAATTTGCCACGCATTGTCATCAGGCAAACAAGATGTAAAAGTCGCATTTTTCAATAAACGATAGTCTGCACGCATTTCTGATGTTTCAGCCGTACCACGTCCTTGACGACCAACTAATTGATAATTGGCATTCGCAATATCGGTATCTTTACTGTTTAAATGCACTTTGGCATTATCACCGTTAATTTTGATTAAATCATCTTTATAATCAAACTGACCACGCACATAGGCATAACGCTGTGCATTATCCCCCTCGCCCGATTGCGTTACTTCCACTTCATCTGCTTGTAAATGACGATTACCTTGTTTGAAATCTACCGCACCGCTATAAACCGCTCGGCTTGGATTAACAACATTCGCCTTATCCGCTTCAATATAAACTGGCTGATCATTCAGATCACCTTGTACAACTTCGCCCGAAATTTGCGGTACGCCAGCTAAACAACGCTGACGTAAATCATCGATATTTGCCAAACTGCTCGAACTATAAAGTGCGGTCAAAATTGATAAAGAAAGTAACGTATAATAATTTTTCTTCATTTGGTTAACCATTCTGCGTGATTAAAATTAGGGTGATTATACAAGAAAACCATATTAAAAGGCATTTTATTTACAAAAACAATCGTTCAAGTGATCATTGACTAATCCCATCGATTGCATAAACGCATAGCACGTGGTTTCGCCGACAAATACGAAGCCTTTTTGCTTTAATGCCTTTGACATCGCTTTTGATGTGGCGGTTTTGGCTGGTATGCAATCCAAACTGGGTACATCATTGATTTGTGGTTGATGATCAACAAACGCCCAAATAAAATCGGAAAAATTTTCACCGCACTTTTGCATGGCTAAATAGGCTTTGGCATTTTTAACAATGGCTTCTAACTTAGCTCGATGACGAATTAACCCCACATTTCGCATTAAACGATCAATATCCTTTTCCGTCATTTGTGCAATCTTTACAGGATCAAATTGATAAAAGGCTTCACGATAAGCCTCGCGTTTTTTAAGAACGGTTATCCAAGATAAACCTGCTTGTTGTCCCTCAAGGCAGATTTTCTCAAATAATTTCTGACTATCAAATTCAGGCTTACCCCATTCCTTATCGTGATAATCTTGATAAATGGGCAAGTCCCCAGCCCAATCACAACGTTTGATGATTTGCATCGGCTAACTCCTGTAAGGTATTAAAATTGCGAAAAGCGTTTTTTTGTTCGGAAAAATCCACGGCAACCGCCCCTTGTTCCAACATAAATTGCAACATTCGTCGTTCACCTTGCTGTAAATAAGCAGAAAGTGCGGTGGATAATTGACGAGAAATTAAACAGAACGTTGGATGCTCACGTTCACCATCGCTGGCATAAACCACTAAACTTTGCGAAATTAACACCGCACTTTTTAATTTCTCTAGCAAATTCAACGGCAAAAAAGGGCAATCGCAAGGCACAAATAACACATAATCGGTTTCCGCCCGTTTTAGTCCCGTTAATATTCCGCTTAATGGTCCTTGAAAATCCACTAATTCATCGCTAAAAACAGGTAAACCAAATTGCTGGTACTGTTCAATATGACGATTAGCATTAATCGCAATATCCTCTAATTGTACCTGTAAACGGCGGAGAATATGTTCAACCAATGGCTTTCCAGCCAGAATTTGCAGCCCTTTATCCGCTCCTTGCATCCGCCTTGCCTTACCACCTGCTAAAATTACCGCACTTATCGTTATCATTGTTTGTCATTCGCCTTTAATTCAAGTATCATTCTGCGTCAGCTATCTTAATACAAAGGAAAAGATTATGAAATGTCATCGTTTAAATGAAGTTTTGGAACTTTTACAGCCTTATTGGTCTAATAAAGACCCTGAAATGAGTTTAATGCAAATTTTACAAGCTATTGCAGATGAAGCTGGCTTTGAAAAACCACTCACTGAGCTGTCTGATGAAGTGATTATTTATCAGCTCAAAATGCACGGCAAAGATAAATATGAACCTATTCCAGGGATCAAAAAAGATTACGAAGAAGATTTTAAAACCGCTCTGCTTAAAGCACGTGGTATTTTAAAATAATTTTGAAGGAAACCTGATTATGAACAAATTTCTCGTTAGCTTAATTGCCGCCACTATGGCGCTTGCCAGTATTAATCTGCAAGCCGCAGAATTAAAAGACGGCGAACAATACATTACACTGAGTCGTCCACATTCAGAAAAAACTGAAGTGATCGAGTTTTTCTCTTTCTATTGTCCACATTGCTATGCGTTTGAAATGCAATATGAGATCCCCAAAAAAGTAAAAGAAAATATTCCATCAGATGCGACATTTAAACAATATCATGTGAATTTCTTAGGGGCTCAATCAGAAAACCTCACCCGAGCTTGGGCGTTAGCCATGGCATTAGGGGCAGAAGATCAAGTCAAAAAACCATTGTTTGAAGCCGCTCAAAAAAATAGCTTAAATTCAATGAACGATATTCGTCAAATCTTCATTGATAACGGCATTACGGCAGAACAATTTGATGGTGGAATCAACAGCTTTGCAGTAACCGCCTTAGCGAAAACCCAAACCAATCTGGCGGATCAATTAGATGTCAGTGGCGTGCCAGATATGTATGTCAATGGTAAATTCCGAGTCAATCCAGAAGGCTTATCTCGTGATGATTTCGTGGCAGATTATGTGGAAACTGTAAAACAATTATTGAAAAAATAACTTTAGGAAAATGGAGTAGATTATGGCTGAAAGTTTTAGTGTAGAACGTCGTTTCTTTGATGACAAAAATTACCCACGTGGTTTCGCTCGTCACGGTGATTATACCATTAAAGAATCGCAAGCCTTAGAACAATATGGTCAGGCATTCAAAGCCTTAGATGAAGGTTCTCGCAAAGCGAAAACCGCAGATGAAAAAAACTTCGTGGCATTCTGTCGTGGTGAACGCCCAGCGGAAACTTTTTTCGAGAAAACTTGGAACAAATATCGTTCACGAGTAAACACTATTAAACGTGTTTATACACTTTCAGGTGTAGTGAGTGATAACTTAGATGAGTTTAATGCGAACGATTAATATGAACAGGGCTTGAGCAATCAAGCCTTTATTTTTTCTGTTTTGACAAAAAGTGCGGTAAAAAATACCGCACTTTTGATTAAAATAGATTACAATAAGACTAATTTAGATAGACAAAAGGACAATATTATGATCATCGTAACTGGCGGTGCAGGCATGATCGGTAGCAATATCGTGAAAGCCTTAAACGAGATGGGACGTACCGATATTCTAGTGGTAGATAACCTAAAAGACGGCACTAAATTTATTAATTTAGTCGATTTAGATATTGCAGATTATTACGATAAAGATGATTTTATCGCATCAATTATGGCAGGCGATGACATTGGTGATATTGATGTTATTTTCCACCAAGGTGCTTGTTCTGCCACCACCGAATGGGACGGCAAATACCTAATGCACAATAATTACGAATATTCCAAAGAATTATTACATTATTGCCTCGATCGTGAAATTCCATTCTTCTACGCCTCCAGTGCAGCGACCTACGGCGACAAAACCCAATTTGTAGAAGAACGCCAATTTGAAGGTCCACTCAATGCCTACGGTTATTCTAAATTCTTATTTGATCAATATGTACGTGCCATTTTGCCTGAAGCTAGTTCGCCTGTTTGTGGCTTTAAATATTTCAATGTGTATGGTCCGAAAGAACAACACAAAGGTTCTATGGCAAGTGTCGCATTCCATTTAAATAACCAAATTTTAAACGGCGAAAATCCAAAATTATTCGCTGGATCTGAGCATTTCTTGCGTGATTTTATCTATGTAGGCGATGTGGCTCAAGTCAATTTATGGGCATGGCAACATGGCGTGTCAGGTATTTTTAATCTCGGCACAGGCAAAGCGGAAAGTTTCCTTGAAGTGGCACAAGCTGTATTAAAACACCATGGCAAAGGCGAAATCGAAACCATTCCATTCCCAGACCATTTAAAATCTCGCTATCAAGAATATACCCAAGCGGATTTAACCAAACTGCGTGCCGCAGGTTGTGATTATCAATTTAAATCCGTGGCAGAAGGTGTGGCGGAGTATATGGCTTGGTTAAATAGAAAAAGCTGAATCGGAAATAACTAGCCGATTATGTTCATATTAAGGGCGAGCCAATGGGTTCGCTTTTATTTTCTCCCAAAATTCGCACAATAATTCGCCCACCACACTGGATTATCCCTATCCCAGTAAGAGCCACCTTGCAACATCACAAAGGTTTCTACATCCGCATTAAATGCTTCTCTGATTTCTTGTTCACGTAAGTCATCAATATGATTATCTTCAAGCATATCAATTTGATCTTGTAATTGCTCAATGTCATCCGCCAGTAAATCTTGCTCCATATCCAGTTCATCCCGCTCATCTTGGACATCATCCATTTTTTCTGAAATATCATCCATCCGCCCATCATCAGATAGCGAATACCGTTCTTCCATTTTCATTAACTGAGCCAACTGTTTATCCAGTTTTATCTGCTTTTTCAACAAACTCACTAAACGACTTTCTTTCGGTAAAATTTGCTGATGCAACGCCACAAGCTGTTGGAAATAAGGCGTACAACCTTTTTCCTGCAACAATTTCACCAATTTCTGACGGATTTCAACACTTAATTGGGTAAAATGAATTTGTTTTTCCAGAGATTGTTGAATTGAATTTGGCGACAAATCTACATTTTGTAGGGTAACGGTTTGGGGTTTTAACGCTTGAACTGGCACGACTTTCTCCGTGGTGGTAGCTTCACCAAAAACCGCCCGCCAGCAACGTGGAATCCAATCGCCGATGGATAACATCAACAATGCAAATGCCCCTAATAAAATCAGTAAAAAAAGCAAAAATTTCATTGTTTCTCCTTGATAGCAAAAGCATACCGCTAATTAATTTGCCATTCAATCACAAATGGATTTTATGTCATTTAGTTGTTTATTCCACTAAATTCTTTACGACTAACACTGGTATTCCACAACCCCACTCGTTCCAGCCCGTCATATCTAGTCAAATGCTCATACCCCAAGCTACTATCTTCATAGCGTTTAAAGCTGTACACCGCACCGTTCATTTTTTGGGTGTCAAACAGATTTAGGCTTTTGAGTAAAGCAAAATCACGCTGGGTTAAACCTGTAACTTTGTAGAATAAATCAGGTTCTAACTCTTCAATCACATCTTCCAAGCACATTTCGCGGTGTTCGCTCAAATACATAAACACAGGAATGCGTGTGGCGAATTTAATCAGTTTTTCCTGCACCTGTTTGCGTAGGCTTTTTTCTTCTTTCTCTTTTTCCTTGATTTCCTTTTTCTCTTTGGCGGTCAATTCGCCGTTATTGGCTTTTTGTTTGGCTTCTTTCACTGCTTCACTGCGGTTGATAATTTGCTCAATATCTTGATTGAGTGAACGAAAACCTTCAATGCTCATCAAGGCATTCATTGCATCGGGATTATCTGCCAAGCGTTTTAAGGTTTCATTATCCACATTCACCAGCAAGGCACTTTCCCAACGCCGTGCCAGCAAGGTAGCGGTTGTGCCGCTGGTTGCCATATCCAGTACGCTCGCCGCATCAAGCTCACGCATTGCTGCTTCGTCATAGGCTAAAATCGGCAGGAATTGGATAAATTCGGCGACTTTTTTCTCTGGATTGCGTTCTGTGGTGTTGAGTTCGTTGCAATATTCGGCGATTTGGCGTAAGGCACGATTGGGGGCAAAATCAAAAATATAGCAATTTTGCTTGATAATCACGCTGTCATCGCTGGCGTGTCGGGCTTTGGCGACCCACGGCGTTCGCACCCGAAAGGCAGCCTGAAAATAGGTTTCAGGGCGAGTGAGATTACGCAGCATAAAAATCCCCGTCCATTCAGGCACGGATACGCCTGTAGTCAGTTTGTCTATTATCACTATCGCAATCCGATCTCAAAAATAGTAAAATAGCCTATCTAATTTATGCAAATGGGAAAATTCAATGCCACTACTAAATTTCATTTCTGACGAAGATTTATATCACCACGTTGAACAAACCGTTCAAAAATACCGTTTTAAAATTGATTTAAAAACGCTGAATAAAAATCTCATTGATCCGATTAAACTTACTTTTGATAGTGGAATTTATCAGCGTGCTTTTGATAATTCGGCATTAGAAACGATTTTAGCTAGTGAAGTATGGCGACAAATGGACAAGTCTAATACCAACCATATCGGTTATTTTCATCAAAATATTTTTCAATATATCGGTAAAGCAAAAGGCTGGACTGTACCGCAACAAGGCTTTGATATTGAAAATAAGAAAAAGCATATTTTTGTAGAAATGAAAAATAAACATAATACGATGAACAGTTCATCGGCAGCGAAAACTTATATGCGTATGCAAAATAAGCTGTTGCAAGATGAACAGGCGACTTGCTATTTGGTTGAAATTATTGCGAAACATAGCCAAAATATTGAATGGGTTTGTTCAGTGGATAAACAAAGTTTAAAACACTCACGCATTCGCCGTATTTCTATTGATCAGTTTTATGCGTTGGTAACTAGCAATAAAAATGCTTTTGCTCAATTGTGCCAAATATTACCGCAAGTAATTAAAAATGTGGTAGCAAAACAAGAACAACAGCTTATTGAAAATACAGTGATTGATGATTTAAAACGCCAAGAAGTTAATTCTATTTTAGAAAGTTTATATTTGCTGGCATTTAGACATTATCAAGGCTTTAAGGATTTTAAACTCAATGTATAAACAAATTGATTTATTTGATGAAGTCATTGAGCCTTGCAAAATGCCCTTAAAAAATGACCGCACATTTTCTAGTATTGAATTATTTGCAGGGGCTGGCGGTTTGGCGTTAGGTTTGGAGCAGGCAGGATTTGAAGCAGTTTTATTAAATGAGTGGGATAAAAACGCATGTGCCACTTTGCGTTTAAATCGTCCAAACTGGAATATTGTTGAAGGCGATATTTGCGAGATTGATTTCACGCCTTATCGTGGCAAAGTGGATTTTTTGTCAGGTGGTTTTCCTTGCCAAGCCTTTTCTTATGCGGGCAAAGGACGTGGCTTTGATGATATTCGTGGCACAATGTTTTTTCAATTTGCCAGAGCAATCCAAGAAGTGCAACCTAAGGTCATTTTAGGCGAAAATGTGCGTGGGCTAGTTAATCACGATCAAGGGCGAACGCTGGCAACCATTAAGCAAACGTTGCAAGAGTTAGGTTATCATTTGATTGAACCACGCATTTTAAATGCGATGAATTACCGCGTACCGCAAAAGCGTGAACGCATTTTTATTGTTGGTATTCGCCAAGATTTAGCCGAGAAAGCCGAGTTTCACTGGCCCGAACCCTTTGAACGTGTGATGACGATGGCGGACGCATTAAAAGCTGGCGAGTTGTTTGATTGTGATGTCCCCCATTCGCAAGGGCAAGCGTACCCTGAACATAAAAAAGCGGTAATGGACTTAGTCCCTGCTGGTGGTTGCTGGCGTGATTTGCCTGATGATGTGGCACGCAACTATATGAAAAAAAGCTATTTTTTAGGCGGTGGGCGTACTGGAATGGCTCGCCGTTTGGCGTGGACAGAGCCAAGTTTAACGCTCACTTGTGCTCCTGCTCAAAACCAAACCGAACGTTGCCACCCTGATGAAACTCGCCCTTTAACCGTGCGTGAATATTCTCGCATTCAAACCTTTCCTGATAACTGGCAATTTGCAGGTTCAATGACCCAGCAATATAAGCAAATCGGCAATGCCGTGCCTGTGAATTTGGCTAGGGCGGTGGGCGAATGCTTAATTGCAGTTTTCAAGCAGTTGAGAAATTTTTAAATGAAAATAATTCTGACGGCAATAAATCCAGCATCTTATTTGCCAGCTCGGGTGAGGTAAAAACTTCGTCATTGGATAAATTGGCAAGACAAGACAGCACATCGGGGTTGTAGTTTAAATTATTCGGGTTTGGCATCTTGAATATCCATAAAGTAAGTGGAACGGTAGGCGTTGATAAACTGATAATGGCTGCGGCTTTCGGTTTGAATTAAATGGGCGTATTGATATTCCTTGCGGCTTAAACAAAACGCACGCGGAAATGACACCGCCGCCCATTGCGAAAAATGCAGAAAATGCTCGTCAATCGGCTGGTTTAGGCTATCGGCATACACCATTTTTAAGGCATCGCCGTGTAAAATATTGAGCTTCAAAATATATTCCACCACGTTTTTTAATTGAGCCGACATTTCACATTCAAATAAGCGTTGATATTCGCTCTCGGCAAAATTGAGCAGGCGTTCACGGCAACGCAATACGTTATCCTGTAATAAATCAATGCCATACAGCGAACTTAACGCCACAATCAGGCGATAGTCATAATGAATGCGTGGCTTGCGTTTATTCTGATTTGCCACATAGCTCAGCTTGCGTTTTAAGATTTCAATCAAAAAATTGCCATCACCACAGGCAGGCTCTAACACCGTGCTTTCATCAGGCATCTCCGCTTCGCCGTGTTTATTCACCAGCGGCAAGCCTTTGGCACGGATCACCATATCAATCATCGCATTGACTTCTTGCGGACGCGTAAATACTTCGCCGTGATCGGCGACACGTTGGCGGGATTTGATTTGGGTCATTGATTCCCCCTTTGATGACAGGCAAGGGGGCTAAAAAGAAAACGAAAAATGGCGACTGCCCGATCAAGAGCATTCGCCAATAATTTTGCGTTTAAAGGAAATAGATAGTGAGATAAATAATGGCAGATACCATTAAATAAATAGACAATATTTAGCTGTGCTGTGCTGTGCTGTGCTGTGCTGTGCTGTGCTGTGCTGTGCTGTGCTGTGCTGTGCTGTGCTGTGCTGTGCTGTGCTGTGCTGTGCTGTGCTGTGCTGTGCTGTGCTGTGCTGTGCTGTGCTGTGCTGTGCTGTGCTGTGCTGTGCTGTGCTGTGCTGTGCTGTGCTGTGCTGTGCATTATTTGTCCTGTTTTGAGTTTGTCAACTATTTTTTGCATTTTAACAAACAAGACGAAAGATTAACAGAAAAACAAAAGCTAACTTGCTTAGAGTGGGAAGTTTTGTTAGTCTTTTACTATGTTGAAACAATATAGGATTACAAGAAAATGGCAGCGACAACAACATTACTCGTTACCATCAAAACATCAGATTTAATGTTGTTTGAAGGGATTTTAAAGAAGTTCAACGCCACATACGAAATTATTTCAACATCTGAAAACCAAGAAATGGACGAATGCCCTGAATATACCATTCAAGGCATTGAACAATAGGAACAGAACTATGGCAACAATTACTTTTGAAATTGACCTTGATAACCATGAAATCATTACCTTAAAAAACGTGATTAAAGCACTTGGTGGAAAAAAGTTAAAAGTGAAAGAAGATCCCGATGTAGAACTCATCAACAAAAAATACAGTGAAACTGATTTCAGAGAGATGGTTAATCAAGCTCGTCAAGGCAAAAAAACGCAAGTGAGCCAAGATGAAATGACCAAATTGCTTTTAGGCTAATTTTATGTTTGAAATCAGTTATTCAGAAAAATTCTTTTCAGGTGTGGCAGGTTATAAAAAATCAGGGCAACAACAAGCGTTAAAGAAAATCAATGCCCTGTTACAAGAATTAGCCCAACACCCTACCACAGGCACAGGAAAACCTGAACGATTAAAAGGTTATGACGGCGAAGTATATTCTCGCCGTATCGATCAAAAAAACCGTTTAATTTATGAAATCTTTGAAGCAGAACAAAGAATTGATGTTATTTCCTGTCACGGTCATTATGACGATAAATAAGACAAAACTATGAATATCCTAATCATTGCCCCATCATGGGTTGGCGATATGATGATGTCGCATAGCCTGTATCAAACCTTAAAACAGCAATATCCCGATTGCCAAATTGATGTACTTGCGCCGAATTGGTGTAAGCCGTTGTTGGCTCGGATGCCTGAAGTGCGTCAAGCATTGACTATGCCGATTGGTCACGGGGCGTTTTCACTAGGCGAACGCTATAAAATTGGCAAATCGCTTCGAGATCAATATGATATGGCGATTGTGTTGCCTAATTCCTTGAAATCAGCGTTCATTCCATTGTTTGCTAAAATCCCTGTTCGTCGTGGTTGGAAAGGGGAAAGTCGTTATTTCTTTTTAAATGATTTGCGATCTAATAAAAACGACTATCCGATGATGGTGCAGCGTTATGTGGCGTTGGGGTATGAAAAAGGGAAAATTCCAACAGCTCAAAATTTAAATATTCCCACGCCGTATTTAACTGTTGATGAAAGTGCGGTGCAAAAAACTAAAGAAATTTTCACCGCACAATTTGCTCTGGCGGAAAATCGCCCTGCCATTGGTTTTTGCCCTGGAGCGGAATTTGGTCCTGCCAAACGTTGGCCGCATTATCATTATGCCAAATTAGCGGAAAGACTGATTGAACAGGGTTACAGTATTCGTCTGTTTGGGTCTAATAAAGATGTGGAAGTCGGTGAGCAAATTCGTTTAAGTTTACCTGAATCGTTGCAACGCTATTGTGCCAATCTAGCTGGGCAAACGGCACTCAATCAAGCGGTGGATTTGATTGCGGATTGTACCGCAATGGTGACGAATGACAGTGGATTAATGCACATTGCGGCGGCGGTCGGTCGTCCGTTAGTGGCGGTTTATGGACCAACGAGTCCGCAATATACACCGCCGTTATCCGATAAAGCAGTGATTATTCGCTTGATTAAAGGTGGCTTAATCAAAATCCGCAAAGGGACGGACAGTGCGGAAGGTTATCATCAAAGTTTGATCGATATTACGCCTGAGATGGTGATGGAAAAATTAACCCAATTATTAGCGAATTAAGGGGGGAATATGACGAATAAATTGGATATTTCTAGCTTACAAAAAGCCATTATTGCTTTGCAATCTGCTAATGAGATTGTGTCAAATAAGCTGTGGTTTGAGCAGCAAGAAACCCAAGTGCAAAATACCTTGATCGCAGGGTTGATTCAGAATTTTGAGTTTGTGTATGAACTGAGTATTAAAATGCTGAAACGGCAGTTAGAACAAGATGCACTCAGTCCTGATGAAATTGACCAAAGTAATTTCCGTGATCTGTTGCGATTAGCGGGTGAGAAAGGGCTGATTGATAGCGTAGAAAATTGGTTTGAGTATCGCAAAATGCGAAATATTACTTCGCACACCTATGATGAAGATAAGGCACATCAAGTGTGCGGTTCGATGAGTGAGTTTTTGGCAAGTAGTCAGGCGTTGTTGCAACAGTTAGAGCAACGCAATGGCTAGAATTTGTATCATCAAAACCTCTTCACTGGGCGATGTGCTGCATTGTTTGCCTGCTCTAACCGATGCCCAAAAGGCGTTAGGTGATGTGCAATTTGATTGGGTGGTGGAAGAAAATTTTGCAGAAATTCCTGCTTGGCATGTGGCAGTTAATCAGGTGATCCCGATTGCGATTCGCCGTTGGCGGAAAAATTTATTTGCTACACACACCTATCAACAATGGCACGCCTACAAGCAACAATTACAAGCCAATCAATATGATGCCATAATTGATGCCCAAGGTTTGATTAAAAGTGCGTTGTTTGCCACCCGTTTAGCACGGGGAAAAAAATTCGGTTACGACCGAAAATCCATTCGTGAGCCGTTGGCAAGTTGCTTTTACGATAAAACCTTTGCTATTGACTATCAACAACATGCGGTAGAGCGGATTCGCCAACTGTTTGCACAATCTTTAGGTTACGCCTTGCCCGAAAGCAAAGGGGATTATGGTATTGTTCAACATTTTCAACAATCCTATTCAAGCAAGCCTTATATCATTTTTGTTCACGCTACCACCAGAGCAGATAAACATTGGCTGGATAGCGAATGGAAAAAATTAGCGGAAAAAATCACCGCACTTTTTCCTGATTTAGCCATTCGTTTGCCTTGGGGAAACCAAACAGAAAAACAACGAGCAGAATGGATCGCACAAGGCTTGCCAAATGTCATAGTGTTGCCGAAATCCAATTTAACTGAATTAGCTCATCAAATTGCCAATGCTAAAGCCGTGGTGTCAGTTGACACTGGATTAGCTCATTTAACTGCTGCATTAGATGTCCCCAATATTACTTTATATGGTGCGACAAACCCTAAACTCATTGGTTGTTATGGCAAAAATCAATATTATTTACAAAAAAATTCCATGGCAGAAATTTATGTAAAAGATGTGTTAGAACTGTTAAGAATATTAAGATAATCAGAGGGTTAAAATTTATATATTTTTTGTTTAATTATCACTCAGAACATACCTTTCATTTGAAGACCTTATTATTTATTCCTAAATGTTAATAAATCCTATGAAACTTCTGGAAATACGGGGGTTTTCCTACTATAATGCGGAAATTAATTTTAATCAAATTGCTCTCCCCATAAGCAAAAGCAAAATAGGCAATTTGTTTTTTATTATTCATTGCTTAGTATCTTAATCAAAAAGGATCAATTATGAACGTTCATAAATCTTCTACAATAGCACAAGCCACTTCTGGATCTGGAAAAAATTCCCCAATGATGAGAGCCACAAGTTCTTCTGTATCTAAATCTAACGCAAAAGCTAAATTCTTTGCTTATAACCTTTTTACATCTGCACTGATCTTAATGAGTGGACAGTCTTTTGCAGGAACAGGGATTTATGTTAATGATGGAACAGATGCCTCTTGTTCCGTAACTTTTGATGGTGGTAGTGGTGGTGATATTTATACTGGTATGTATTCGCTTAATTCTAGTTTGGTAACAAGTGCGAATAGAATTGATAGTGGCTTTACGATGAAAGCAGGGGCTGCTGATTTTATAAAATACTATTATCCTCAAAATTCTTGTTTGACATCAGATAAAGAAACCCAAACCTACCGAACCTTATTTTATGGTGACGCTAACTATTCAGGTTCAAAACACTTAACCCTTGGTGGTCGTTTAGATGTTAACAGCGGAATTATTGGCGTTGGCAACCGAGGTACAAATGGCACAAGTGCAACCAATAGTATTCGTATGGGAACTGGCACTTCATTAAATGATACTAACGATAAAAACAATGCCATTACTATCGGGGTTAATTCTAGTGCTTCTGCTGAGAGTGCTGTTGCATTAGGCAATACAACGACTGCTTCGGGTGAAAGTACAGTTGCTATCGGTACACTGGCAAAATCCACGAATTATAGAGCTGTCGCAGTAGGTCATAATGCACAAGCAACAGGGTCTCGATCTACAGCATTAGGCACGGAAAGTGTGGCTTCGGTAGAATCTGCAGTAGCTATCGGTGATACTAGTAACGCATCGGCAAAAAGTGCTCTTGCACTAGGCACAAGTTCTGTTGCTAGTGGTACCGACTCCGCCGCCCTTGGTAGCAGAGCTAATGCAACAGCGACGAGTGCATTAGCAGTTGGTAGTACCGCTAATGCTACAGCAAGAAATGCGACCGCCGTCGGTGGACAAGCACAAGCTTCGGGCGAAACTTCGGTGGCATTAGGTACCGCTGCAAATGCTTCGAAAGGTAATACTGTTGCGGTGGGAGCTTCATCAAGTGCTGCTGGCGATAATGCCATTGCTGTAGGTGTAAAAACTACAGCTACTACAAACAGTGCTATTGCCATTGGTAATCAAGCAAATGCTACAGGTGAAACTTCTTCTATTGCGATTGGTCGTCAAAGTGTTGCCTCAGGCACCAGTTCTATCGCACAAGGCTATAAGAGTTCAGCGACAGTAGCAAACAGTGTGGCTTTAGGTTCAAACAGTGTGGCTAGCACTGCTGCTGGTACAGTAGGTACTGACCCATTAAGTGTAGCAAGCACAACTGATCTTGCAAGTACAACTTGGAAATCAACTTATGCTGCAGTATCAGTGGGTAATGGCTCGACTGCTACTCGTCAAATTACAAGCGTTGCTGCGGGTACACAAGATACCGATGCAGTCAACGTTGCTCAATTAAAAGCGGCTGGTTTTAAATTAGCAACAACAGCTTCTGCTGGTGAAGTTGATAATTCATCAACAGCTGATAAAAATATTCAAAACGGTGAAACACTCACTGTTGATGCAGGCAAAAATATTAAAGTAACACAAACAGGTCAGAATGTAAGCATTGCAACTAAAGATGAGGTTGAATTTACTAGCGTTACTGCAGCAGGTACAAAATTATCTTCCGCAGGGTTAACTTTTGTGGATAGTACAGGTACTCAAGTCGCTAATAGCCCGAGTATTACTGCTACAGGTATTAATGCTGGTAATAATAAAATCACTAATGTTGCTAATGGTACAGGTGCAAACGATGCGGTTAATTTTAGTCAATTACAAGCCTCTCAAGCTGCCTCTAAAGAGGATGTAAAATCTACCGATAAAACTGTGACAGTTACGAAAACTCAAGGTGCAGATAACTCCAATATATTTGACCTATCTGTCAATGTTGATGGTACAAGTATTACCAAGAATAGTACTACAGGTGCATTACAAGTTAACACGACTACTTTAACAACCACAGGTGGCAAAGTTGATACACCTGCGAATACGAATGCCTTAGCTACTGCTAGTGATATTGCAAACGCTATTAATAATTCAGGCTTTACTGCAAAAGCTAATAGTGATTCTGGCGAATTGATTACAGCAGGTGAGGAAGTCAACTTCATTAATGGTGAGAATATAGCAATCACCCGTGATGGAAGTAATTTTACAGTTGCAACCGCTAAGAATGTTACATTTGATAATGTTACTGTAGGTGGTGTCAAAGTTGATGGTACAACTAACAAAATCACTGGTTTAGAAGCTGGTACTGCGAATACTGACGCTGTCAATGTGGGTCAATTAAATAAAGAAGTTGCCGCTTCAAAAGAGGCAGTTATTACATCAGATAGTGCATTAAAGGTAACGACCTCTACAAACACCACCACTGGTGCTAATATTTATGACATAGCCGTCAATACTGTTGCACTGACAACAGGTACTAACGGTAGTATCACTGCACCAGCCACCGCTGATGAAGGTAAATTAGTCACAGCAAAAGATGTAGCTTCTGCGATTAACAATGCTGGTTTCACCTTAAAAACATCGGCAAATGGTGGTAAAAAAGATACCACATCAACAACAGACGAATTAATCAATGCAGGTGAGGTGATTGATTTAGCGGCAGGTAAGAACTTAACCGTAAAACAAGAAGCAGATGGTAAAGTTACTTATTCTCTTGCTGATGAAATAACACTTAATAAAGTGACGACTGGTAATACTGTAATGGATACCAATGGTATCACTATTGCAGCTCCAACGGGTGGAACTACGACCGATGTTAAATTAACCAACTCAGGGTTAGACAATGGTAATAATAAAATCACCAATGTTGCTAATGGTACAGGTACAAATGATGCGGTTAATTTTAGTCAATTACAAGCATCGAAAGAAGAAGTTAAATCTGATGATAAATCAGTGAAAATTACACAATCGCAAAATACCACCACTGGTGCAAATATATATGATTTATCTGTTGCTATTGATGGCACAACTGTTACTAAAGATGCCTCAACAGGTCAACTTAAAGCAAATACCGTTGATTTCACTATAGATACAGCAGGTAAAGTAACCGCTAATACGAGTGATAATGCCCTAGCTACCGCTGGTGATATTGCAAAAGCTATTAATGGTTCAGGCTTTACTGCAAAAGCTAATAGTGATTCTGGCGAATTGATTACTGCAGGTGAGGAAGTCAACTTCATTAATGGTGATAATATAGCAATCACCCGTAGTGGAAGTAATTTTACAGTGGCAACTACTAAAGATGTTACATTTAATAGTGTTAGTGTAGGTAATGTCAAAGTTGATGGTACAACTAACAAAATCACTGGTTTAGAAGCTGGTACAGATGCGAATGATGCGGTGAATGTTCAACAACTTACAGATGAATTGGCAATTATTGATGACGCTATTGCTGCTTCACAAGAGGAAGTGACCACATCAGATAGTGCATTAAAAGTAACTACCTCCACAAACACCACTACTGGTGCCAATATTTATGATATCGCTATTAATTCTGTTGCTCTGGCAACAGATTCTAACGGCAAGGTGACCGCTCCAACAACTGCTGATGCAGGTAAATTAGTCACGGCAGAAAATGTAGCTTCTGCGATTAACAATGCTGGTTTCACCTTAAAAACATCGGCAAATGGTGGTACAAAGGATGCAACATCAACAGCAGATGAATTAATCAATGCAGGTGATGTAATTGATTTAGTGGCAGGTAAGAACTTAACTGTCAAACAAGAAGCAAATGGTACTGTTACTTATGCTCTTGCGAAAGAAATAGATCTTAATAAAGTGACGACTGGTAATACTGTAATGGATACCAATGGTATCACTATTGCAGCTCCAACGGGTGCAACTACCACAGCAGTTAAATTAACCAATACAGGCTTAGATAATGGTGGTAATAAAATCACCAATGTTGCGGCTGGTACAGATGAAAATGATGCCGTGAATGTAGGTCAATTAACTGACGAATTAGCCATTATTGATGACGCTATTGCAGCCTCACAAGAAGAAGTCACATCTAATGATAAATCCGTAACTATCGCAACCACTCAAAATGCTGATGGAGCTAATGTATTTGATTTATCAGTTAATGTTGATGATACAACTATTACTAAAGATGCCACAACAGGTCAACTTAAAGCGAATACCGTTAATTTCACTACAGATGCTAAAGGCAGTGTAACCGCTAATACAAATCCTAATTCTCTGGCTACCGCCGGTGATATTGCAAACGCTATTAATAGTTCAGGCTTTACTGCAAAAGCGAATGGTGATTCTGGCGAATTAATTACAGCAGGTGAGGAAGTCAACTTCATTAATGGTGATAATATAGCAATCACCCGTAGTGGAAGTAATTTTACAGTGGCAACTACTAAAGATGTTACATTTAATAGTGTTAGTGTAGGTAATGTCAAAGTTGATGGTACAACTAACAAAATCACTGGTTTAGAAGCTGGTACAGATGCGAATGATGCGGTGAATGTTCAACAACTTACAGATGAATTGGCAATTATTGATGACGCTATTGCTGCTTCACAAGAGGAAGTGACTACATCAGATAGTGCATTAACAGTAACTACCTCTACAAATGCCACCACTGGTGCTAATATTTATGATATTGCTATTAATTCTGTTGCTCTGGCAACAGACACTAACGGCAAGGTGACTGCACCAGACGCCGCTGATGAAGGTAAATTGGTCACAGCAAAAGATGTGGCTTCTGCGATTAACAATGCTGGTTTCACCTTAAAAACATCGGCAAATGGTGGTACAAAGGATGCAACATCCACAGCAGATGAATTAATCAATGCAGGTGATGTAATTGATTTAGTGGCAGGTAAGAACTTAACTGTCAAACAAGAAGCGAATGGTACCGTTACTTATGCAACTAAAAACGATGTTAATTTTACCACGGTAACAACTGAAGACGCAGCGGGTAACAAAACTGTTACTAGCGGGACAGGTATCGTTATTACTCCTAATACTGGAAATGCTGTTAGCTTGACTGGTAACGGGTTAGATAATGGTGGTAATAAAATTACCAATGTTGCAGCTGGTACAGATGAAAATGATGCCGTGAATGTAGGTCAATTAACTGACGAATTAGCCATTATTGATGATGCTATTGCAGCCTCACAAGAAGAAGTCACATCTAATGATAAATCCGTAACTATCGCAACCACTCAAAATGCTGATGGAGCTAATGTATTTGATTTATCAGTTAATGTTGATGATACAACTATTACTAAAGATGCCACAACAGGTCAACTTAAAGCGAATACCGTTAATTTCACTACAGATGCTAAAGGCAGTGTAACCGCTAATACAAATCCTAATTCTCTGGCTACCGCCGGTGATATTGCAAACGCTATTAATAGTTCAGGCTTTACTGCAAAAGCTAATAGTGATGCAGGTGAATTGATTACTGCAGGTGAAGAAGTTAATTTCGTTAATGGTAATAATATAGAAATTACCCGTCAGGGAAGTAATTTTACGGTTGCAACCGCTAAGGATGTTAAATTTGATAATGTTACTGTAGGTAATGTCAAAGTTGATGGTACAACTAACAAAATCACTGGTTTAGAAGCTGGTACAGATGCAAATGATGCGGTGAATGTTCAACAACTTACAGATGAATTGGCAATTATTGATGACGCTATTGCTGCTTCACAAGAGGAAGTGACCACATCAGATAGTGCATTAAAAGTAACTACCTCCACAAACACCACTACTGGTGCCAATATTTATGATATCGCTATTAATTCTGTTGCTCTGGCAACAGATTCTAACGGCAAGGTGACCGCTCCAACAACTGCTGATGCAGGTAAATTAGTCACGGCAGAAAATGTAGCTTCTGCGATTAACAATGCTGGTTTCACCTTAAAAACATCGGCAAATGGTGGTACAAAGGATGCAACATCAACAGCAGATGAATTAATCAATGCAGGTGATGTAATTGATTTAGTGGCAGGTAAGAACTTAACTGTCAAACAAGAAGCAAATGGTACTGTTACTTATGCTCTTGCGAAAGAAATAGATCTTAATAAAGTGACGACTGGTAATACTGTAATGGATACCAATGGTATCACTATTGCAGCTCCAACGGGTGCAACTACCACAGCAGTTAAATTAACCAATACAGGCTTAGATAATGGTGGTAATAAAATCACCAATGTTGCGGCTGGTACAGATGAAAATGATGCCGTGAATGTAGGTCAATTAACTGACGAATTAGCCATTATTGATGACGCTATTGCAGCCTCACAAGAAGAAGTCACATCTAATGATAAATCCGTAACTATCGCAACCACTCAAAATGCTGATGGAGCTAATGTATTTGATTTATCAGTTAATGTTGATGATACAACTATTACTAAAGATGCCACAACAGGTCAACTTAAAGCGAATACCGTTAATTTCACTACAGATGCTAAAGGCAGTGTAACCGCTAATACAAATCCTAATTCTCTGGCTACCGCCGGTGATATTGCAAAAGCTATTAATAGTTCAGGATTTACTGCAAAAGCGAATGGTGATGCAGGTGAATTGATTACAGCAGGTAAGGAAGTCAACTTCATTAATGGTGATAATATAGCAATCACCCGTAGTGGAAGTAATTTTACAGTGGCAACTACTAAAGATGTTAAATTTGATAGTGTTACTGTAGGTAATGTCAAAGTTGATGGTACAACTAACAAAATCACTGGTTTAGAAGCTGGAACAGATGCGAATGATGCGGTGAATGTTCAACAACTTACAGATGAATTGGCAATTATTGATGACGCTATTGCTGCTTCACAAGAGGAAGTGACCACATCAGATAGTGCATTAAAAGTAACTACCTCCACAAACACCACTACTGGTGCCAATATTTATGATATCGCTATTAATTCTGTTGCTCTGGCAACAGATTCTAACGGCAAGGTGACCGCTCCAACAACTGCTGATGCAGGTAAATTAGTCACGGCAGAAAATGTAGCTTCTGCGATTAACAATGCTGGTTTCACCTTAAAAACATCGGCAAATGGTGGTACAAAGGATGCAACATCCACAGCAGATGAATTAATCAATGCAGGTGATGTAATTGATTTAGTGGCAGGTAAGAACTTAACTGTCAAACAAGAAGCGAATGGTACCGTTACTTATGCAACTAAAAACGATGTTAATTTTACCACGGTAACAACTGAAGACGCAGCGGGTAACAAAACTGTTACTAGCGGGACAGGTATCGTTATTACTCCTAATACTGGAAATGCTGTTAGCTTGACTGGTAACGGGTTAGATAATGGTGGTAATAAAATTACCAATGTTGCAGCTGGTACAGATGAAAATGATGCCGTGAATGTAGGTCAATTAACTGACGAATTAGCCATTATTGATGACGCTATTGCAGCCTCACAAGAAGAAGTCACATCTAATGATAAATCCGTAACTATCGCAACCACTCAAAATGCTGATGGAGCTAATGTATTTGATTTATCAGTTAATGTTGATGATACAACTATTACTAAAGATGCCACAACAGGTCAACTTAAAGCGAATACCGTTAATTTCACTACAGATGCTAAAGGCAGTGTAACCGCTAATACAAATCCTAATTCTCTGGCTACCGCCGGTGATATTGCAAACGCTATTAATAGTTCAGGCTTTACTGCAAAAGCGAATGGTGATTCTGGCGAATTGATTACAGCAGGTGAGGAAGTCAACTTCATTAATGGCGATAATATAGCAATCACCCGTAGTGGAAGCAATTTCACGGTGGCAACTACTAAAAATGTTACATTTAATAGTGTTAGTGTAGGAAATGTCAAAGTTGATGGTACAACCAATAAAATTACTGGTTTAACCGCAGGTACGGCGGATACTGACGCTGTCAATGTGGGTCAATTAAATAAAGAAGTTGCTGCCTCAAAAGAGGAAGTGACCACATCAGATAGTGCATTAAAAGTAACTACCTCTACAAACGCCACCACTGGTGCTAATATTTATGATATTGCTATTAATTCTGTTGCTCTGGCAACAGATGCTAACGGCAAGATTACCGCTCCAACAACTGCTGATGCAGGTAAATTAGTCACGGCAGAAAATGTAGCTTCTGCGATTAACAATGCTGGTTTTACCTTAAAGACATCTGCAAATGGTGGTGAGAAGATTTCTGGCGATGATGAAATCATTAATGCTGGAGATGAGATTAACTTAGCTGCAGGTAAAAACTTAACCGTTCAACAAAATACGCAAGGTCAAGTTATCTTTAGCACAGCTGAAAATGTTGAGTTTACAACGGTAACTGCTGGCGGCACTAGAATTTCTTCTGCAGGCTTAACATTTGTTGATCCATTCACAGGTGTTCAAAAAGGTTATAGTCCAAGCATCACTGCAACAGGTATTAATGCTGGTGGTACTAAAATTACTAACGTTGAAGCTGGTGTAGATGATACTGACGCAGTAAATGTCGGTCAGTTAAGTGACGCTATTGCGTTATTAGACGAAAGCATTGCTGCTTCACAGGAAGAAGTAAAATCTACGGATAACTCCGTGAAAGTAACCACAACAAAAAATACTGATCAAGCCAATGTATTTGATCTGTCTGTTAATGTAGATGAAAAAAGTATTACCAAGGATAGTACTGGTGCATTACAAGTTAAAACGACTAATTTAACGACAATTACTGATGGTAAAGTTGATACACCTACAGATACTGATGCTTTAGCTACCGCTGCCAATGTTGCTGATGCAATTAACAATGCTGGTTTTACCTTAAAAACATCGGCAAATGGTGGTACAAAGGATACCGCATCAACAGCAGATGAATTAATCAATGCAGGTGAGGTGATTGATTTAGCAGCTGGTAAGAACTTAACTGTCAAACAAGAAGCAGATGGTAAAGTTACTTATTCTCTTGCTGATGAAATAGATCTTAATAAAGTGACGACTGGTAATACCGTAATGGATACTAATGGTATTACGATTACTGCCCCAGCAGGTGGAAGTACGACCGATGTTAAATTAACCAATACAGGCTTAGATAATGGCGGTAATAAAATCACTAATGTTGCAGCGGGTACAGATGCAAACGATGCGGTTAATGTTAGTCAATTACAAGCAGCCCAAGCAGCTTCTAAAGAAACGGTTACATCAGATGAAGGCTCTATTGTTGTTGGTGTAAAAACAGATCAAACTACAGGGGCAAATATATTTGACTTATCTGTCAATGTAGATGACAAAACTATTACCAAGGATAGTACTGGTGCATTACAAGTTAATACGATGGATTTAACCGTAACCGATGGCAAAGTTGCAACACCTACAGATACTAATGCTTTAGCTACCGCAGCCAATGTTGCTGATGCAATTAACAAATCAGGCTTTACTTTAAAAACCAGTGCGACAGCCGATGGTAAAAAAACTTCAGGTTCTGATGAATTAATTAATCCAAGCGATACCATTGAAATGGTAGCAGGTAAGAACTTAACTGTGACACAAGAAGCAGACGGTAAAATTACCTATGCTACAGCAGATAAAGTAGGCTTTGAGCAAATCACTTTAGGTGATGCAACCAATAATACCGTATTAACTTCTACAGAAAAAGGTTTAGATGTAGGTGGTGATAAAATTACCAATGTTGCCAACGGCGATATTTCACCAACCAGTACCGATGCAATTAATGGCTCACAGTTATCTAATACAACTAAAAGTATTGCAGATGCTTTAGGTGGTAGTTCAACAGTGAACACTGACGGAACGATTACTGCACCAACTTATACTTTAGTCAGTGGCAATCCAGCACAAAATAGCACTAAAGCCTATTATAGTGTAGGAAATGCACTTAATGCGTTAAATACAGCCGTTAATGCACCTCTTACTTTTGCGGCAGACAGTGGTAACAATGTTGAACGTCAATTAGGTAGTACCCTAAATATCAATGGTGATGCCAAAAATATCACCACAACAACGACATCTAATGGTGTAACCGTGGCGTTAAACGATAATATCAGTGTTAAATCTGTTTCAGTCGAAAATGGACCGACAATTAACAGCTCTGGTATTCAAATGGCAAATCAACAGATTACTGGGTTAAAAAGTGGTTTAGATGGCACAACGATAGAACAAGTGGCTGCTCAAGGTGCATCTAGTCCAACATGGAATAATGCTGCAACAGTCGGTGATTTAGCACAGGTACAAAATAATGTGGTCAATTCTAATAATAGAATTAATCAGTTAAACGACAAAATAAACAATGTTGATAAAAAACTACGTGCAGGTGTTGCTGGTGCATTAGCAACTTCAGGTTTACCACAGGCTTATATCCCTGGTAAAAGTATGGTGGCTATTGCTGCTGGATCATTCAAAGGCGAAAATGCGTTAGCTGTTGGTGCGACACGTATCTCTGATAATGGAAAAGTCGTGCTTAAACTAACAGGTAATACCAATACTCGTGGTGACGTTGGTACCAGCGTAGGACTTGGATATCAATGGTAGTCTAGTTAATAGATTAACCTTATATTAAAAAAGTGCGGTATTTTTGATCTGCACCCCAAAAGTTGGACTAACCTCCAACCCAATAAGGTGCAGATTTTTATGACTAAATACAACCAAACATTCAAACAACAAGTCGTGGATTTTTATTTCACAAATCACGAAAGTTTATCTATAACATGCAAACATTTTGACCTGCCCAATGAGACAGCTAGACGTTGGATTGTGCAATTTAAGCACTCAGGCAGTAGTGGATTAGCTGTTCGACATAGCAAACAAAAGTATTCTCCAGAGTTCAAATTTAACGTTGTTCAAAGCGTACTTTTAGGTCAATTTTCGGGTCGTGGTGCAGCGTTACATTTTGGCTTAAGTAGCTCGGGCATGATTAGTCAATGGTTGAAAACCTTTGAAAAACAAGGTATAAAAGGCTTATTACCTAAACCAAAGGGTCGCCAAACGATGAAGCCAAAATATCCTAAAATGCCCCCAAAACCCAAGAATCGGCTAGAAGAACTCGAGCTTGAAAATCTGAGATTGAGAGCGGAGAACGACTTTCTAAAAAAGTTGGACGAGATTATCAAACGAGAAGACAGGAAACGGCAGAAGCCGTCCAAGCCTTAAGATTACGCTATCCGTTAGCTTTGTTGCTCGAAATTGCGGGACTTTCTCGTAGTGTATTTTTCTATCATATCAAGCCTAAAACGGATAAAGATGAAGCACTTAGAGCAGAAATCAGGAAGATAAAAGCAAAGCACCCTGAATATGGCTATCGCCGTGTTGCAGCAGAGTTGAAAGGGGTCAATCACAAGAAAATTCAACGACTTATGCGAGAAATGGGCTTGCAGGTGAAAAGCAAAAAATGTCGAAAATATAATGCCTATCATGGTGAAGTGGGCAGAATTGCCGAAAATAGGCTTAAACGTGATTTTACTGCCAGCAAACCGAATGAAAAATGGCTCACGGATATTACGGAGTTCAAGGCAGAAGATGGTAATAAACTCTATTTTTCGCCGATTTTAGACACATTTAACAACGAGCTAATCGCACATCACACTAGCACCAGTCCAAACTGGGCATTGGTGGAAACGATGTTGCAAAACGCATTGAAAAAGCGTGCTAAGGGAGAAAAAACGGTGTTGCATTCAGACCAAGGTTGGCACTATCAAATGCGAGCTTATCAACATATATTACGAGAAAATGGCATTGAACAGAGTATGTCCCGTAAGGGAAATTGCTTGGATAATGCTGCAATGGAGAGTTTTTTCGGGCGAATGAAAACGGAGCGTTTTTATGGGAAATCCTTTAAAACCGTTGATGAGATTAAAATCATGATTGATGAGTATGTTCGCTATTACAATGAAGAACGTATTCAGTTAAAATTAAAAGGACTGAGTCCGATACAATATCGTCGTCAGTCCTTGATGTAAGCGTCTAACTTTTTGGGGTCAGATCATTTTTACCGCACTTTTTATCTTAATCAAATCAATCACTTAGATTTATTATTAACAAAATCATCAACCGTATTTTTTAATATTACTAACTGTTGCTGCATTTGTTCATAATTAGCAGGATTCGCTTGCATGGCACTACGAAATAAGGACATAGCCGTTTCCATTTTGCCGTAATGGCTTAAACTGGCTCCACGCATGGATAATTCGTTAGCTCCCCAAGTTGCACCGAAACGATGGAATTTAGCCTGAATTTCCTCAATTTTGTTACCTTTCAATGCTGTTTCTAAGGCTTGTAAAGGTGGCACTACTTGCTCGGCAAATTTCTGACGATTTTTATCATGATTCACTGGGTTTTGCTCTTTCTCAAAAGCATAAAGGTCTTTAGAAATTTGTTCTACATTGGCTAAAGTTGGGTTAGCAATAGCGGTTTCAAGTGCTTTGCTAGTTTGCATTCCAGCTTGTGAGTTATGGGTTGGAATAGCATTAAATTCTTGCTGTAAAGTTTGCAAATTGTTTTTGGCTTGTTCGCTATTTTCTTTTTTAACTGCGGACAAGGCATCCGATAAATGCACAAATAACGCTCCCAATTCAACTTTGGCATAAGCCGAAGTAGAGAAACATACGCCCAATAATAAACTCAATTTAAAGGGCTTCAAACAGGGCTTTACCCAAGTAGTCATTTTCATCTTTTACTCCTGCGAAACAAGCGAACAGTCCACTGCCGATATGGGTAATGTACTCGTTCATTTTATCAATATTACCTAACTTATTTTGAATGGTAATAAATTGTTGTGGATCTTTTTGATAGGAAATAAACAATAATCCTGCATCAAATTGTCCTGTACGCGGATCGATACCACTGGAATAAGAAAACGATCGGCGTAACATTTTTAGCCCTGTTTTATGGGCAAGGTGCATGTGAGAATCTTCTGGTACAACAGGCTGACCTTTGGCATCTTTTTTATCTAAATCAACGGGATCAAATTCTTTTTTCTGACCATAAGCCGCCCCCGAGTCACGATGACGACCAAAAGTATGCTGTTGTTCGTTTAAGTTGGTACGATCCCAAGTTTCCAAGAACATCTGAATTTTACGCACCACTAGGAATGAACCGCCTTTCAGCCAGTTATTACCCTCATACCATACCGTCTTATCCAGTTCTTCTCCCTTTGGATTCCCCGTACCGTCACGGAAACCGAACAGATTGCGTGGCGTGTCCGTACCCTCAAAAGAATTAAACCCTGATTGACTCCAACGCATGGTGATTTCCGAACGGGCAACACGGACTAAATTTCGCACCGCATGAAATGCCACTTGCGGATCGTCTGCACAGGCTTGAATACAAATATCACCACCAACAAATTCAGCTTTCAGTTGATCACGTGGAAAATGCGGTAAATCGACTAATTCTGCTGGTTTAGCTTTCTCAATGCCTAATTTAGTAAAGAAACTTGGGCTTACACCAAAAGTAAGCGTCAAATTATACGGATTTAGGCTATCTGCTTCCCCCGTGTCAACTGCGGGTACATAACCATTTTGACTATAGGTTTGTACATTTTTGCCTTGTGTTAATTGGCGACTGTATTCTGTCCATGTTTTAAACATTTGGTGAATCTCGCCGACATCTTGGCTGTGTAAATCCAACACGATAAAATAAATATGATGTTGTGCTGGAGTGGTGATACCTTGTTGGTGTGTATTGAAAAATGGATAGATATTTTTAATGGTGATTTTTTCGCGTGGTTCTAAAGAATAAGCGGTGCTAGCCATTAAGCCAGCACCGACAATTACACTATTCTTTAAGAAATCACGCCGAGCATTATTGGTATAACGCATTGTGACTTCTCCCTGATTATTTATCTAAAATAACACCTAACTGAGCTAATGGTTCACCCAATTTGTTCACTGCTTCTGCAAGAGCTTTGGTGTCTTCTTTCGTTAAAGTATTGTACGGCACATATTCATAACCTGTGCTAGATTTATTATATTTTTGCAATAAATCATTGACTTCTTTGAAATGTTGCTCGATTTTGGCAGACAATTTAGCATCTTTTTTCAATAACGCTGGTTTAAATAATTCGTAAATCTTCTCTGCACCCTCTACGTTTGCTTTGAAATCGTATAAGTCAGTTTTAGAGAAAATATCTTCTTCGCCAGTAACTTTAGTAGTAGAAACTTCGTTTAATAAATCCACTGCCCCCGTAATCATTAATTCAGGCGTAACTTCCGTAGTCGGAATTTTGGCACGCAGTTCTTTCACGTCTTTTAATAATTGATCGGCTGTTTCTTCCGTGCCTTTGGTGGTATTTTGTTCCCATAATACTTTTTCAATTTTGTGGAAACCAGACCAATCTTTTTCCCCTTTACCTTCTTCCTCAAGATCAGCAAGACGGGCATCAATACGTGGGTCTAAATCACCAAAACTTTCGGCAATCGGCTCGGAACGCTCATAATACATACGAGCAAGCGGATAAACGGCTTTGGCTTTTTCCACATCACCATTTTTTAATGCTCCAACAAACGATTCTGTTTGAGTAACTAGTTCATCAATTTGAACAACTACAAAATCTTTATAATCTTTTGTTTCTTTTGATAAATCTGCCGCCATCGCTGGGGTAGATAAAAGTAACCCTGAAATCACTGCTGAAATAAGTTTTAAACGCATATAAATTCTCCTTGGCTGAGATGAAAATAAAATGAAAAACCGCCTTTATCTTAGATCAAATAAAAATAATTCTCAATATACTA